>JBEBUJ010000009.1:0-47210 GCA_040393365.1 Leucobacter denitrificans
GAATACCGTGCGATCACTGATGCCGGGCTTATCCTGCAGCTTGATGATCCGTCACTCGCGGAGAACTGGGATCAGATCAACCCCGAGCCGGGTGTCGAAGACTATCTTGCGTTCACGCGGATCCGCATCGATGCCATCAACGCGGCCATCGCGGGCCTGCCAAAGGAGCAAATTCGTCTGCACCTGTGCTGGGGCTCGTGGCACGGCCCGCACACAACCGATATCGAACTCAAGCACATCTTGAAGACTGTGCTCGGCGCGAACGTCGGACAGATCTCGTTCGAGGCCGCGAACGCGAGGCACGAGCACGAGTGGGCCGTCTGGGAAGAGAACAAGGATCTCATCCCTGACGACCTCATTCTCGTGCCGGGCGTCGTTGGCCACTCGACGAACCTCGTCGAGCACCCCGACCTTGTCGCGCAGCGCATCGAACGCTTCGCACAGATCGTTGGACCCGAGCGAGTTATCGCTGCAACCGACTGCGGGCTGGGCGGCCGGGTACACGAGCAGATCGCGTGGGCGAAGCTCGAGTCGCTCGGTGAGGGTGCGCGCCGCGCCGCAGCTCGTTTGTAATCTTGTGGATCGGCGAGGCGTTTAAGCGAAGTGCTTAAACGCCTCGCCTCCTCTTTAACTTCTTAGCGCTGCTTTTTCGTGCATCGCGGGGGCGAGTTCGATGCGTGGCCAGTCGGCGAGATCGCGGAGGAGCTGCCGGTCATGGCTCGTCACCACGACCGCGGCGGGCGTTGCCCTGAGTGCCTCGGTGAGCTCGTCCACGAGCGCAATCGACAGGTGGTTCGTCGGCTCGTCGAGCAAGAGCACGTGCGGCTTGCTCGCAAGCGTGATCGCGAGATCGAGGCGTCGCTGTTGCCCGATCGAGAGCTCGCCGACACGCTTCGACGTGTCTGCAAAGCGCAGCAGCCCGAGTGACCCGAGCGACACCGTGTCGCCACCCGCCGTCGCAGACCGGAAAACATCGGCTGCGGTTCGTTGCTGTGGCAGGTCAGACTCCTGACTGAGCAGCGCGATGCGTGAACCGGTGGATCGCGATACCTTCCCCGAGTCGGGTTCAAGATCGCCGGCGAGCAACCTGAGCAGGGTTGACTTGCCGGCACCGTTCGGCCCGGTGATGAGGAGTTTCGATCCACCCCGCACGGTGAGCGCAGGAACCGGCGCGAGCCGCTCGTGCAGCGCAACCCCATTGGCCTCGACGAGCATTGACCCGGAACGCGCCCTGAGCTCTGGAAAGCGGAATCGCAGTGGTGGCTCGGGCACCGTGACCGCATGCGCCTCGAGCGCCTGCTTTCGGCGGTGGACCGACTGCGTAATGCCCGCTGCCCGGCTCTGGCGCTGGTGCTTGCCCGTGCCCTTGTCGGGTCGCCATCCGGTCGAAAGCCGGTTTTGCGCCGCAACCAGGTCTTCTTGGAGTTGCACCAGTTCTGCTTGTTCGCGCTCGTATTGCTGTTCCCAGCGCGCGACTTCGGCGACCCGCCCCTCGCGGTACGCGGCGTACCCCCCGTACACGCGCGCTTTGCCATCGAAGGTCGGATCGAGATCGATGATCGTGTTGGTCACGTCTGCGAGCAAGGCGCGGTCGTGACTTACGAGCGCGACCCCACCCTGCCTCGACCGTAGGCTGGCCGTGAGAAACTCAAGCCCCGCGCGGTCGAGATGGTTTGTCGGCTCGTCGAGTAGGAGCAGGTTGTGGTCTCCGCCGAGCAGGCACGCGAGTCGCACGCGATATCGCTGCCCGACTGAGAGGGTGTCAAGCCTGCGATCACGGCCAAAGTCTGCGTCAAGCTCGCGGAGTGCGAGCGTGACTCGACGCTCCGCATCCCAGGCATCGAGTGCCTCGACGTGCTCGAGCGCTTCGGCGTAGCGTGTTGCCGCATGTGGATCGTCACCGTGTGCAAGATCCCCAGCCGCTGCATCGAGCTGCTCAAGCGCCGCTGCCGATTCCGCGATTGCTTCGGTGACCGCGTCTTCGACCGTGCGGTCATCGTGCGTGGGCATCTCCTGGTCTGCGACGCCGATCGACCCGGTGCGGATGACTGATCCACTGTCGGGGCTGAGGGTGCCCGCGAGTAATTGCAACAGGGTCGATTTCCCGCGACCGTTCTCGCCGACGATGCCGACGCGAGAGTGCGCGGAGATCGACAGGTCTATTTCGTTGAGAATCTGGTTGCCGCCGCGCGAAACGGATGCGGAGGCGAGGGTGATTTGGGTGCGCGAGAGCACCCCAGAATAATTTTGGGTACGCAAAGTACTTCCTCGATGTCGGAGTTACGAATGGCCGATCATCGAATTAGATAAAGAAGTAATGCGTATGCATGAGGTCTAGGGTAACAGGTTGGTTTGTAGCGAGGAGGATCGGTGGGGCGTTCGGGATAGTCGCGCATCGGGGTTCGCCTGGCACCCAAGGTGACACCCGGGGGGACCCAGTTTAATACAATAGACCGAACGCTCCACCGATCCCGACCAAAACTGAGCTTCGTACTAGACCGCGATTAGGCGCCCGACTACCCCACCTTCGCGGAGGCGATCGATCGCCCCCGGAATCTCAGCGTGGGTGATGAGGTTCACTGGGGGATTGAGATCGCCGGATCGCATGAGTTCGTAGAGGTTCTCGAGATCCTCCTTCGTGCCAGACTTCGACCCTTTCACCGTCAGTTGCTTGGTGATGACCTGGAGGGTATCGAGGCGAGCCTCGAGCTTGCCCATACCCACCTGCACGAACACACCAAACTCCGAGAGTGCCTTCACGCCCGATTCGGTCGTGACGCCGAATCCGGCATAGTCCACAATCACTTCGAGGCCCTTGTCGGCGAACTCCTCGATCGACTCACCAACACCCGCGAGGCCGATCTCGCCCGCGAGTTCGCGCGCGGCCGGGCTGAGATCTGCGCCGTATACCTCAGCGCCGGAGAGTACGGCGACGCGTGCGCCGATGTAGCCGAGACCACCGAGTCCGATCACTCCGACCTTCGTCCCCTTCGTCACCTCACCGACCGCCATGATGGCGTGGTACGAGGTCAGGCCTGCATCGGTTGCCATCGCGCCGAGCTCAAACGAGACTTCGTCAGGAAGCTTGACGAGGTTGTCGTCAGTCGCGAGTAGCTTCGGGCCGAAACCGCCGTCCCACTTGCCATACCCGAGTGCGTCGCCGTCAGAGAACACGGGCGCAAGACCAACGCGGTCGCCCACCTTCCAGTGGTCCATGCCTTCGCCGACCTCAGAGATGACGCCTGCGTTCTCGTGGCCCATGGTGCGGGGGAGCGTGGGAAAGAGTCCCATCCAGCCCTCGTCGTCGAGAGTGGACACGTCGGAATGGCAGACGCCTGCTGCTCGGACTGTGACGACAACCTGACCCGGCCCTGCGGTGGGTTCGGGGACCTCGTTGAGCTCAAGAGGATTGTTGGTTCCTGTGAATTGCCATGCTTTCATTTCATCTCAATTTCTACTTGGTTGTGTATTCATCCCCCTAGTTTTCAGACGCGACACACTCCCGTATGGATCCTCTGAGCGGTGCGACTGGTGCCCCACTCAGAGCATGCAGAAGGGTCGCACGTCAATTGTGAGGCGCGACCCTTCAATTGGCTGATTAGTTGTTCACTCCGAAGCCGCCGGTCCATGAGATCTTCTCGCCCGCTGCGAGGGTGAGTTGTAGGAACCCTACTGCTTCGAGCTCGTGCGCGCGCTTCAGTGAGCCCGCGTCGATTGCACCGAGGCCACCGGCCTGAACTGCCACGACGAGAGCCGACTTCGCGGCTGCGTCATCGCCCGCGATGAGCACGGTGGTCTTCGTGTCGCCAACCTTGCCCGAAGCAAGCGTTGCGGCGAAGTTGGTGTTGAATGCCTTGAGCACGCGCGAGCTCGGCAGTGCTGCCTGAATCTCAGCTGCTGCCGAGCTGCCGACTGGAACCGTGAGCGAGTCGAAGGTCTCGAAGTTCAGCGGGTTGGTGATGTCTACGACGGTCTTGCCCGCGAACTTGTCTGCGTTGTTCTTGAGGATCTCTGCAACGGCCGGGTAGGGGACCGCGAGAACGATGGTGTCGCCATTCACTGCTGCGTTGTCGGCCTGTTCGTGCGAGACATAATCGACCGAGGCGCCGCCCGCTGCGAGCACCCCACCGATTGCGTTTGCCATGTTGCCGGTACCGAAGATTGTGAATGAAGCCATGGTGGATTCTCCTTTAGTTGTATATGTAACTAAATGATAGACACAATGTAGTTGTAGGCGCAACTAAAGCAAACGTTCCGAACGGATGTGGCGTCAGCACTGAGCGGGTCAAAATGAAAAAGATTTGGCATCAGATCGGCTGGGTGGATCAGGGTCCTGCTTGGACCCGATGTGTTACGGATAGAGTTCGCGGTGGCGATCGCGAAGCTCTTTGTAGCGTGGATCGGCCGCGGCCTCTTGCCACTTCTCACAGAAAATGCGAGCGCTTTCAGCTTTTACCGGGTCCTCCTTCTGGCGCGGGTTCTCGGGGCGACCGTGTGAGCCGCTCTGACCCTTCTTGTCATCGGGAACTGGGCCCTTGTACTTCTTGCCTCCGGAATAGTTGGCATAACGTCTGGCTCTCGTGAATCCCATCTGAAGAAACTTGCGGGCCATGTCTGCCCCAACGAAGTCGCCTTGGTCAAGGTAAACGTAGAACATCGCGAGTATCTTTTCGCTCGATGCAGTTGCCAGTTCAGGTGTGGCAAATCGCCAGTGCGGAAGTATTTCAGACTTATAGGGTTCGACCTTGAGCACGCCCTGCTCACCACGTCCACTGCGATACAGCTCAGGCTGTTTCCGAAAATCGATGCTGTCGAAATCAAGTGTGTAGTCGAATTCCTGGGTCATCTCCTGGCTCC
This sequence comes from Leucobacter denitrificans, assembly GCA_040393365.1. Classification (GTDB taxonomy): domain Bacteria; phylum Actinomycetota; class Actinomycetes; order Actinomycetales; family Microbacteriaceae; genus Leucobacter; species Leucobacter denitrificans_A. The sequence continues at coordinate 4,858 of JBEBUJ010000009.1, forward strand.
CTCCGGACGCCTACTCGTGAGGAGCAGGAAGGAGTTGTGCGAAGCAGCGCTCGATGCGCTCGCGCCACCAGGCCTCGCGGTCGGCGTCGGCGCGGTAGCGATTGAGGGCTGCGAAATTGAGGGCGGGCCTGCGCACTGAAAGCTCACCGTTCAGTGGGAGCAGTGGATCCATCGCGACATCACCCTCAAGGAGCGCGACCGTACCTAGCCCACACGCGCCCGCGAGCGCGCCCTCGGGTAGTGCCGCAGCAAGGTGGAGACCCATCGAGATGCCGACCGAAGTGTCGAGCGCGCTTGAGACCACGACGGGCAGCTCTGCCTCATTGATGATGCGCAGGGCCGACGCAATGCCTCCGAGCGGTTGCGCTTTCACGATGATGAGATCCGCCGCCCCGGCGCGCGCAACGGCGAGTGGATCTTCGGCCTTGCGTACGCTCTCGTCGGCAGCAATGCGTATCGGAGTCGAACCCCAGACCTTCTGGTCCGTAGTCATGAGTCGCTTTCGAAGCTCAGCAAGCTCGTCTATCGTCGCGCACGGCTGCTCTGCGTAGTCGAGGCCGAATTCAGCGAGTGCGGTGAGCGCCTCGAGTGCCTCGGCCACCGACCAGTTACCGTTCGCATCTACTCGGATGAACCCGTCGGGTCCGAGCGTCTCTCGCACCGCACGCACACGATCCACATCGTCAGTGAGGGTCTGCCCGCGCTCAGCGACCTTAACTTTCGCCGTAGTGCACCCAGGAAACCTGGCGAGTACGCCCGCGACTTCGTCGGCGTCGACCGCTGGCACGGTTGCGTTCACCGCGATGACATCGTTGATCGTCTCAGGGAACTCACCCCACCCGAACTCGATCGCGGCTTCGAGCCACCTCGACGACTCTGCATCGTCGTACTCGGTGAATGGTGAGAATTCGCTCGCACCGTTCTGGCCTTCGAAAATGACCGCCTCACGCAACGAAATGCCACGAAATCTTGTGCGCGTCGGAATCGCAACCACGTGTGCGGTGTCGAGTAGATCCTTCAACGTCGGCGTAGTCATGGTTCGATCCTCCCACTTGGAGGCTTCTCGCGCAGCCGAATGTCGGCGGTGAGGCTTATGCTTTCGGCATGAGTACCCGAGCAGAAACGATGGAGTTTCTCACTGACCAGCTGACTGCGCTCCCGAACATTCGCACCCGCAAGATGTTCGGAGAATACTGTTTGTACTGCGACGAGAAACCAGTGGCGTTTGTCTGTGATGACGAACTGTATGTAAAGCCCACTGACGAGGGGCGGGCGTTCATCGGCGAGCCCGACGAGGCTCCGGCGTATCCGGGGTCAAAGCTGTACTTCAGAGTGAGCGGAGATCGATGGGAGGATCGGGACTGGCTCACCGAGCTCATAGGTCTCACCACTTCGGTTCTCCCTGCGCCGAAGCCGAAACGACCAAAGCGCACACAGGCAGAGCCGCCCGTGCCGAGCGCAGAGCTGTGACGCGGCCGCGCTGCGTAAGCTAGGAGCATGACAAGCCAGCAGGTTCCAGGTAACGGTGTCTCAGATATCTTCGATCCCGCAGTTTGGGAGACCGCTCCCGGCGCAGCGAACTACACCGATATCACGGCTCATCTTAGCCTTGATGGTCGTATCGCGCGCATTGCGTTCGACCGTCCCGAGGTGCGAAACGCGTTCCGCCCGCACACCGTTGATGAACTGTTCGACGCGCTTGAGCGAGTTCGAGTGAATCCCAAGGTTGGGGTAGTGCTGCTCACCGGTAACGGGCCCTCGTCGAAAGACGGCGGGTGGGCATTCTGCTCGGGCGGTGACCAGCGCATTCGCGGCCGCGACGGATACAAGTACTCAGACTCTGAAACGGCAGTGGGTCCAGAGGCGCAGGCTCGCGCTGGCCGCCTGCACATTCTCGAGGTGCAGCGCCTGATCCGCTTCATGCCCAAGATCGTGATTGCACTCGTGCCAGGATGGGCCGCGGGCGGAGGCCACTCGCTCAATGTAGTCTGCGACCTCACTATCGCGAGCCGCGAACACGCCAAGTTCAAGCAGACCGATGCCGATGTGGGCTCATTTGACGCAGGGTATGGCAGCGCCTACTTCGCGCGTCAGGTTGGTCAAAAGTTTGCCCGTGAAATCTTCTTCCTCGCAAGTGAGTACGACGCCGAACGCGCCCGTGAGATTGGTGCAGTGAATGAAGTCGTGCCTCACGCAGAGCTCGAGATGGTCGGAGTCGAATGGGCGCGCACGATACTTGGAAAGTCTCCGACTGCGATCCGCATGCTGAAATACGCGATGAACGCGGTTGACGACGGAATCGTGGGGCAACAGTTGTTTGCCGGTGAGACCACCCGGCTCGCATATGGCACCGACGAGGCAGTTGAGGGGCGCGACTCGTTCCTCGAGAAGCGCGAAGCCGATTGGGCGCCGTTTCCTTACTACTACTGAGGTTGGTCCGCGTCACTCACGCGGTTTTATGCAGCCGGACAGGATGATTTCGCTAGTTCCTTCCTGTTTGAACTAGGAATTCCTGTATGGGCGCTGGTGTGGATGTGGGCGCTGATGTCGATGCGGGTGCGGGTGCTGGGCGTGGGTGGGGAGCAGGGGCGGAAGGCACCCATACGCGACGAGAGTTGTACCCTAGAGGGGTGACTGATCCGCTCACTCTTCGTGTGGTTCCCGTTGATGATCGCGCGTGGCTTATTGCTGCCCTCGACGATGCGCTTGCTGGGGGCGCGCCGATACTGCCGCTTGCATCGGGCATTGACCCCAGCGACCCCGAAATCGAGGCGCTCAAATCGATGACTCTTCCTGAGGGCACTGCGGTTGTGGTGCGCACCTCGGGGTCGAGTGGCATCCCCAAAACCGTCGCGCTTTCGGCTGAGGCGCTGGGGGTCAGCGCCGCCGCAACCCGAGAGGAATTTGGAGGCGCGGGGCAGTGGCTTGTCTCACTTCCTCCGAACCTCATCTCGGGGCTACAGATGCTCGTTCGTAGTGCCTCGACGCGCATAGAGCCCGTATTTGCTCCACCGAATGCCGATGGGCGCACCCTGCTCGATCTTGCAGACACCATGACGCACGAGCGACGTTACATCTCAGTCGTTCCTGTGCAGCTTACGAGGCTGCTTGACGTTGCCGAGCACGATGATGAAGCTGCAGACACGCTCCGTCAATTCGACGCCGTACTCGTCGGTGGTCAGTCGGTGTCCCTTGAGCAGCGTAGGCGTGCGCACCTGCTCGGTGTCAAACTTCGCCGCAGCTACGGCATGACGGAAACCGCGGGCGGGTGCGTCTACGACGGAGTTGAAATCGGTGACACTCGAGTGCGGATCCGCGACGGCGAAGTGCAACTCGCTGGCAGCATGCTTGCCCTCGGGTACGTGGGCGATGACGCCCTCACGAACGAACGGTTCATCGTTGAGCAAGACCGCGATGGCAATGACGTGCGCTGGTTCCGCACCGGTGATTCGGGTGAACTCCTCGGCGGAATGCTCACGGTAACCGGGCGCCTTGACCGAGTGCTCATCTCAGGCGGGGTGAACGTCTCGCTCGACGAGATCGAACGTGTCGCCCGCGAGCTACCGGGATGGGGAAGCGCAGTCGCACTCTCAGTTGCGCACCCAGAATGGGGCGAGCGCCCAAGCCTCGTTGTAGAAACCGAACCGGGCGCGGTACCGTTCGACGAGGTGCGTGAGGCGATCCGCACCCGGCTTGGCGCGGCCGCAGCACCTGAATGGGCGACCGAAACCGAGACGCTACCAAGGCTCGTCGGCGGCAAACCTGATTTGCGGGCTATCGAGACGTGGATCGGCACGCTGCGGCAGAGCTTCGCGCGACTTCGCGTGCCTCAGACAACGGACCCGGCTGCGGCCAAAGGAGCAGACGAGTGAGTAGCAAGCATCCCAAACGATCTGGCAACCCCGCACGCAGAGCGGCGGCCGAGCAACTCATTGCCGCGGGTGAGCGGGGGCGAGTGACGAGTCGCGACTGGATCGGTGGTGCCAGGCTCCGAACCCTCCCCCTCGCTGTCGCTCCGATTGCCGTGGGTGCCGGTATCGCGCACATGCTTCAGGGCTTTTCGCTTACGCTGACGTTGCTTGCCCTTGCCGTGGCGCTTTTCTTGCAGATCGGCGTGAATTACGCGAATGACTATTCCGACGGCATTCGGGGCACAGACGAGTACCGCGTCGGTCCCGCGCGGCTCACGGGGTCGGGCCTCGTGAATCCGAAGCGCGTGCTCACGCTCGCTCTCGTATTCTTTGCGCTCGCCGCAGCCGCTGGCCTCGTCGCTGTAGTGCTGAGTGAGCGCTGGTGGTTCCTCGCACTCGGCGCGATAGCGATTGTCGCAGCGTGGTTCTACACAGGTGGGAAGCGACCCTACGGGTACGCCGGGCTTGGCGAAGTTGTGGTGTTCATCTTCTTCGGCCTCGTGGCCACGGTGGGCACGGTGTACCTGCAGACCGACACGCAGAATCAAGAAATGTGGATCGCGGGAGCCGGTGTCGGCCTCTTCGCCGTGGCCGTGTTGGTCGTCAACAACATCCGGGATATCCCTACCGACCGGCTCGCGGGCAAGCGTACGCTCGCGGTGCGCATTGGAGATTTGCCGTCGCGCATTCTGTTCGTGGTCTGCGTGCTGTTGCCGTTTGGGGTACCGCTGCTCTACTCGGCGGTGCAGCCAGGAATGGTGCTCGTCTGGTTTGTGTTCGTGGCCGCGCTTCCCGCGATCATTATCGCCCTCACTGCAAAGACGGCGCGGGAGCTCATCATCGTGCTGCAGCTCACGAGCATCTCTGCGCTCGCTTACGGAGTATTACTCGGCTGCGCATTCGCGTTTTAGAACCGGTCGCCGTGAGCGGCTCTCGTGCTGACGTGCCCGAAGCAGTATCGTTTTCCTAGGGCACTATGACCACACCACCTCCACTTTCGCTTCCTCGCTCGCTCGCAAGGCTTTGGCCGTTCGTCAAACCAGCCATGCCGAGAGTTATCGGCGGACTCTGCGCTGCGCTGCTCGCGACAAGTGCAAGTCTCGCTATTCCTCTCCTGCTGCAGTGGGTGGTTGATGGGCCGGTAAGCTCAGGCAACCGACAGATGCTCGTGTGGGCCATCTTGGGCGTGCTCGCGCTGGGCGTGGCCGAGGCCGGCTTCATTTTTCTGAGACGCACATTGGTGCTGCGCCCAATGACCGAGGTCGAGTTTGCGATTCGTCAGGCCTTTTATGAGCGGCTGCAGCGGCTTTCAGTCTCGTTTCATGACCGTTGGCAGTCGGGTCAGTTGCTGAGTCGCATGATGCAAGACATCGGGCGCATTCGGCGCTGGCTCACCTTCGGCGCAATCATGCTCTTCGTGAACCTGGTGACCATGCTCGCAGGAATCGCACTCTTGTTTCGCTGGCACTGGGCACTCGGTCTCGTATTCTTCCTGTGCTCGCTTCCCATCTGGATCGTCGGATACCGCTTCGAGCAGAAGTATGGAACGCTTTCGCGCACGAGTCAGGATCAGGCGGGTGACCTCGCTACGTCAGTAGAGGAGAGCGTGCACGGGATTCGTGTGCTCAAGGCATTTGGTCGGGGAGGCCATGCGCTCGGCCAGTTTCGGCTGAAGGCCGAATCACTGCGTGGCACCGAGATGCGCAAGGCCCGCGAGGTCGGTGTCATGTGGTTTGCGTACGACATGGTGCCCGCGATGGCGCTCGGCCTGTGTCTGCTTACCGGAATCGTACTTGTGAGCGTGGAGCACATCACGGTTGGCGAGCTGTTTGCATTCTTTGCGCTCGCGGTAGCGCTCCGTTGGCCGATGAATTCGCTCGGGTTCCTCTTCTCATTCATGATCGACGCGCGGACCTCGGTCGATCGCGTGTTTGATGTGTTCGACACTGAAATTGAGATAGTGGATCCACCTCGCCCCCGCACAGCCGAGCAGTCCCGCGGCGAGCTGGTGTTTCGCAATGTGAGCTTCCGGTTTCAAGACGCGAGAAGTGGGGAGCGCGATCTCGTTGATGGTCTCGATCTCGTGCTCAAGCCAGGGGAGACGATGGCGCTGGTCGGCGCGACCGGCAGCGGAAAGACGACGCTGACAACGCTTCCTACTCGGCTGTACGACGTGACCGGCGGCGCGGTTGAGCTCGATGGCGTTGATGTGCGAGAGCTCAGCCTCGCAGATTTGCGCCGGCACATCGGCATCGCGTTTGAAGACCCGATTCTTTTTTCGGCGAGCGTGCGCGAGAATGTTTTGCTCGGTCGCGAAGACTTGGAGCCCGGAAGCCCGGAGGCCGAGCGTGTGCTGCGCGAAGCCCTCGAAGTCGCACAGGCGGAGTTTGCGTATGACCTACCTGGGGGGCTTGACACCCCAGTCGGTGAAGAGGGCCTGAGTCTCTCAGGCGGGCAGCGTCAGCGCCTTGCGCTCGCGCGGGTGGTGGCGGCAGCGCCGAGTGTGCTGGTGCTTGACGATCCGCTCTCTGCCCTTGACGTCGATACCGAGGCGATGGTCGAGGAGGCGCTCAGGCGGGTGCTCGCGACCACGACCGCTCTCATCGTCGCGCACCGCCCCTCGACCGTTGCGATGGCGGATCGAGTTGCCGTACTGCGAAACGGCCGAGTCACCCAAGTGGGCACACACAGCGACTTACTGAGGTCGAGTGCGCACTACCGCTTCCTGTTCTCAACCCTCGAGGAAGAAGGTGACTCATGAGTGGCGAGAGCGTGCGTGGCACACAGGGTGAGGATCGCCACACATATTCGCGGGAAGAAAGTCGAGCGATCAGGCGCCGCTCGCTGAAGTTGCTGGGCTCGCTGCTGCAACCGTTCCGCAAGCTCATTGCGCTCACCGCCGTCGTCGTTGTGGTGTCATCGGCGCTGAGCGCAATCGGGCCGAGCCTCATCGCTTACGGGATTGACACCGCGCTTCCGCGTGTGCTTTCGCAGGGGGATTGGGCACCAGCCGTCGGCATCACCGCCGCATACCTCGTTGTGGGCGGGCTCGGTGCAGCGCTTCTTGGCTGGTATGTCGTGCTCATCGCGAAACTCACTCAGTCGGTGATGCTTGAGCTGCGTACACGCATTTTCCGTCACACGCAGCGATTGAGTCTCGAGTTTCACGAGGGGTACACCTCCGGACGCATTATTTCGCGACAAACGAGCGACCTCGAATCGATCCAGGAGCTGCTTGGCGGGAGCCTGAGCGAACTCATCAACGCCGTTCTGCTCGGGATATTCACCCTCGCCGCCCTGTTCCTGCTCGACTGGCGAAGCGGGCTCGTCGTAGTGGGCATGGGGGTGCCGCTCGCACTCCTCCTCTGGTGGTTCATTGTTCAATCGCAGAAGGGATACCGCGCGACGCGCGTGGTGAGCGCGAGGCTCATCGTTCAGTTCGTCGAGACGATGACGGGTATCCGCGCCGTGCAAGCCTTTCGTCGTGAACAGCGGAATAACCGTGAGTTCGCCAAGGTCTCAGAGGACTATCGACTCGCGAATTTGAAAGTGATCAACCTGTTTGGCGTGCTCGATCCCGGGCTCATCCTGCTCGGCAATGTTTCAATCGCGATCACACTCGCCTGGGGTGCGTTTCGGGTGGTTGACGGGTCTCTCGCAATTGGCGTGCTCCTTGCCGCGCTGTTGTACGTGCGCAATTTCTTTGGTCCGCTCGAGGACGTCGCGATGTTCCTGAACTCCTATCAAGCCGCGGTTGCAGCACTCGAAAAGGTTTCAGGGGTGCTAGAGGAAGAGCCCACCGTCGAAGATCCCACGCATCCTGTTGAACTTGGCAGCGTGAGCGGCTCACTGAAGTTTGACGGGGTGAGCTTTGCGTATGACGCGGGCACGACTGTGCTCAGCGACTGTAATCTCGAGATTGCAGGTGGCCAGACCGTCGCGCTCGTCGGAACGACCGGTGCTGGCAAGTCGACCCTCGCAAAGCTCATCGCGAGGTTTTATGATCCAAGCTCGGGTCGGTTGCTTCTCGACGGTGTGGATCTGCGTGATCTCTCATCGGCCGACCTTCATCGCGCCATTGTCATGGTCACCCAGGAGGCATACCTCTTCAGCGGTACGGTCGCCGAGAACATCGCGCTTGGCAACCCCGACGCGTCCAGCGAGGAGATACGGGCGGCCGCCCGCGCGGTCGGGGCCGATGAATTCATCTTGGAACTCCCTGATGGGTACGACACCGATGTGAACAAGCGCGGCGGACGTGTTTCGGCGGGTCAGCGACAGCTCATTTCATTTGCGCGTGCATTCCTGGCGAACCCGGCCGTGCTCATACTTGATGAGGCGACCGCATCGCTCGATTTGCCGAGTGAGCGACTGGTGCAGGATGCGCTCCAGAGCTTGCTTGCAGACCGAACGGCAATCATCATCGCGCACCGCCTTTCGACTGTTGCGATCGCAGACAGGGTGTTGGTCATGGAAGCTGGTCGAGTCGTGGAAGACGGATCTCCACAGGAGCTCATCACCCAGGGAGGTCGCTTTTCTCACCTCTACAACTCGTGGAAAGAATCACTGACGTAGTCGTCTTCACCACGGCGGACCTGGCGGCTCGAAACTGAGCGGAGTACGCTGACGGCATGTGCGCATCGTACGGCTTGGGTGGGGGAGATGGTCGAGCCCTGCCCTACGATCTGCAACCAATGAGCGACCCCGCGAACATGGCGCTGCTCGCACAGTGGGCGACGGAGTGGGGCGGAAAAGCCAACACGACTCGTTCACAAAAGAAGGGCGTAAACCTGAACCCGGTCATCTCGGCCGACGAACACGGTCGGCGCATCGATCTTGCCTGGTGGTGGTTGCACATGGGCGGGGTTCCCGCAAAGTTCACTGCGTTCAACTCTCGCGATGATTCGCTAGTGACGAAATGGCGCAAGCCGTTTCAGCACCGAGCTATCATTCCGGCCGAGTGGTATTTCGAAGGCAAGAAGCGCTGGGCACTGCCCGACGGCGCCCTCTTCGGTATTGCGGCGATACTTGCGCCGCGCACACTCGAAGATGGTGGATCGGGCCTCAGCTATTCAATGGTCACCCGTCACGGACTTGGCGAGGCGTCGACGGTGGTGTCATCTCGGGGGGAGTCTCGGATGCCGCTCGTCCTGCCCCGGGAGATGCATGACGCGTGGCTTGATCCGGGGCGCCCGGGCGACGCGGAGCTCGTTGCCGAGGTTCAAATTGCATCTGAGGAGATCTCGTACGCGATGACCACAGGAGAAGCCGAGCCCGGCCTGCATGCCACCCTGTTTTGATTGTGGTTCACACTGGCACTCAGGCAGCTTGTCGGGGGTGGACAGTAATGTTCAGTGGTGTGAGGATACGCGAGACCACTTCGATCGGAAGCGCATCACGCTTTGACGCTGCTGCGGCCGATGAAACGCTGCAAGAACTCGAGCAGCAGTATGCGGACGGCGAGATCGAGGCGCATGCCTATTTCGAGAAGAAGCGAATGCTCGTGAGGTTGTTCGTGAAAGCGACTACTTCGCCCCGGCGGCGGGTGCTCGACGAGTCTTAGTCCGCTTGTCAGATCAACGCCCTTGGAGCCATTTCGCGAAGCGTGCGAATAGCACCTGAATTGTTACGATAATTGCTGCACCTATAAGCAGGAGTGGAATCATCACCCCAAAAATCGGCGCCGCCATGCCAACATACAGGGGCGCAGCAAGGTCCAGCTCGCCTACTTCAGTTGAGCGCTTAGTACCCGCGTCATAGAAGTACGGTGAAACGACCCATCTTGAGATAGCCGCGAGGCCCAGAAAGACTATCCATCCTATTAGAAGACGCATAGGTAAAATATAGCAAGCACACTAGTATCCCCTCTCTGGGCACCGTATGAAATCGACGGATGAAGCGTCGATGGCTTCAGAAGACGTAGAAGAACTCGACTATTGAGCGGGGAAGTTCTCGGGTGGGGTGACTCTTAAGGATAAGATCGAGACGTTGCGCTTTTGATACATAGGAGATTCAATGTCGGTAGAAATCAGCGAACGCCTGTCGAGTCTTGCCACCAAGATTGCACAGCAACGCTCATCGATCGAAACCGAGGAGGCCACGAAGAACGCATTCGTAATGCCTTTCATCTCCCTAGTGCTCGGGTATGACGTCTTCAACCCGAACGAGGTCGTTCCCGAATTCACTGCTGACGTAGGCACTAAGAAGGGTGAAAAGATCGACTACGCCATTGTGAAGGATGGCGAGGTGCAGATCCTTATCGAATGTAAACATATAGGCGCGCCACTCAATATCAAGCATGCCTCGCAACTTTTCCGGTACTTCGCAGTTGCGAATGCCCGTATCGCCGTGCTTACCAACGGCGATGAGTACCAATTCTTCACGGACCTTGACGCACCGAACAAGATGGACGAGAAGCCGTTTCTTGTCGTGCAGGTTTCGGACCTGGACCCGGCTCTCGTTCCTGAGATTCGCAAGCTCACCAAAGAAGTATTCGATCTCGATTCGATCATCAGCGCTGCAGAAGAACTTAAGTACGTGGGTGAACTCAAGAGGGTGCTCGCTGCTCAATTTTCCTCTCCCGACACTGATTGGGTGAAGTTCTTAACTGCTCGCGTCTACGAGGGTGCGTTTACTCAGAAGGTTCGTGACCAATTCTCAGGTCTTGTGGAGAAAGCCGCAAAACAATTCCTTAACGACCGAGTAAATGACCGGCTGAAAGCGGCACTTGGCGGACAGGCTGTCGTCGCCGACAACAGTTCTGTTTCGTCGCCCGAAGCGAGTGAGCATGTCGCAGAAGCTTCAGTGGAGAACGCTGAAAAGAACAATGGGATAGAAACGACGCTCGAGGAGATTGAGGCGTTTCAAATCGTTCGAGCGATCGCTTGCAGCGAGGTTTCGCCATCGAGAATAGTCCAACGCGATACTAAGACCTATTTCGGAGTGCTGCTGGACGACAACAACCGTCGCCCTATTGCGCGGCTATGGTTCAATACCTCTCAACGATACATCGGACTTTTTGACGAGGATAAGAACGAGACCAGGCATCCAATCGACTCCTTGGACGAGATTTACGCGCACGCCGAACAGATCCGCGCAACTGTTCACTATTACGACTAGACACCCGCGACAGCGACGCAAACTCGAATTTTTCATTGCGAGACACTTGTCTCGTCGCATTCACCAGTGCCCCGAAACACGCCGAACCGTTCGATGGCGACTTAGACAGTGTTGCTGAAGTCAGATTTGGCGCGCGTTGAAGACTTTGATCCCAGCATGTTGTCGCACGCGGCGTTCAGCAAATAGAAAAGGCCCCTACTTCCATGTAAACATTGGGAAGCAGGGGCCTTAATGCTGCCTAGCAAATGGCGGAGACGGGGGGATTTGAACCCCCGGTCAGGTTTAACCCCGACCCTTCATTAGCAGTGAAGTCCGTTCGGCCGCTCCGGCACGTCTCCATGCGCAGGCAGCGCCATTTAGTCTAACGGGAATTTGCTGAGCGCGGAAATCAAGTTGCTAGTAGCTCGTGCGCCCCGCCGAGCATGAGGTCGTGCTTGCTGACTGGCCGGTGATGTTCTCAGGAAGAACTATTGGACCCTCGGTTGCGCCCTCCGGAGGAGTTGTCTCGGTACCCTCTACTGGAGTTTCCGGGGCCGTCGCCGGCGCAGTCTCTTCAGCGGACTCGACCGCAGCACCCTCACCTACGCTGGCGACGTCAAATGACTCACCACTCTTCACGAGGTCGAACAGCGTCTGGGCAGAAGCGTAGTCGGGGGTGAGCCTGCCTTCTTGGTAGGGGTGTGCGTACGTCGGATACTGTACGAAGTTAATGTTCTCGAGGTTGATGTCTTTCACTGTGCCCGCGGCGGCCTGCATGAACTGAACGCTCTTCATGCTCTCCGAAAGCGTCATGTTATCCACGGCGGCCTTTGCGAGACTCCACACCTTAATAGGATCAGACAGGGTTTCTGCGCTCTTCAACTTGCGCATGAGCGCCGACATAAAGACCTGCTGGTTGCTGATGCGTGCTACGTCGCTACCGTCTCCGACTCCGTACCTGGTGCGCAAGAACTGCAGCGCATCCCAGCCCTCAAGCGTCACATCACCCGCGGGGAGGTTGAGGTCGGTGTTCGGATCAACAATCGGCTGAGCGAGACAGACCTCGACCCCTCCGATGGCGCTTGAAATGCCGACCACTCCATCGAATGTGATGACAGCAGCATACGGAATCTCCATGCCAGTGAGTTCCGAGATCGTGCGCACCACGCAGGGGAGCCCACCGTACATCATGGCGCTGTTCAGCTGCTGCTCGCTCATTGCTGAGTAGTAATTCTCAACACCCTCTTCGTTCGGGCAGCTCGGGATCGGCACCATGAGGTCACGAGGAAAGCTGATGACGGTGGCGTTTTGGTGATCCGCCGAAATGTGAAGCAGGAGGTTGACGTCGTTGAGTTCGCCCTCTTCACCGTCGTTGTAGCTCTGGCCCTGCCGCGTGTCTGAGCCAGCAAGGAAGATATTGAGCTCGCCTTCGATCGACTGCGAGCCCGCGCCAACAGCATCGGGAACGGGAACCGGCACGCCGAGATCGATCGTCTCGGCGTCGCGCACGATGCCCCACACCGCGTAGGCTGCGGTGGCCACACCACTGAAACCGATGACGAGCAGCGTTGTGAGCACGACACGCGTGAGGTTTCGCCACGAACTCGAGCGGCGCAATTTGCCGTGACGCACGACTGATCGGCGCGGCTCCTCGCACTCATTCTTTTTCGCCATCGGGTCCCCTCGAATATCTTTTTGGCACATCTGAATATTGCACTAACGCTCAAATTTACCCGATGAGCCTTTGAAGCAACCTGGAATGGTGCGTAGGTACCATCCAATGCCCAGTAAGTTCAAGCCCTACCGCGGGTCGCGCAGAGGTTTCTATTGTGGTGAAGAGGTCAATAGAAAGGGGTTCACGATGCGCTATGCCGAACCGCCGTTCCGAGCCCGAGGGCCCGTGAGCGAACAACTGCTGGCCGCGCTGCGCGCTCCCGCTTCGGATGCAGACGAGACGCTCGCCGGTTTCAGTGAAAACCTGGCAAACGCGCTCGGCAGTGTGCATGACATTCTTCGCGATGATGACTTGCAGGTGAGCCTACTCGTGCTGCACGGTCTGCATTATGGATCGGTTGTTGATGCCGACGAGGAATGGGAGTGGCACCCCGTAACGGTTGCCGCGCGAGTCGCGATTGAGCGCGAGTTTGAGCGCCAGCTACGGGCCGTTGTCCCTCCGACACCGTTGCCGCAACCGGAGGCGGAGGCGGTAGCCTCGGCGCTGTTTGAGCTGACGAAACCGACCCCGGGACCAAGCCTCGCGCGGTTTATTGCCAAGCGAGCGAATGCGGATCATGTTCGGGAGTATCTCGTGCTGAGATCGGTCTATACCCTGAAAGAGGCGGATGCGCAGACCTGGACGATACCGCGCCTGAACGGGCGCGCAAAGGCTGCCCTCGTCGAGATTCAGACTGACGAGTATGGCGGTGGTCGCGAGGAGCGAATGCACTCGTCTATCTTCGCGAAGGCGATGCGCGAGTTGGGGCTTGATGACACCTATGCCGCGTACCTCGATTCGGTTCCGGCGCTCATCATCGCCTCATTCAACATGATGAGTATGTTCGGCCTCAATCGGCGCTTGCGCGGTGCGAGTGCGGGGCACTATGCGGCGTATGAGATGACCTCCTCGCTGCCGAATCGAATGATCGGTGATGGGATTCGCCGCCTGGGGTACGGGGAAGCGGTCTCTGATTATTTCGATGAGCACGTCGAGGCCGATGCGGTACATGAGCAGATCGCGGGTCGAGATCTCGCGGGCGGGTTGGCTGAGCAAGAGCCCGATCTTGTCGCTGACATCATCTTTGGGGCGAATGCGTCGGTGTGCATCGATGGCTGGGGTGCCGAAGAGGCATTAGCGGCGTGGATCGCGGAGCGTTCTGCATTGCGTCAGCCCATTACATCTGACGAGTTCCCATACCCGGCCGATGTGGTTGAGATGGAAGGGGCGAAGTAATGTCCAGTTCCGAGATAGTCACCTGCGTGAACGGTCCGCTGCTCGTGCGGGGAGATTTCGAGCTCGTGGACTCAAACGGCGAGACCATCGACTGCCGACGACGTACCGTGGCACTGTGTCGCTGCGGGTCATCAAACATCAAGCCGTTCTGCGACGGAACTCACAAGCTGATGGGATTCCGCACTGAGCCTATAGACGATGAAACCCCCGGTGAAAACTGACGCTCACCGGGGGTTTTGGCGGAGGGTAGGAGATTTGAACTCCTGAGACGGGATCACCGCCTGCTTGTTTTCAAGACAAGTTCCTTCGGCCGCTCGGACAACCCTCCGCGGAAAAGCCTAGCAAACGTTGCGCCATGCTCCTATTTGAGAAGCTCAGGAAACCGCTCGCGTAGCGCGAGCAACAGCCCGCCCTCTTCGACTGAGGCGGTCACGTGCGTTGCCGCTTTCTGCACCTCTTCCACTGCCTGACCCATGGCGACCGAGACACCAACCCGTCCTGCCCAGCGCAGCATCTCGAGGTCGTTGCGTCCATCACCCGCCGCAAACACGTTTGCAGGGTTGACGCCGATCTTGGCTCGCACGACCTCGAGCGCACTCGCTTTGGTCACGCCGTGAGGTGCAATGTCGAGCCAGGCGGTGCGGCCTACAGAGTACGACACGTGCGTAAGGCCGAGGGAGTCGACAGCCGAGAGGAACTCCTCGACATGGTGGTCGGGCGAGAACACGATCACGCGGGCGGCCTGAACGCCTAAGAGTTCTTCGAACTCAACCTTCTTCTGCTTCGCCGGCAGTGTGCCCGCTGGGATCGGCTTCGTGTAGAGAAACTTGCCGTCGGCGAGTTCGACCGAGAAATGTGCGGTCGTGAGGAGCGGGCGTATCTTCAGGAGAGCGTCGGTCGGGTCGAAGGCCTCGACGTGCTCCTGTCGGTACGAACGTGTAGCGAGTGGATCGCGCTTGAGTGTCACCGCCCCGTTTGCTGAAATGACCCAGTCGGGGCGAATTCGCAGTTCTTCGACGATGGGAAGAGTCGCATCGGTTGAGCGACCGGTCGACACAATGACCTCGTGCCCCGCTTTGTGGATCGCGCGGATCGCGTCACCCAAGTCGTCGTCGATAACGCCGCCGAACGGGTTGTCACCTGCGCCTTCGAAGCCGTGTCTGAGCACGGTCCCATCGAGGTCAAGGGCAACAATGTGGCGATCTGTCACGTCAATGCTTTCTGGTTCGGGGTGAGTACTTCGAGTCCGCCCAGGTAGGGGCGTAGCGCCTCGGGCACGGTGACGCTGCCGTCGGCACGCTGATGCGTTTCGAGAATTGCGACGATCCACCGTGTGGTCGCGAGCGTGCCATTGAGCGTGGCAACCTGCGTGGTCTTGCCGTTCTCGGTGCGATACCGTGTGCGGAGCCTGCGCGACTGGTACGTGGTGCAGTTTGACGTCGAGGTGAGCTCCCGGAAGGTGCCCTGTGTCGGCACCCAGGCCTCGACGTCGAATTTACGGGCGGCACTCGACCCAAGGTCCCCGGCCGCCGTGTCGATGACGCGATAGCTCAGCCCAAGTGCCTGCAGCATGTCTTCCTGCCAAGCGACGAGCCGATCGTGTTCCGCTTCTGCCTCTTCGGGAGTGGTGTACACAAACATCTCGAGTTTGTTGAACTGGTGCACACGCAGAATTCCGCGTGTATCTTTGCCGTGCGATCCGGCCTCGCTGCGGTAGCAGGTCGACCATCCGGCGTAGCGGAGCGGCCCTTCTGACAAATCAAGAATCTCGTCGGCGTGATACCCAGCGAGAGCAACCTCGCTTGTGCCGGTGAGGTACAGGTCCTGATCCTGTAGGTGATACACCTCGTCGGAGTGCTCGCCGAGGAACCCGGTCCCGGCCATGATCTCTGGTTTCACGAGCGTGGGTGTGATGAGTGGCACGAACCCGCGAGTGAGCGCCCGATCGAGTGCCATGTTCATGAGTGCGAGCTCGAGCCTGGCGCCGACGCCTCGGAGGAAGTAAAAGCGCGCCCCTGAGACCTTGGCCCCACGCTCCATGTCGATCGCGCCGAGCATCTCTCCGAGCTCGAGGTGGTCACGCGGCTCAAAGTCGAACGTGGGAATCTCGCCGACGGTGCGGAGTGTCACGAAGTTATCTTCACCGCCGACGGGAACGCCCTCGAGCACAATGTTCTCGATGCGAGAGGCGATCTCATCGAACTCCGCCTCAGCGGCCTTCGCCGCAGCGTCGGCCGCCTTGACACCAGCCGCAAATTCTTGCGCGGCCGCAATGAGGGCAGGCTTCTCCTCTTTGGAGGCCGCCTTCACGCGCTCGCCGACCGACTTCTGTTCAGCGCGAAGGCGTTCGAACTCGGAGAGCGAACTGCGGCGCGTGGCATCGGCGGTGAGCGCCTGATCCACCAATGATTCATCATTTCCCCGGGCGCGCTGCGAGCGCTTGACCGCATCGGGATCGTTACGGAGCAGTACTGGATCGATCACCCCACAAGCCTATCGCGCGCATCCCATTACGATTGAGCCATGACACAGGGAGCCACGGGTGTAGAGCAGGCCCGCAGTTGGCCGCACGCCGCGGTGGTCTATCAGCCGATGAAGACCCAGCTCTCGCTCCTGCGATCCACGGTCGGTCGCGCTGAGGCGCGCGCCGGATGGGCGCCGACCAGGTGGTATGAGACCGAAGCGCACGATTCGGGAACAGGGGCAACTCAGCGGGCGATTGCCGAAGGGGCGAGCGTCGTGCTCGGGTCGGGTGGAGACGGCACGATCCGGGCGATCGCAGAGGGGCTTGGCCACACCGGTGTGCCGCTCGCGATCATTCCGCAGGGCACCGGCAATCTCCTCGCGCGCAATCTCGGGATACCGCTCGGTGATCTCGCCGCGGCAGTCGAGGGCGCATTTTTCGGGCGCAACCGGCCGATTGACCTCGGCAGAATGACGATCGTGCGCCCGCCAGATGCGGAGGGATTAGAACGCGAAGACGAGCACGCGTTCCTTGTACTTGCCGGCATGGGTCTCGACGCGCGCACTATCCGCACCACGAAGTCGGCACTTAAACGGCGAGTTGGTTGGCTTGCGTACGTCGATGCGGGCGTTCGTACGATGGTGAAGGACCGACCGCTCGACATTCACTACTCCGTCGACGGTGGCCCGGCGCGCGCGCTCACCGTCTATACGGTGATGATTGGCAACTGCGGTCTACTTCCCGGCGGTGTGCTGCTCATCCCCGACGCCAACGTTGACGATGGCCTCCTTGACGTTGTCGCACTCACACCACTCGGTCCGTTCTCCTGGCTGCGCATCTGGAACAAGATCGGCTGGGAGAACGGCGTGCTTCGCAAGACGCGCACCGGCAGGCGCCTCATCGACCTCGTGAATGACACCAAGAACGTCAGCTACCTCACTGCGCGAAGCTACGCGCTCACGGTTCGGAACCCTGAGCCGGTGCAGCTCGACGGCGATGATTTCGGCCTCGCGATCGCGGTGCGGGGTGTTGTGGATCCGGGAGCCCTCATCGTCCGCGTGCTTCCCACGTGGTTGCCTGCGAGCTAACTCCGACTGGGTGTTCGCGACGTGCCTCGTGGCGCGGATCGGGGCATTCACAGCGTCGCATCTTTCTCTGCACTATCCGTGCCGTCTGTGTCGCCGGAGTCGTCCGCGCCCGAACCTTCGCCCGGCTCAGAGGTGGGCACGGGGCATTCCTGTACGAGCGGGGCGATCGCATCTCTCGGTGGAACTACGACCTCCGGGGCGCGAGGCTCTCCCGTGTATTCGCTATATTCGGAGGCGGTGAGCGGGTAGACGTTCCACTCTCCAGAATCTGTGGCGAGAGGGTTAAAGTTCATGACGAGTTGTTCGTTCGTCTGTTCGTTCCACTGGTCGGGCGCCATCCGCTCTCCTCCGGCATAGGGGTCGATGAGGGTCGTAGTGAGCGGGGTGCCGTTTTGGTCGTAGAGGCGGATCCCGTCAAGCAGCTCGCCTGCGCAGTCATAGGCGAAGATGTTCGTCACCTGTTCCCCATTCGTGTGCAATCCGGGGGAGTACTCGGGGCCGTAGTAGCCGTCGTCGACGTATGCGGGCGAGAGGAGCGCGTTCGCGAGCGTTGCTGCGACGGGCAGCACGAGCAAGACCGCTGCGATGCTCGCTGCGGTGCGAAGATGCCTGAGCCAGTTGCGCGGGAGCCACTTGCCGCGACCCCACTGCACGCTGACGACCGTCGCCGCGACATACAACACGAGCGCGGGAAATGAGAGTGGTACGCCATTGGCGACCGGATGGCCGATGACTATGAGTCCGATCCACACGAGCACAATCGCCCGGGTGACCCACCACAGCGGTCTGAGCGAGAGCATGAAGTCGCGAAACCCAGAGCGCGCGGGCGTCGCGGCGAACCATTCACTGATCCCACTTCGCGTCGATTCCAGTGATTCCGCAAGACTGCGTTTCGGTTGGGGCTTCGGCAGTGCTCCTCGCGGGGGAAGACCTGCCGCCTGACGCAGTTCGTCGGCGTACTGCAGCGGGTCGCCGAGATCGCCGTCGTCAGCGATCCGCTCTTCGAGGTCGGCCCCCAGGCCGTCGAGCAGGTCGTCAAGTTCGTCGGTGGGAAGATCACTCAGGTTCTCGCGCACTTGAGCCGTGAACACCTGCGCCCGCTCTGCATTGGTCATCGGTGTGGTTGTCGTGGCGTTCATGCTGATGCTCCTTCTGCGCTTGCAGTCGAATGGGGTGCAATGAGTGCGGTAAGGGTGGCAGAGAACTCCGCCCAGCCCGCGCGCTGAGCCTCAAGCAGATCCTTGCCAGTCGGCGTAATGCTGTAGTACTTGCGGTGCGGTCCTCCCTCTGAGGGCACGACGTAGGTTGAGAGCGCTCCAGCGGCGTAGAGCCTGCGAAGCGTGCCGTAGACCGAGGCATCGCCCACCGCATCGAGTCCCGCATCGCGAAGTCTGCGCACGACGTCGTAGCCGTACCCGTCTTCTCGATCCACCACCGCGAGTACGGCAGCATCGAGCACGCCCTTCAGTAATTGCGTCGCGTCCACGCGTCTCCCCTCGCTCAGCGCAGCACCCCAGGTGAGGTGTTGCGTGCGCACTAGTGTGCATTACGTAATAGTATGCAATGCGTATCGGCGTGACGTCAAGCGAGGCCCGATCAGTCGGTGGTGACGCCCTCGATTACCTCACGAAGCCAGTCGCGGGCATCGCGAAAGTTGTTGTCGTCGTGTACGTCGTGGATCGTTGCGGCAACTCGATCCGCACGCGCGTATGACCCGAGAAACACGACGCGCGGACTGAAGCGCTTCACGCCGAGCAGCGCATCGGCGACCCGCTCGTCTTTCACGTGCCCTTCGGCATCAATGACGAAGCGATAGCGGCCCATGCGATCGCCGATTGGGCGCGAGGCAAGGAGCGTGAGGTTTACTCCGCGGGTGGAGAACTGCTCGAGGAGGTCGAGGAGCGCTCCCGAACGATCCTCGGGCAACTCAACGATGAGCGAGGTCTTGTCTGCGCCGGTCGGCTCGCCCATGGGCACCGTTCGGCTCACGAGCACGAAGCGCGTCACCGCATCAGGGTTTGCGGCGAGCCCCGATGCGAGCACCTCGACATCGTAGTGCTCCTCGATGCCGGGGGGAGCGATCGCGGCGTCGACACCTTTGTTTGCGAAGAGATCTGCCGCGGCCTGCACGTTCGAGCTTGCCTGCATGTACTCGTGCGCAGGAACCGCCGAATCGAGCCAAGTGCGGCACTGGCCGTAAGCGACCGGGTGCCCCGCGATAACCGTGATGTCTTCGAGCCCCGTACCGGGACGCGCGACAAGCACGAAGCTCACTGGGACCAGGTATTCGCCGATGATGCGCAGGCCTGGGATGGTCGCAAGCGCATCTTGAGCGACTGTGACACCGCCGTCGATTGAGTTCTCAATTGCGATCATCGCGGCGTCGCTCGTGCCCGTGACCACATCGTTCAGCGCCTCGCCAACATTTGAGACAGGACGCCACTCTTGCCCACGCGCTTCCTCGACCTGCTTCAGCGCGGCCTCGGTAAACGTGCCCGCCGGCCCCAGGTAGGAGTAGCGGCGGGTGGGCGTGGGGCTCTGCGACATGCTCACAGCTTACTGCGGTGCTAGCCAAGCACTCGCGTTACGAGAGCTTGGGCGGCGGATTGCACTTCGACAAGGTGTTCTGGCCCTCTGAACGACTCTGCATAGATCTTCATCACCGCTTCGGTACCCGAAGGGCGGGCCGCGAACCAGGCGTGCTCGGTTTGCACCTTGAGGCCGCCGATCGCAGCACCATTTGGCGCAACCGTGAGTATGTGTGTGATGGGATCGCCCGCCAGCTCTCCCTCTGCCACGTCATCAGCCGAAAGTGCAAGGAGTCTCGCCTTTTGCTCGTCGGTCGCCGGGGCATCGATGCGCGCGTAGGCGGGTTCGCCGAAGCGAGCCACCAACTTGCGATACCGCTGAGACGGCGACTCGCCCGTCACTGCCTGGATCTCTGCCGCGAGGAGGCA
Organism: Leucobacter denitrificans; assembly: GCA_040393365.1. Classification (GTDB taxonomy): domain Bacteria; phylum Actinomycetota; class Actinomycetes; order Actinomycetales; family Microbacteriaceae; genus Leucobacter; species Leucobacter denitrificans_A. The sequence goes on from JBEBUJ010000009.1 coordinate 25,326, forward strand.
GAGCAGGATGCCATCCTTGTCGGTACTCCACGCGCTGCCGTCGAAGCGCTGGAACGATGCGCCCGCGCTCTCCTCGCCGCCGAAGACGAGTTCGCCAGCCGACAGCCCGGGCACGAACCACTTGAACCCAACCGGAACCTCGGCGAGCGTTCTGCCGTGGGCAGCCACGACGCGATCGATCATCGCTGAGGAGACGAGCGTTTTGCCAATGCCCGCCGTCACTGACCAGTCGGGTCGGTGCTCGAGCAAATAGTCGATCGCAACTGCGAGGAAGTGGTTTGGATTCATGAGACCACTGTCGCGCGTAACGATGCCGTGCCGATCAGCGTCAGCATCATTGCCGGTGACGATCGCGAACTCGTCGCGGTACGAGTCGATCGTCGACATCACCTGCGATGACGACGGGTCCATGCGAATCTTTCCGTCCCAGTCAAGGTGGAGAAACGCGAACTGCGGATCGACGCCGGAACCGAGCACCGTGAGATCGAGGTCGTAGCGGTCGCGGATCGCCGACCAGTACGCAATGCTCGCCCCGCCGAGTGGGTGCGCCGCGATCCGAATACCCGACGTGCGGATCGCCTCCAGGTCGATCACCTCGCTGAGGCTCTCAACGTAGCCGCCAAGGAAGTCGTATGCGCCCTGCACGCCTGGCGTTCCAGAGTCGGTCATCGTACGCCACTCGCCAGTATCGAGCAGTTCGTTCGCACGATCTGCTATCCACCCCGTGGCATCTCCGTCTGCTGGCCCACCGTGCGGGGGATTGTATTTGAAGCCGCCATCGGCCGGGGGATTGTGGCTCGGGGTGATGACGATGCCGTCGGACAGTTCGGGATCGCGCGCATCGCGCCCGCGGTTGTGGGTGAGGATCGCGTGGCTGAGCGCGGGAGTCGGGACAAACGCTTCATCGCCCGTCCCGGCGTTCGTCATCACGTGCACGCCGAGCGCCACGAGCGTGTCTATCGCCGTTTGTTCGGCAGGAGCGGAGAGCGCATGCGTGTCCGCTCCGATGAACAGTGGCCCGCGAATGCCCTGATCCGCCCGGTATTCGGCGATGGCCGTGCTCATTGCAACGATGTGTGCCTCGTTGAAGGAGCCCTGAAGTGCGGAACCGCGGTGGCCCGATGTGCCAAATGCCACGCGTTGCGCAGGGATGGCGGGGTTGGGGGCGATCTCCGCGTATGCGCTCAGGAGCGCTTCGACGTCGATGAGATCTTCGGGGCGCGGGAGCTGACCGGATCGGGTATCCATGGCACCAGTCTGCCAGGTGCCGTGAAACCTCGCGTTTACGTCGCACCGCTACGCTGAGCACATGAGCGAGATATCGATCCACCCCGGGCGCGATGACATCGAGTACTGGCTTACCGACATGGACGGTGTGCTCGTGCATGAGAACCAGGCGATCCCGGGTGCGGCTGAGCTGCTGAAATACTGGCGTGAGCGCGAGATGCCCTATCTCGTGCTCACGAACAACTCGATCTTCACTGCGCGCGACCTCTCGGCGAGGCTCGCCGCCGGCGGCATCGAGGTGCCGGAGGATCGCATCTGGACGAGCGCGCTCGCGACCGCGGCGTTTCTCACGCAGCAGAAGCCGCGCGGGTCGGCATTCGTGCTCGGCGAAGCCGGGATCCTCACCGCGCTCCACGACGCCGGTTACGTCATGACCGAGTCGTCGCCTGACTTCGTGGTGGTTGGGGAGACCCGCAACTACTCGTTCGACGCGATCACGAAGGCGATCCGCCTGATCAATGGCGGTGCGCGCTTCATCTCGACCAATCCAGATGCGACGGGACCGAGTCCAGAGGGCCCGCTGCCCGCAACCGGTGCGATCAACGCCCTCATCACGAAGGCGACCGGAAAGCACCCCTACATCGTGGGAAAACCGAATCCGATGATGTTCCGCTCGGCGATGAACCAGATCGGTGCCCACTCGACGAACACGGCGATGATCGGCGACCGCATGGATACCGACGTGGTCGCTGGCATGGAGGCGGGGCTACACACGATCCTCGTGATGACCGGAATCTCGGACAGGGCAGAGATCGAGAAATTCCCGTTCCGCCCCGACGAAGTGCTGGACTCGGTCGCGGATCTGTTGCGGTAGCTCCGCTACTTCTCCTTCAGCTTGCGGGTGAGCATCTGAAGCAGCACGAAGGCGAGATACCCCGAGAAGGCGACGTTCCCCCAGAAGGGGTCGATCCACCCTGCGAGAATCGAGCCGAACGGCACGCTCACGCAGGCGGCCAGTCCGACCCACACGGCGGCGCGAAGGTCGACGTTTCGTCTGCGAAGGTTGCCGAAGGTTGCCGAGATCGATCCCGGGATCATCATGAGCAGCGAGGTGCCCTTCGCGATGAGGTCGCTCGCACCGAAGAAGAACATGAGCACCGGCACGACGACGACACCGCCGCCGACCCCGAGAATGCCAGACAGAATGCCGGTAATAAAACCCGTGAGCACGAGTAGGGCGCCGAATGCGAAATCGATGGTGATCTCACTGTCGCGGCTCGGCACAACGAACCACAGGCTCACGATGACGACCGCGAGAAACCCCATGAATGCCCACTGCACTGCCGCAACGGGAATACGCGCGAGCAAGTAGGTTCCGAGTTGCGCACCCGCGATGATGCCCGCGGCGAGCAGTATCGCGGCGACCCAATCCACGTTTCCTTGAACGGCGTAGCTTATCGATCCTACGATCGCCGTCGGAAGAATCGCGGCGACAGACGTGCCCGCCGACATCTTCTGTGGCATCGCGAGCCAGAGGGCCAGCGCAGGAACGATGATCGTGCCACCTCCGATGCCGAACAGGCCTGAGAGCAGGCCGCCTGCGATGCCGACGAGGAGGAGTGAGATCGCGCTCGGACGAACAGCGTCTGTCATGTGCAACTTTCTGGGTGGGGTATTTAGAGAACGATGGCGGATCCGTCGGAGCGCGGGTCGCTGCTCGCGTCGGTGTTGCCGTCTGTGATGCGAATAAGGTTGGAATGCCCGAGGTCTTCGCTGTGCTCGGGCACGATGTTCACCGAGAACCCGGCTTCTTGGAGGGCGAGAAGTGTCTCTTGGGGCACGTCCCTCTCGGCGGTGACTGACGGTGGGCTGCCTGCTCGGCGCTCCTCAACCACCCACCTCGGGGCATGAGTTGCCTCCCGCGGGGTTGATCCGTTCAACGAGTGCACCAGCAGTTGGGTGTGGATCTGCGGCTGCGCCGCCCCTCCCATTGTTGCCGGCACCCAAGCCAGATCGTTGCCACGGAGCACAAGCACCGGCATGAGCGTGTGGCGTGGGCGCTTCCCCGGTACCCACGTATTCGGGTGTGCTGAATCGAGTGAGAACGATGTCCCGCGATTCTGGAAGATGATCCCGGTGTCGGGATCGAGAATGTGTGCGCCGAAGCCCCAGTAGACCGAGTTGATGAGGGAGATTGCCCAGCCGTCCGCACTCACGGCCGATAGGCCGACGGTATCGCCGGTAGGGTTGCCGGACGCGACAGTCGCGGAGCCTGTCACCGTCGCGGTGAGCAGCTCGTTCGCACCGATCCCGCCGAGACGCGGGTCGGCGAGCGATGCGATGCGCACGGAGTTGGCGTCGGCGAACGCCTGCGCGAGCGCACCGGCACCCGTACCGAGCGGATCGTCGATGCCTGGCCCTCCGTCGTCGCCCGAAATGGCGCGCAGCGCTCGCAGCAACATGAAGCCGGAGGTGTTGGGAGGACTCGTGAGCACCCGAACATCCTGGAAGCCCGTCTCGATCGGCTCGCCCCACTCCGCCGAGTAGTCGTCTGCGTCTTGCATGGTGATCTTTGAGCCGAGCTTCGCGAGCCCCGCTATCCACCGCTCCGCGAGCTCGCCCGTGTAAAAGGCAGCGGAACCGCCGCTTGCGAGTTCGCGTAACGACGCCGCGAGGGCGGGTTGCTTCAGGGTTTCACCCTCGGCGATTGCGCGGCCGCCCGGATAGAACACGGCTGCGGCACCAGGATCGTTCTCCAGGGATTCGCGATCTTCGATGAGGGCCGCGGCGACGGAGCGGGAGTTCGGGAATCCCTCTGAGGCGTGACGGATCGCGGCTTCGAAGTGCTGATCCCAGTTGCGAGATGCACCGTACTCGTGCAGGGAGTTCCAGCCGCAGACGCCGCCGGGCACGGTGACCGTGTCGATGCCCCGGAGCGGCAGTTCCGCGCCGTGGGCTTTGCGGAGCGCGTCGAGCGTCTGCCCCTTCGGCGTCGGTCCGGTGGCGTTGAGGAAGCGCACCTCTCCGTCGGGGTTCCGCACGAGCGCAACGAGGTCACCGCCGAGCGCGACGTTGTTCGGATACACGACGCAGAGCGTTGCTGCTGCGGCGAGCGCCGCGTCGACGGCGTTGCCCCCGGCGCGCAGTGCTGCTGCGCCCGCCTCGGTGGCGAGGTGGTGCGACGTAGAGATCGCGTTCTGCGGTGAAGTTGCTGTGGTCATGGCCGTTGCTTCTCCTTCGAGACGGTGAGTGACGCCTGGGCAATCTGCTGGCTGATGTCGAGTACGTGCGCACGGGCTTCTCGTTCTGCCGCTTCGCCGTCTCCTGCCGCAATCGCCTCGTAGATGCGGCGGTGCGCTGCGCTCGATGCTTGGCGGCGAGCCTTCGTTTGATAGCGACCTGCGCGGCTCGGTGCGATTTGCTGCGCGATCTGCGCGTTGATGAGTTCGAGGAGGGGATTGTGGGCGTACTGGGCGATGGATTGGTGGAACGCTCGGTCGAGCTCGGCGTATCGCTCTTTCGTCACGTCAACCTCCATCGCCTCGACGAGTTCGCGCAATTGCGCGATGTCTCGTTTGGTTGCCCGGCTGGCAGTGATTCGGGCGATCGGGGGTTCGACGATAGCGCGGAGTTCCATGATGTCGCGAAGCTCGGGCTGCAGTGCGGCCGCGATGCCGAGGACTTCATCAGAGACGCCTGCACGCTCGCCAGGACTCAGCACGATGGTGCCCCTGCCAGGCTTACGGTCGATGAGACCTCGATTCTCGAGTTCACGAAGTGCCTCACGGATCGACACGCGTGACACCCCGAAGTGATCGGCGAGTTCGCGTTCGGGTGGGAGGCGGTCCCCAGGCTCAAGATCTCCGTCAAGAATGATGCGTTCGAGGTCGACAGAGAGACGATCCGGCAATGACAACATTGCCGCATGACTAACTTCGCTCCAGTCCATCACTATCTCCTCCTGCGCTCTAAACTTGACCAGCGGTTCCAACTATGACTTCGGGAACTCATTAAATGGGCGAAGCCTTGGCAGCACTGTTTGTCGTATTTAGTTTGCCTGATGGTCATACCAACTTGTGAATGAGCATACACCGAATGTCGCCTTACTTTCGCTCGCATCAACGAGTGACTCGTGACGCTATATCCTCTAGCACACCCGGCTGCCGCCACTCCATCGAGGGCACGCTATCGCGCAAAACTTGAGTGTATTCGTGCTTCGGGTGCTCAAGGACCTGAGCGGTCTCACCTGATTCCAAAATCTGGCCGTCACGCATCACAATCACATCTTCAGTGAGATGAGCGACAACCGCGAGATCGTGGGAAATTAACACATAATCAGTACCAGTGGCTTCTTGTACGTTCATGAGTAGATTCAAGATCTGCGCCTGGATTGAGATGTCTAGTGCGGCTACGGCCTCGTCGAGCATGATCAGGCTTGGCTCGACTGCAAGTGACCTTGCAATCGCAACTCGCTGACGTTGCCCACCGGAGAGATCACGTGGGCTTCGTCGACGCTGCGCTTCAGTGAGCCCAACCAGATCGCACAACTCATTGATGCGGTGGTCCCGTGCCGACTTATCGCCAGGGGTGTGGATCGCTAGTACCTCGCGCAGGGTTGATTCTACCGTTTGCCTCGGATCGAGCGAACCGAACGGATCCTGGTACACCATCTGCGTGAGTTTAGCTCGTCGCTTCCGCTCTTTACGACTGCGTGCAGGAGTCGACATATCGACTCCGCACACCTCTACGGAGCCTGCTGTCGGTCTCTCAGTACCCATCAACATGCGCGCTAGTGTCGATTTGCCGGAGCCAGACTCACCCACGATGCCGAGGTTACGACCACGAATCATTCGAAACGTCGCACCCTCAACCGCGACATGATCTCTGCCGTGTTGGTGGAACACCTTGCGCAGTCCATGAGCAACGATCACTTCATCTTGAGCAGTCATTGGTTCAGCACTTCCTCATTGATGCGGGCACGCAGCTCGTCAGTTATCGTGGTCAAACGATGCTCCGACCGGTCGAGTGTCGGGCGAGCACTGAGTAGTGCTTTCGTATATAGATGCTGCGAATTGATCAGCTCATCTGCTGGTGCTTCGTCAACGATACGACCCTGGTACATCACGTATACGCGATCACAGAGCGCTGCTGCGAGCTCGAGATCATGCGTGATGAACATCATGCCAATATTGCGTGATCGCACCTGATGACGCAGCAGAGAGACAACCTCCGCCTGCCGGGTAACGTCCAGCGCGGTCGTTGGCTCATCAGCCAGGATGAGCCGAGGTTCAGTCAGCAATGCCGCAGCAATAACCACACGCTGGAGCATGCCACCCGAGAACTCGTATGGATACGCACGCAGCTGCCGCTCCGGTTCTAACAAGCCGACCTCGTGACACGCAGCGTGCACCCGCTCACGCGCCCTGCTGCGGCTCATTTTGCGGTTGACTAGGAGTGCTTCCATGAGAAAGTCACCCACCGTATGCACGGGGTTCACGCTCGCCCGAGGATCCTGATAGACGATGCCCAATTCACGATCACGGAACCTGCGATACTGTGCACGCGGGAGAGATAGCAGTTCCTCGCCTTCGTAGCGAACTGAGCCATAGGCAGAGACGCCCGACGGGAGTAGCCCAGCGATGGTCTTCAGCGTCATCGATTTTCCGGAGCCCGACTCGCCGATCACGCCGACGATCTCGCCATGACCAATATGCAGTCGTGCCTTCGCAACAATCTCAGTGCCATCCGCGGCGCGGAGTGTGAGTCCCGAGATATCGACCAGCTTTGTATCAGCGTTCATACCCGTGTTTCCCTTACGCTACCCACACGATCAGCGAGCCGGTCGCCAATTAGCGACACCGCGGCGACAGCAATGATGATCACCAGGCCTGCGGAAATCGACTCTTCCCAGCGACCCTGAATGATGCCTTTCTGACCTTCCGAGACCATGAGACCCCAATCGGCGGTTGGTGGCTGTACACCCATGCCCAAGAAGGACATTGCCGCAAGATCGACCATTGCGTAGCCATATGACACAGTAATTTGAGCGAGTGCAGTTGGCAGCACCGCCGGCAGTACGTGACGCACCGCGATCAGCCATCTCGACTGACCCAGGTTGAACAGTGCATCTACATAAGGCAGTGCCATCTCCCCGACGGCAACGTTGCGTACCATGCGCCCGATAAACGGAATATACGAGATCGCCAAAGCCACCACAACCGGTGTGATGCCCGGCCCAAACATCGTCACCGCAAGAATGGCAAGTAGCATTCCTGGGAACGCGAAACCGATATCGAGAAGGCGGTTCAAGAAGCGGTCAATAGCACCACCGATCACCGCAGAACCTATGCCAACAACGGTGCCAAGCGCGCCTGCGATCAGAACAATCATTGCTGGCGCAACCAGGCTAATTCTGCCGCCGTGCAGCACACGGCTGAGGATATCGCGGCCAGATCCGTCGGTGCCCAAAGCCGATCCGGCGCCCATCGCTCCGTAGGTGTTCATGAAGTCAGCCTCGGTCGGACCCTTCGGGGAAATCCAGGGCGCAAGCAGAGCCGCGAGTACGAGAACCGCCAGCACCGATATCGCAACGAGAAGTGAAATGTCGCGCTCTCGCCCGACTGTTGCCAGCCGCTTGTCTGGCTTCCAACGCAAGATTGATGTTGTCATGCTCGCACTACCTTTGCACGTACCCGCGGATCTAGAAGTACCTGCATCACATCAACGACCAGGGTGATAACAACCACAAAAGCTATCAGGATCAGGCAGATCGCCTGCACCACGGCAAAGTCTTTGTGTAGTACAGCGTCCGTGAGTAGCGAGCCCACTCCATTCAACGCGAATGCCTTCTCAACCACAATCGAACCAACGACCATGCTGGTGAGTGTTACTGCAATCACCGTCGCAATCGGTGTAAGGGCGTTGCGCACGATGTGATGGCGAACTATTCGAGCGCGGGGCAAACCGCGTCCGATCGCAGTCTGCACCGGTTCACGCTGTGCCTCGTCGCGCAAAGCAGCGCGCGTTACGCGCACGACGTATGATCCAGCAGAGATAGTGAGTGCAATTACCGGAAGTATCAAATGATACATACGGTCGCCAAAACCATTGCCTGATCCGAAGGTGGGGAACCAACCGAGCCCGACGGCAAAGATCGTGATGAGTAATGTTGCCGCGACAAATGCGGGGACTGCAACTCCAACCGACGTGAGTCCAAGCATAAGATCACTGACACGGCGACCTGATGTAGCAGCCACGATCCCGAGGCCCACACCGACAATGGCGATGGCGATAAGTCCCAACCCAAGCAGCAAGCCCGTTGTTCCGAGCCGCGGTTCAATAAGATTCCAGACGTCGTCGCGTTGGCCGAGCGAGCGACCGAGATCGCCGGTCAGTAGGTTACTGAGCCAAGTCCACCACCTCACGAGGAAGGGTTCATCGAGTTGGTATCGCTCAGTCAACGCAGCAATAGCCTCGTCGGTCACCGTACGGTTACCGATCAGAATGGCGAGCGGGTCACCGGGCGAGAGAAAGAGTGCGGCGAATACCAGCAAAGAGGACACCAGCAATGTAATGACGCCTTCGACTATTCGTACCAGTATGAATCGGATCACATTATCTCCGTCCGGTGGGGCAGGGTTCCCGCCCCACCGGCTTTGTTCAGAAGTACCTACGAGTTACTCAGCAGCGCCAATCTTCGCGGCCCAGGGGTAGTAGAGGCGCGACAGTGAGGCACTTGCACCCGTGATCCTCGAGTTCTGGAACATACGCTGTTCGAGATTCACCACATTGATCAGCGCCAGGTTCTCGACCATGCTTTCCTGACCAGTGATAAGTGCCTCAGCCCGCTCGGTCTCGTCCATGGCCGCGTAAGCATCTTCGAGGCTTTGAGTGAGTACCGGATCATCATTGTTTCCATAGTTGTATGCGCTGAGCGGTGTGAACTCACTCATCGTCACATTCGGATCAGCCACCCCGGCGCCGTACTCCTGCACAATGAACGCGTCGTACGGAGCACGTGCCTGGTCATCGAAGTACAACTCAGTAAAGCTTGTCTGGGGGATGGTCTCAGTCGTGATCGTGAGTCCAATCTGGTTACCACCGGCGACAAGCATCTCGGCGATCTTCTGCTCAGCTTCACTATCTGCTGGCAGTGCGATCGACAGTTCAGCGCCGTCAAGACCTGCGTCGGCAATCAGTTCACTGGCTTTCTCAACGTTGTATTCCGGTTTTGGCAGCGCGTCGTACGCTGCCTGCCACAGGTCGGTCGAATACCCCCACGCACCAGGCTGCACCGGAGTAAGCGATGGGGTCGCCGTGCCGCGATAAACAGCTTGGGCAATCGCGTCTCGGTCGAGGATCAGGCTCAATGCCTGTCGAACCTCAATCTGATCCATTGGCCCTTCTTTCTCAGTAGGGCGGATGGCCATCCAGTCTGTACCGAGGCCGAGGATGAAACTGCCGATATCGCTGGTTGCAAGTTTCTCCGTAGCAGCAAGCGGTGCCATGTAGGTGCCGTCGAGGTCACCCGAAAGTAAGCTGTTCGAGATCGTCGACTCATCGGTTACGAAGGTCAGATTGAGCTGCTGAACCATCGGACGTAACTCTGGATCCCAGTAATCGGAATTCGCAGTCATTGAAATCTTTGAGCCTGCTTCCCAAGAGTCGAAGGCAAACGGCCCCGTGCACATGATGCCACCGTTCGGCGTACCGTATGCCTCGCCAGCTTCTTCGACGTAGGCCTGCTCACCGATTATGCCCGCTGCGGTCGCCAGCATGCGTTCGAACAACGAGTCGGGCTGAGTGAAACGTACCGTTACCTCGAGATCTCCTGTCACTTCGATTGACTCCACACGATCGTAGAACGGCACACCCCAGTACGAGCCTGCTTCAACATCGAGGTGACGGTTCATGCTGAAAGCAACATCCTCCGCGGTTAGCGGGTTGCCGTTCCAGAATGTCACGTCATCGCGAATCTTGAACACGGTTGTCAAGTCATCTGGATGCTGCACCTCCTCGGCCAGCGCTGGCGTCAACGACATGTCTTCGTTCTGACGCATCAGACCCTCACACATGTTCGCGAGTGCGGTGTTTTCCGAGTCGGCGTATGCATAGAGCCAGTCCAGTGAAGCGGGCTCGCCTGAATACATGTTCCAAGTCACCAGATCCACTGGCCCGGTGCCAGCCGGGGTTGAGGTCTGGCCGGTCGGAATGTCAGCGATAGTTTTGCCCGGATCGCTCACTGTGGCATCACTCGAGCATCCCACCAGTGCGAGCGCCGTGATCATCACTGACCCAACGAGCGCGCATCGCCTAAATCGCGAAAGTGCCATTAGTTACTCTCCTGTTCTAGTGAAGCCGCCCAGAAATCCCGGATGGCAACGAGATCTTCGGGACCGTTCTCTCCTACGAGAATGTTTCGTTCGTATGTTGCACCGACACCATTGAGCGTGACGAATTGCTCGATCGAAATCACCATGCCCGGCTCAAGCACAAGCTCGGTTTCGTCTCTCACCCAGGGTTTCTCAAATGCCAAACCCAAGCCATGTCCGCGAGCGGGGAACTCCCCAGAGTTCGGATCAACACCTGCCGCTCGCAGCAGCTCTGATCCCTTCTTAGATGCCTCACCTAGCTGTGCGCCCGGCTGCATCTCTGCCACGATAGCGTCGACAGTATCTTTTGCGACATCGTAAGCGTGTTGCTGCTCCGGTGTCGGTAGCGCGCCAACGACCCAGCTACGTGCAACGTCGAAGAAGTACCCAGCGTAGGTTCCTGTGATGTCGATCGTGAAGACGTCGCCAGCTTGCAGCGGGCGAGCACTGTGGGTCGGGAGGCGGTTATCTTCACCCTCACCGTTCAGCGGTGTCGTGTAAACAAAGGCATTCGCGAATGCGGCTTCGTGGCTGCTCACCTGTTGAATCATGGCACCGACAACATCGGCCTCGCGTACACCTGGTGAAGATGCGGCGAACCCGGCCTCGAGCGCGGCTTCCGCCACGCGCGCCGCCCGGCGCATGATCTGCACCTCGTTCTCAGACTTGTGCAGACGTTGCTCTTCGAGCAACGTCTCATTCCAGGTCAGCGTGAGGCCGCCCACATGCTCATCCTCCAGCAATTCGCGCGCGTGGTTGCCTGACATCGCATCCGCCGCAACTATCACGATGTTCTTTAGTTCTGGGCGGCGACGAAGCGCCTCCAGTACATCACCAGTGAGGGTGCGATCATTGACTTCAGAGCGAAACACGGAGCTTGTCAGCCCAAAAGCCGCATGCTGCGCGTCGGGGTCGTCTGAGAAAAGTACGACTTCTGAATCGGTTACCAGCAAACCAGAGAGGCCACGGTCGCTCCACACCCCGGGTACGTCACGAATGGTCGGAAACACAGGGTAGAAGCCTGTTAAGTAGCGCACGTCGGCGCAACGATCGACGGAGCCACCGCCACGGCCCCACAGTAGGGCGGCATCGTGACCCGCAGCAGCGAGCGAATGACGAAGTGTCGCCACTCGTTCGGCGTACTCGCTTTCAGGAATGAGATCGCACAGTGCCTCTGACATAAATTACTAGCTCCTTTGCTGCAGTTATGCTTATGTGCCGATCTTACATTGGTCTTACCAACTGATCATCGACCCAATCAGTGTATAAGGCTGACTTGCACCTCGCAAGCGACCTAATCAAGCCGTTAGCATGACCATGATCGTTGTGAGCCACGAGATGGGGTTCACGCGTGAGATCGCCGATCGTGTCATCGTCATGGACGAGGGCATCATCATCGAGTAGGGCGAGCCAGAGCAGGTGTTCACGTCACCGAAACACGATCGCACCCGACAGTTCCTCTCGATGGTGCTGTAATCGCGAATGGCCCGCACCCGAGAATTCGGGTGCGGGCCATTTGCTTGTGTGCAGTGCTACTGCGGTTCGAGGCCCAGGTCTTCAAGCCCGATCGCGAAGCGGTACTCGAATCCGGCTTCTTCGATGCGGGCTTTGGCGGGCGCCTGGCGATCCACCACGACGGCGACGCCGGCAATTTCTGCACCGACCTTCTTGAGTGCCTCAATCGCCTTAAGCGGTGACCCGCCTGTCGTCGAAGTATCTTCGACCACAATGACGCGCTTGCCGTTGAGATCGGGCCCCTCTACCTGGCGGCCGCGGCCGTGATCTTTCGGCTCCTTGCGCACGACGAACGAGTCGTACGTCTTGCCGCGAGCGACACCCTGATGCATGATCGCTGCAGCAATCGGGTCAGCACCCATTGTGAGCCCACCCACGGCAACGACACCGTCGACATTATCGATGAGGTCGAGCATGACCTGGCCGATGAGCGGCGCGGCGCGGTGATCGAGCGACAGCTTGCGCAGATCGATGTAGTACGTCGCCTTCTTGCCGCTCGTGAGCGTGAAATCGCCGTGGAACACAGCTTCTGACTTGATGAGTTCAATGAGCTGTTCGCGCGCGGTAGTCATGAATTCGATTCTAGCTTTTCTCACCGCGGCATAGGATGAGCGTGTGGATAAGGCAGGGGTATCCGTAGACCAAGAGCAGCTTGCCTCGCTCGTCGCCCTTTTTGCGCACGGCAAAGTCGCTGTGCTCACTGGGGCAGGAATCAGCACTGATTCCGGCATACCTGACTACCGGGGTGAGGGGAGTCCACCACGGAATCCCATGAACATCGCCCAGTTTCGTGAGGACGAGCAGTATCGGAAGCGGTTCTGGGCAGGGGCACGTATCGGGCAGAATCGAATGCTGAAGGTCGTGCCGAATGCGGGGCACAGGTCGCTTGCGAGACTCGAGGCGGCCGGGCATATAGACGGCGTGATCACTCAGAATGTGGATGGACTGCATGAGCGATCAGGGTCGCGCAAGGTCGTGGAACTCCACGGCGGCGGCAGTGTCATTCGTTGCGTAGACTGCGACTCTCGCTGGAGCAGAATCAAAGTCTTGGAATGGTTCGATGAACTGAATCCCGGATTTGCCGAGCGCAATGCGTCCGCCGAGGTTGCCCCCGATGGCGATGCGATTGTTTCCAAAGTCGACACTGTTGTTGTGCCCGAATGCCACGTGTGTGGCGGTGTGCTGCGACCGAACGTCGTGTATTTCGGCGAAACGGTACCGGTTCCGGTCTTCGATGAAGCAGCGCACCTTGTCAGTGAGGCAGAGGCGTTTCTCGTGGCCGGGTCTTCGCTCGCGGTCAATACCGGCATCAGGCTCGTGTTTCGTGCCGAGCAGCGGCGGATACCGATTGCAGCCATCAACCGCGGGCACACTGCGCTCGACCTGCGCTCGAGTCTTGCGCTTCGCATCGAAGGTGGTACGACCGAGACACTTGTTGCACTTGCCGACGCCCTCGGGGCCTAGACCTCTGCGCCCACTGCCTTAGTGGTTCGTTTGGACTGCGGCAATGACGGCAGCGAGTTCGTCTCGAAGTGCGATCAGGCGTTCGACGGGAAGGCCGAGCCGATCCACCACCGCGGGAGGTACCTCAAGCGCACGTTCACGCAGCGCCCAACCCGCCTCGGTGGGTCGCACGCAGAAGGTCCGATCGTCGCCTTCGACCGGGCCGCGCTCAATGAGCCCGGATTGCTCGAGACGCTTGATGATGGGAGAGAGTGTCGCCGCGTCAAAGTGCAGCCTCTCGGTGATCTCTTTGAAGCGCAAGGGGGCCTCGCCCCAGAGAGCGAGCATGACGAGATACTGCGGGTGCGTCAAACCGAGCGGCTCAAGGATCGGCCGGTAAATACCGATGACGCCCCTACTCGCGACAGCGAGCGCGAAACAGACCTGACGGTCGAGTTCGAGGGCATCTTCGGGCAACTCCATAACATCATCGTACATTGTTTGTGCCCTAACGAAACCTGATATAGTTTTGTTTGTGCGCGAACGAAAACGACGACTCTGGCATGAGACACCGTGGGACGGTGTTCCTGGCTTCTGGGCCGCTTGGCGGCGGCTGTTCTATCAGTTCGAGGGATCCGCTCAGCTCGGTGATCGCAACGAACCCGCCTACATCATGCCCGAGAACCCGAAATGCCCAGTGTGCGCGGAACCCATGAAAGAGCATCGAATTGAAAGAGGTGGGCCGGGTAAACCGACCCACCTCAAGTGCCCTACTGCTTAGCGCGTTACTCGACGACGATGATGAGGTCGCCCGCCTCGACGCCGCGAGTGCCGTCGAACGCGAGGCGCTGCACGGTGCCAGCAATCGGAGAGGTGATCGCGGCCTCCATCTTCATGGCCTCAATCGTCGCGATCGCCTGCCCGGCTTCAACCTGATCGCCAGCAGCAACCTTGACGGTGACCGTTCCGGAGAACGGAGCAGCGACCTGACCTGGCACGGTGCGGTCGGCCTTCTCGGCGGTCACCACGGTGACCTTGACGCTCTCGTCTTTCACGAAGACGGGGCGAAGCTGGCCGTTCACGCGAACCATGACAGTACGCACACCCTTTTCGTCTGCCTCACCGATTGCCTCGAGCCCGACGTACAGGCGCACGCCCTTCGCGAGGTCGATGGCGTGCTCTGCGCTCGTTTCGAGTCCGTAGAGGTAGTCGCCGGTGTCGACGACCGACAGGTCACCGAACTGTTCGCGAACGGCCTCGAACTGCTTCGTCGGTGCGGGGAAGAGCAAGTGATTGAGGGCGGATCGGCGCTCCTCGCTTGATCCTTCAAGGCGCGCAGAGTCTTCATCCGAGACCGGTGCAACCTCGATCGATACGTCGCGGCCCGCGAGCACCTTCGAACGGAACGGCTCGGGCCATCCGCCAGGAATGTCGCCCAGTTCTCCGGCGAGGAAGCCAACAACCGACTGCGGAACGTCGTAGCGTTCAGGGTTCGCCTCGAAATCCGCGGGATCGGCGTCAACCGCTGCAAGGTGCAGCGCGAGGTCGCCGACAACCTTCGATGATGGGGTCACCTTCGGGAGGCGACCGAGCATCCGATCCGCTGCCGCGTACATGTCTTCGATCTTCTCGAAGTTCTCAGAGAGGCCGAGAGCGATCGCCTGCTGACGCAGGTTCGACAGCTGGCCGCCGGGGATCTCGTGCGTGTACACGCGACCCGTTGGGGAGGGGAGGCCTGACTCGAACGGCTTGTACAGGGTACGCACGGCATCCCAGTACGGCTCGAGAGCGTACACGGCATCTGGGTTGATGCCGGTGTCGCGGTCGGTGTGGGACAGTGCCGCGACAAGTGCCGAAAGTGAGGGCTGACTTGTCGTTCCAGACATTGGCGCCGAAGCCGCGTCCACCGCGTCAACGCCGGCGGCTGAGGCCGCGAGTAGTGTCGCGAGTTGACCACCCGGGGTATCGTGCGTGTGCAGGTGCACCGGAAGGTCGAAACGCTCGCGCAGAGCGGTAACAAGCTTCGCGGCGGCAGCAGGGCGCAAAAGCCCAGCCATGTCCTTAATACCGAGAATGTGGGCGCCCGACTCGACGATGCGCTCAGCGAGATTCAGGTAGTAGTCGAGCGTGAACTTATCTTCGTTCGGGCTCAGCAGGTCGCCGGTGTAGCAGAATGCGACCTCGGCGACGGCTGTGCCGGTCTCGCGCACGGCATCAATCGCAACGCGCATCTGGTTCACGTCGTTCAGGGCATCGAAGATGCGGAACACGTCGACCCCGGTGGCGGCAGCTTCGCGCACGAACGCTTGCGCAACCTTCGGCGGGTAGGGCGTGTATCCAACAGTGTTCTGGCCGCGAAGCAGCATCTGGATCGGCACGTTCGGCAGCGCTTCACGCATGCCCGCCAGGCGCTCCCAAGGATCCTCGCCGAGGAATCGAAGCGCGACGTCATACGTTGCTCCGCCCCAGGCTTCAACAGAGAACAGCTGTGGGGTGAGCCTTGCGACGTGCGGGGCCACTGCGAGAAGGTCTCGTGATCGTACGCGTGTTGCGAGGAGTGACTGGTGAGCGTCGCGGAACGTCGTCTCAGTCACGGCGAGCGCGTTCTGCTCGCGAAGTGCCTTTGCGAAGCCTTCGGGGCCAAGCTCAGCGAGGCGCTGCTTTCCGCCCGAGGGTGCCGGGGTGAGCAGATCGACCTCTGGGAGCTTTGCCTGCGGGTCGATCTGCTGCGGGCGTGCACCGTTTGGCTGGTTCACGGTGACATTAGCGAGGTGCTGGAGGAGTCGCGTTGCGCGATCCTTCGGCTTGTTCAACGACAGCAGTTCTGGGCGCTCTTCGATGAAGGCCGTGGATACGTCGCCAGCGCGGAAGTCAGTGTCATCAAGCACCGACTGGAGGAACGGAATGTTCGTTGCGACGCCACGAATACGGAACTCTGCGAGTGCGCGGCGGGCGCGCACAACAGCATCTTCGAACGAGCGGCCGCGGCACGTCAGCTTCGCGAGCATCGAGTCAAAGTGCGGGCTGATGTAGGCTCCCGGGTTAATCGTGCCACCATCGAGACGCACGCCGCCACCGCCCGGTGAACGGTATGCCGTGATGCGGCCAAGATCTGGGCGGAACCCATTCTCTGGGTCCTCGGTGGTGATGCGGCACTGCAGTGCTGCACCGTGCATGTGGATGTTGTCTTGTGTGAGCTCGAGTTCTTCGAGCGTTGCGCCCGCAGCAATGCGCATCTGCGCCTGCACGAGATCCACATCTGTGATCTCTTCGGTGACCGTGTGCTCAACCTGGATACGCGGGTTCATCTCGATAAAGACGTGCTCACCCGCACGTGGGCCCTCGGTGTCGAGAAGAAACTCGACGGTGCCAGCGTTCGCGTAACCGATCGACTTTGCGAAGGCGATCGCGTCGCGAGTGAGCGCGTCGCGCTGCTCCTGCGTGAGGTTCGGCGCTGGCGCTATCTCGACGACCTTCTGATGACGGCGCTGCACCGAGCAGTCGCGCTCGAACAGGTGCACCGCTTCACCAGTATTGTCGGCGAGCACCTGCACCTCGATGTGGCGCGGGCGCAGCACTGCCTGTTCAATGAACATCGTTGGATCACCGAAGGCACTGTCGGCTTCGCGCATCGCGCTCTCGAGCGCCTCGCGCAGATCTTCTGCTCGCTCGACACGGCGCATGCCGCGGCCTCCGCCACCAGCAACTGCCTTGGCGAAGAGTGGGTACCCGATTTCGTTGCCCCCAGCGATGAGCGCATCGATATCGGTGGAAGGAGGGGTCGACTTGAGCACGGGAACACCAGCGGCGATTGCATGCTCTTTCGCCGCAACCTTGTTCCCTGCCATCTCGAGCGCGAGGCGGCCCGGGCCAATAAACGTGATGCCCTCGGCGTCGGCCGCTGCGGCGAGCTCTGGGTTTTCCGAGAGGAAGCCGTATCCGGGGTAGATCGCGTCTGCGCCCGATTCTTTGGCAACGCGAATAATCTCAGCAATATCGAGGTAGGCCCGAACCGGGTGCCCTTCGGTGCCAATGAGGTAGGCCTCGTCGGCCTTCAAACGGTGCAGCGAATTACGATCCTCAAAGGGATACACCGCAACGGTGCGAGCACCAAGTTCAGTTGCGGCGCGAAATGCGCGGATTGCGATCTCACCGCGGTTTGCAACCAAAATCTTCTTAAACATCTTCATGGTGTCTCTCCCTTGAGTGGCCGGGTTGCTGGCCAGAATTGGGTATGCAGTTCTGCATTACACGGGACGTGTCGTTGGTCGGCACACGCTGTTGCGGTGCGACCCGCCCCAGAATAGCCGAAAATAATTGCCCCAAGACGCATATTTAGTTTGACGTCAAGATTCTTGTGGACTCACGCCAAAGGAATATTTGGCCTGCGCCGAGATTATGACGCTATTCGCCGCGCGCGATGCGAGTCATTTCCTCGCGGGGAACAACCTTCACGCGAGTGCGCCCATCGGCTGCACCGAGCGCAAGTTCGTGCTCATCGAGGCGATGCCAACCATCAAGATTGGTAAACGGTACCCCGCGTGACTCAAGTAGTGCGACTACCGCAGCACCATCGGGTTCCTCCGGTGACCACCACGTGTCCGCATCCGCCATGAGGCACTCGAGTGTCTCCATGGCGTCAGATTTCGTGTGACCGATAAGCCCGACGGGGCCGCGCTTGATCCACCCAGTTGCGTAAATGCCGGGAATGTAGATGCCGGTCTCGTCGACGACACGACCTTGCTCGTTGGGAATGACACCGTGCACATCGTCGAAGGGAATGCCGTCGAGTGGTGAACCGAAGTAGCCGACTGCGCGGTAAAGCGACTGCATCGGAATGATCTCAAACTCGCCGGTGTCTATGACACCGCCCTTGCCGTCTGGGGCAGTGCGCTCAGTCTTTAGCCCAGCAACGCGCCCGTTCTCAACCACGACTTCAACGGGCTTCGACCAGAAGTGCAAGTGCAGGCGGCGTGATGCGGGAGGAACTTCTCCTGACTCGCGCGCACGCTGATCCTCGCGCCACTTATTCATAATGCGGTTGATCACGACAACCTGCTTGTTCTTTGTGAGCACTTCTTCTGCATGCGCATCTGGGATGTCGAAGTCGCGCTCGTCAATGACCATGTCGACATCGCGCACTTCGCCGAGTTCGCGAAGTTCGAGCGGCGTGAACTTCACATACGACGGACCCCTGCGGCCGAACAGGTGCAGTTCTTCGATGGGATTCTCGGCGAGACCCTTATATACGTTGTCGGGAATCTCTGTTGGAAGTAGGTCGTCAGCATGCTTGATGAGCATGCGAGAAATATCGAGAGCAACGTTGCCGTTGCCGATCACGCCAACCGAGCGCGCCTCGAGCGGCCAAGTGCGAGGAACGTCTGGGTGGCCGTCGAACCAACTGACAAAGTCGGCTGCGCCATACGAAGACTCGGCGTCGATTCCGGGGATGTCGAGGAAGGCATCGCGGATCGCGCCCGTGGAAAAAATGACCGCGTTGTAGTGACGTTTCAGATCTGCGAGCGTGAGATCTTCGCCATAGCGAACGTTGCCGAAAAAGCGGATCGTGCCACTGTCAAGCACATCACGGAGGGCGTTAATGATGCCCTTGATGCGGGGATGATCTGGCGAAACACCGTAGCGCACAAGCCCATAGGGGGCAGGAAGCTGCTCGAAAAGGTCAATCTCGACCTCGAAATCTCGTTCTGCTTTCAGCAGCAGGTCTGCTGCATAGATTCCCGCAGGGCCGGCTCCCACAATCGCCAAACGCATCTTGTTCATTCCCCCAGAATTACCCTTCTCTCGAGACGATGGATTCTGCCAGGCGCTCAAGTGCGCGCTTCACTGGCGATTTCGGCAGCACGTTGAGCGCTGCAATTGCGTCGTCTGCCCACTGTCGTGCCGTGAGTTCCGTTTCGCGGGTGACTTGGTGCGCGTACAGCGCCTCCACTTCTGGATCCATCACCTGAAGATCCGCACCGTCTGCGATTGCAGAAATACCCGCGTCTATTCGCGTGATCAGTTCGGTTGCTTCTGCGTCGCCTGACTCTGCACGTGACCTGAGTAACAGCAGTGGCAATGTTGCGACTCCGGCCCGCAGATCAGTTCCGGCGCGCTTTCCAGTGCGCTTCTTGTCTGGCGAGAGGTCGATGACATCGTCGATGAGTTGGAAAGCGACGCCTATCCTCTCGCCGTATTCGGTTACCGCGTCGGCAAACTCTGGTGATCCACCGCCAAACATGACGCCCATCCGGGCCGCCGTCGAGATGAGGGCCCCGGTTTTGTCGGCGAGTACCTGAATGTAGTGCGCGATCGGTTCATCGTCCGGCCGTGGGCCGACGGTTTCATGCAGCTGCCCCAGGCACAACCGCTCGAAGGTCTGTGCTTGCAGCAGAATCGCTGCCTCGCCCATGCCCGACACGAGCGACGACGCCCGCGCGAACAGCAGGTCACCCGCGAGGATCGCGACTGAGTTCGACCAGACCACCTGTGCTGAGGGGACTCCTCTGCGAAGATTCGCATCATCCATCACATCGTCGTGATACAGAGACGCCAGATGCGTCATTTCGATTGCTTGCGCGGCACGGCGCACCATCTCGTTTGGGCCATCGCCGAGCTGGCTCGAAATGAGCGTGAGAAGGGGGCGGATCCGCTTACCACCGGCAGCCGCAAGGTAGCGGGCGGGTGCGTCTGCGATCGGTGAAGCAAATTTCAGGTGCTGGACGAGCCCTGCTTCGACGAGGTCGAGTTCTTCCTGCAGCTGCTTGACGAGACGCCGGTCTTCGGAGCTTCGAAACAACCGGAGTGGGAGCGCCTGCGTTGTCGTGTCTGCGGCCAATGGGCGGATCATTTGTCGGTACCCTTGCTCGCTGGAGTAGACGGTTTCGCTGCTGGCTTCTTTGCAGCCGGTTTCTTCGCTGCTGCAGGTTTCGCTGCCGCAGAGGGTTTCTTGCGGGAAGCCTTGGGCGCAGCTTTCGGCGCTCTCTTCGCTGCCTTGGGCACAAAACCGCGGTGAAGTGCGACGATTCCGAGACTGAGGTTGCGATAGGCAACTCGCTCGAGGCCAGCTCCACGCAGCCATCTCGCAAGCTCGTCTTGTGTCGGCCAAGCTTCGATCGACTCATTCAAGTACTTGTACGCTTCGGCTGCATCGCGGTTGATCATCGCTGCGACCCGAGGCAGCACGTGTCGGTTGTACTTGGTGTATGCCCAGTTCACCGCGTCGGAGGTTGGGCGTGAGAACTCCGCGATGACGATACGTCCGCCCGGTTTCACTACCCGCACCATTTCGGCGATGGCCTGTTTCGGGTCAGACACATTGCGCAGTCCGTACGAAATGGTTGCCGCATCAAAGTGATCGTTTTCGAATGGAAGCTTCGTTGCGTCGGCGAAGACGAACTCGATGAGATCGTTGCCAGCATTGCGCTTTCGCCCCTCGGCAAGCATGCCCTCTGAGAAGTCTGCGGCGGTGACGTGCGCCCCATGAGCCGCGATCGCAGCAGAGGAGGTGCCGGTGCCGGCGGCGATGTCGAGCACCCTCATGCCTTTGCGCGGTGCGATGGCCCGGGTGGTGGAGATGCGCCACAGGCGTGAATTGCCCGCGGAGAGCACATCGTTCAGCAGGTCGTACCTAGGAGAGACCTCATCGAACATTGCAGATACTTCCGTAGCGTTCTTGGTCTCGGTATCGGGGCGAGTCACTGTTCCATCGTAGCCGGTTGTTCATCTGTGAACGCTTGACAAGTCGGGCGGGTAGATTAGCAGGGTGACGAGCGAAGCGAACAGGCACGCTGTGGACGAGGTTCCACTTCTCCGCGCCGTGACGAGGCCCCTGAAGGAGCTTCCTCGACTGCTGGAATACGCGGATCCTGCGAACCCGATGTTTTGGAATCGTGACGACCGCGGTTGCGTTGGAATCGGAGAGGTTCTGCGACTCACCTTTTCGGGAGAACAGAGGTTTCTCGAAGCGTCGCGTGTGTGGCGTGACATTGCCGCACAGGCTGAGATTGATGATCCGGTGGGTATGCCCGGTTCGGGGCTGCTCGCGTTTGGCACATTCGCGTTCGCTGACGATAGCTCGACCGAGAGCGTGCTGATTGTGCCGAGAATTTTAGTGAACCGACACCGCGGCACGGCGTGGATCACAGAGATCACCCGTGTCGAGTCGACCCAGTCTGCGGGGGAGTATTCGCTGCCGGTGCTGCCCGCGGCTACGGAATTTAGCGCGTGGGATAGCGTCGAGTTGCACGCTTCGAGTGGATCCCCCGACCATTC
Organism: Leucobacter denitrificans; assembly: GCA_040393365.1. Lineage (GTDB taxonomy): Bacteria > Actinomycetota > Actinomycetes > Actinomycetales > Microbacteriaceae > Leucobacter > Leucobacter denitrificans_A. Next base: position 47,156 of record JBEBUJ010000009.1, read on the forward strand.
ATTTTCTGGAAGCCGGATCGACGACTACCTTGCAGGTGTTGTCGAGGCAACTCGG
>JBEBUJ010000010.1:0-46944 GCA_040393365.1 Leucobacter denitrificans
CGCCGGGCTCATAACCCGGAGGTCGTAGGTTCAAATCCTGCCCCCGCAACCAAGAAAAGGCCCCTGACCTGGGATTTATCCCGGATCAGGGGCCTTGCACTTTTCTCTTACTGCGGCCTATGTACGAGCGCAATCATAGAGGGGGCCGAGTCATTCCCCTTGTCCGAGCAACGCCACACCATGCCGCAGCAGACTTGCCCTTCGCCGAGATTTGCGCACTGGCAAATTCACATCAACGCACGGTGTGAGCGAAGGCGCGTTTCGATCACCAACACAAGAATCCGAGTGCGAGTTTGCGCTCAAGCGTCACCGCTGAACAGCAAACTCGCACTCGGATTCACTTAATGTGCGAGCTGGGTATGGGACCGAACTAGCCTCCGAGCGCCCGCTCCAGTGCGTCCTTGAGCCTCGCGTCCGCCTCCCCGTAGGCCGTCCAGTCACCCGACTGCATTGCGGCATCCCGATCCGCAAGGGCCTCCTGCATGTCCTTGAGCGCCTGAGTGACGGTCGCAGAGTTACCGCTACTCGAAGGCTCCTCGCCTCCCTCATCGGGTGACTCAGCATCGCCCTCGGGCGTAATCGAACCTGGCTCTTCACCACCCTCGACATCTTCGAGGTTGGCACCAGAGTCACCGCCAAAGAGCGTATCGAGCGCTCCGTCAAGCGTGTCCTCAAACGCGATGCTGTCGCCGAACGAGACAAGCACCTTCTGCAGCAGCGGGAACTGTGTGCCCGAGGATGCCTCAAGGTAAACCGGCTGCACATAGAGCAAGCCGCCACCAACCGGGAGCGTCAACAGGTTACCGCTGATCACCCTGGTGCCACCTTGACGAAGCAGGTTAAGTTCTGTCGAGACCTTCGGGTCGGTGTTGAAACTGTTCTGCACCTGACCCGGAGCAGGAATCGTGTTGCTCTTCGGCAGCGTGAGGAGTTTCAACGTGCCATAGTCCTCAGCGATCTTGCCGTCTTCCGATCCAGCATTCGAGTTCGCCGCAAGGTAGCCCGTGAGGATATCTCGCGCGGTGTCCCCTGTCGCATCAGGAATATACGTTGAATAGATCGAGTAGGTTGGATCAACGTTCGCACCTGCCGACAACGTGAGATAGTACGGCGGCTGTGGAGGATTCGCAGCGTTGTCAGTCGTGCCCGCAACCGGGTCATCGGGTGTTCGCCAAGCGTCTTCGTCTGAGTAGAACGCGCCAGCGTTGGTGACGTGGTACTTGCTGAGCACCTCACGCTGCACCTTGAACATGTCTGTCGGGTAGCGCACATGACTCAGCAGGTCGCCGCTCATGTCCGAGACGCTCTTCAGCGTTCCGGGATAGACCTTGCTCCAAGATTTGAGCAGCGGATCCTCGGTATCCCAGGCATACAGCGTGACGCTACCGTCATACGCGTCAACCGTGGCCTTCACCGAGTTGCGAATGTAATTCACCGGCTTCGCCAGCATGCTTGTGCGCTGGTTGTCAGCGTCTACGAGGAGAGCATTCATATCTTGAATCTCTGAGTACGGGTAGTCCGCCGACGTTGTGTACCCGTCGATGATCCACTTAATGCGGCCGTCGACCACCGAAGCATAGGGTGCCTCGTCGATCGTGAGGTACGGGGCCACCTTTTGTACACGCTCGAGCGGGCTTCGATCGTAGAGGATCTGTGACCCGTCAACAACCGCGCCTGAAAGCATAACCTCGACGTCTTGAAACTTCAGCGCGTAAATGATCTTGGTGAAGATATTGCTGAGCTCGGGGCCACCTTCACCAGCAAAGGTGGTGAGGTTTGCACGGCCCGTGCTTGCAGCCTCGTCGCCACCGTCACCGATGTCTGCGACCTCTGCTTCAGTCGCCTCTGCCTCGGCTTCGGCCTCTGCGGGGGTCGCATCCTCTGCATCGTCAGCGGAAGCTTCGCTGCCGCTCGACACGTCTGACGGGTAGTCGAGTTCGATAGGTTTTTCGTGGTCGCCTCCGACAATCGAGTATTCAGGTGAGTCCATGCCGAAATAGACGCGGGGTTCGAATTCTCCGAGCCGCCCACTCGTCGGGATTCCGTTCTCGAGGAAGACAGGCTCGCCGCCGGCGGAGCGTTGGTTACCATAAGCTGCGACCATGCCATAACCGTGCGTGAACACGAGCGTACGGTTGTACCAGCTCGTCTGTCCCGACAGATCAATGTCACGGATCGCAGAAACCGTATCCTCGACCTGACCATCGAGCTCATACCGGTCGACGTTCAACGAGTTCGGGAACTTGTAGTACTGCTTCGCCTGCTCGAGCTGAGCGAACGTCCGCGAGATAACCTCTGGGTCCATGATGCGGATGTTGGATGCGGCCACCGCGTCACCGCGCAGCGCGCCCGGTTCAGCGTCGGTAATCGCGTCGTACGGTTCGACCTTGACTTCGTCGAGCCCGTAGGCCTTTCTCGTCGCATCGATGTTGCGGCTGATGTACTCCGACTCAACGCTCTGCTCGTCGGGGAGCACCTTGAACTGCTGAATCGCCCACGGATACCCGATTCCGAGCACGAGACTCGACACGATGAGCAGCGCGGTGCCGATCACCGGCATGCGCCACTTTCCTGTGATTGCCGTGACGAGGAAGAGCAATGCAACGATTGCGGCAATTCCAGCAAGAATCTGCTTGCCAGGGATCGACGCGTGCACTCCGGTGTACATGGCACCGGTCGCAAATCCATTGGTGTCTGTCAGCGCAGCAAACTGGTCAAGCCACAGGCTACCCGCCTGGATCAGCAAGTAGACGGTCGCGAGAATTGCGGTCTGTATGCGGGTTGCCTTGGAAATGCGGAACTCGCGCTCATTGAATGAAATACCGCCATAGAGGTAGCTCGTGCCAACACCCAGAATGAGCGAGATAAGAACAACCGCGGAGAGGAAGCTCGCTATAGATTGCAGAAGCGGCAGCGTAAAGAGATAGAACGACAGATCGATGCCGAATTGGGCATCCACTTCACCGGTCGGTTCCGAATTCCACCACAGGAGAATGGTCTCCCAATTCGTTGCCGAGGCCACCCCAGCAAAAATGCCCAGAACTGCTGGAAGCAGCCACTTCACGAGGCGCCGAAGCGGTTCGATAACCTCTTGGTAACGATCTAGCTGCGCGGTCAATCGGGCGTACACCGGGCGCTTGCGATAGGCGATATCGATCGCAATAAAGGTCGGCACTGACATGCCCAGGAACCCAATAATGAACATTGCGGCGGCGGCGATCCACTGGATCGCAAAGACCTCAAGGTACCCAAGCTGCTCAAACCACAGCACCTCAGTCATTACTGAGGCAACAGCGAGAAACGCAATGATGAGCACCACCACGAGAACGATGGTGATTGCGAGCGGCGAGAGTCGGCGCGATCGGGGGGCAGAAGTAGTCTGGTCGGTCACCCTATAAACACTAGCGTTTGGGTGTGGGGATCGCCTGGAAACCCAGAGTACTGTCGGGCTGTTCGCAGTCGGCGCAATAGAATCAGCGCTCTCACTGCGCCCTTTCACTGGCCGTGCCGTAGCGTTGTTTTTGAACACAGGTACGAGGAGAACACCGTGAGCATGGATGAGGATCGCCCCGAGAATCCAGACGAGCAACCTGGGCCGAATTTTGAAGAGCTCCAGCGCATGCTTCAAAACATGCTTGGAGGCCAGCAAGGCGGTGAGTTCGATCCGAACGTGCTCGCCAAGGCGGCCGGTGTCTCAGGCGATCCGGCGATGCTCAATGCACTTTTTTCCACGCTTCGCGGCGCGATGAATAATCCGAGCGACGGTATCGATTGGTCGATAGCTCGGCGCACTGCGCTCGATGCTGCGGTCGGCGAAGGCACCGTCAACGCGGCGCCTGCTGAACGGGCGTTTCCAGTCGCATCGCTCTGGCTCGATGAAGCTACGGAACTCGGCCCAGTACCCGACGCGCCGCGCGCGCTGAGCAGAATCGAGTGGGTGCAGCGTTCGATTGATACGTGGATCAGCCTCGCTGAGCCGGTTGCCGAGTCAGTCTCTCAGGCGCTCATGAACGCGATGAACACGCAGATGCCCGAGGAGTTGTCAGCAGCATTGCAGCAAGCTGCTCCGATGCTGCGAAGCGTCGGAGGCGCACTATTTGCGGTCCAGCTCGGGTCTATCGTCGGTCAGCTCTCGGGCGAGGTCGTCGCTGCGGGAGACGTGGGCATTCCCTTGCTCGCTGGGGCAGGAAATGAGGGCGGAGCTCTCGTGCCGACCGGAGTCTCGGGCTTTGCGAGCGGACTTGACCAAGATCTCGAGGCAGTCACGCTGTATTTGGCGGTGCGCGAACTTGCTCACGCACGCCTGTTCAGGCACACCAAGTGGCTGCGCCTGCACCTGCTCACTGCGATCACCGATTACGCGCGTGGGATCCACATCGACACTGACCACATCGAAGAGCTCTCGCGCGACCTTGACCCGTCGAACACCGAGGAGTTGCAGCAGCTCCTCTCGAGTGGCGCACTCATTCCGCCCAAGACCCCCGCTCAAGAGGCCGCGCATGAGCGGCTCGAAACGATGCTTGCACTCATAGAAGGATGGGTTGACGTAGTGACCGAAAACGCCACGAAACGGCTCCCAGGGGCCGAGGCTATTGCCGAGATGGTGCGACGGCGCCGAGCCACTGGCGGCCCCGCTGAGCGCGCATTTGCCGCGCTGGCCGGGCTCGAACTTCGGCCTCGACGCTTGCGTGAGGCCGCGGCGATGTGGCGGATCGTGGCAGAGCGAAGTGACACGTCAACTCGTGATGGCCTCTGGGCCCACCCCGACCTGCTGCCCACCACTGAAGAGCTTGACGCTCCCGACCTGCTGCTCTCCAGGCTCGGCCTCATCAAGGGCAGATCGGCTGCGACTGACGATTTTGATGCGGAGCTTGAAAAGTTGCTGCGAAACGAGTTGCCACCTTCGCCGGGGAACGATCAGGCGCCCCCAGACGCTCCGAAATCGCCGAAGAACTAGAAGCGCTCACAGCCTCGAATTCGACCTCAATACTCCGTCGGAGTTGTGGATAACCGTGTGGTACGCGAAATGTACTGCACACTGCTGACTATGAAAAGTTCAGCCCATGTCCTCATCGACCCCGGCCGCACGGTTGCTTGGAACGATGAGACAACGCTTCGCGTAGGATTCGAGCGCGGAAACGTACTCATCAGTGCTCCGACGCCTGAACTGCAGTATCTTCTGAAGCGACTGCTCACAGGAATCCCGGAAGAAGAGTTCAAGAGCATCGTGACGCACGCCGGTTCGAAGAACCCCTCCGTGCGCAACGCAATCAATACGCTACGGCCAGCTCTCGTGCGTCGAGTTCCGAAACGTCGGAGAACGAAGCACGACGCACCTTCGCAGGCTCTTCCCCCAAGTAGTGTCCGCGCAGTAATCAGTGACGATGGCCGTGAGATCCGAAATCTACAGTCTGCGTTGGAGAACAACTGGCTCTGCAGTTTCGAGAAATCTTCTGCTAACCCTGAGCTCGCGATTCAAGTGATTCGCTTTCTCGAGCCACTCGAACGGTCAAATCGTTGGCTCTCTGAGACCGTGCCACATCTGCTCATACGATTCACCGACGAGGCAGTAAGAATTGGTCCTCTTGTGTCGGCAAGCGGCAGCCCCTGCCATTCCTGTGAAGCACTCCACCTCGTAGAAAAAGATCCATCGCTGCCTGGAGTCGCCGCACAGTTCTACGGCAGGCGCCCAAGCAGCGAGACGGACAACGTGTCGCTGCTGGTCGGAGCTATCGCAGCGCTTTTCGTGCAGGTCTGGCGTGCGGGGCGCACATGGGTCTCTGACTCACAACTCATACTTCCCGTGAGACACGGCTCCATTTCAGGCATTCCCACTCTCACCCGGATTTCCACACACCCGGAGTGCGGGTGTGCAATCAATGCAGGATCCCAGCCTCCGTGACAAATCTCGAGGGCCTCCGCGAGATGCGAGCGGCACTTTGATACCCCGAAACCAAGAGCTCATCTCGAGCTCGTGTAAACGCCACATAAGCGAGTCTTCGCTCTTCCTCAATCTCATGCTCGGCCCCGGCGTGCGAAATCGGAAAGATTCCCTCACTCATGCCCACCACATGCACGAGCTTCCATTCAAGCCCCTTCGCAGCGTGCACCGCGCTGAGCGTGACTGCCTCAATTTTCGGTTCGTGTTGTGCTCGCTGACGAGCGAGGAGCTCCTCACTGAACTCAACCACCGAGGTTGTCGGAGACTGGTCGTCCGCCATCGCAAGAATCGAGTTCAAAGCCTCCCATTTTTCCCGCTCAGCAGCACCCTGCGGGGGTTTGGTGCTCCATCCCACCTCGCGCAGCATGTCGCTCACAATCTGGAAGAGGGGTCGTGAATCTCCAGCCTTTGCTTGCGCTCGAATAAGCAGAATGGCTCGCCGTACGTCTGCACGATCAAAGAAACGCTGGGCTCCGTGCACTCGTGAAGGTATGCCCTCATTGGTGAGTGCCTCTTCGATCCGCGCCGATTGTGCATTGGTCCGGTAGAGAACGGCAACCTCAGATGCGGGAGTTCCCGCTTTAAGTGCAGCAGCGATCGACTGCGCAACCGCACGAGCCTCGTCCTGCTCCGTTGCGAACCACTCGAACGTCGGTAGTGGAACAGTCTCCGGCCGCATCGGGCTCAGGTGCAGCGCTCCTGGCCGATCCCTCATGAGCCGATTCGCGGAGTGCACCACCGGTTGAACTGAGCGATAGTTTCGCTCGAGTCGAAACTCACGAGCGTTCGGATAGTCACTCCTGAAGCCCAGCAGATACTTACTCGCGGCACCTGCGAACGAGTAAATGGTCTGACTTGCATCACCCACCACACACACATCATCACGAGCGCCAAGCCACAGTGAGAGGAGGTGGTGCTGCAGCGGGGACACGTCTTGAAACTCGTCGACGGTGAAGAATCGATAGCGTTCCCGAACTTGCAGCGAGGCGCGCGGTTCGACTTCGAGCATTCCGGCCAGCAAAACGAGCACATCTTCAAAGTCGATTTGCCGTCGTTCCTCAAGCACCTGTTGGTAGCCCTCTTGAACCGCAATCATTTTCTCCGTATCGACACCCACGAGCCTTGGGCGTTCGTCAATACGGTTCGCATATTCCTCAATGGAGATCATCGAGACTTTCCGCCATTCGATTTCTGCCGCAAGATCTCGCAGGGTCTCGGCTCCGAACCGCAAGCCGAGGCTCGTGGCTGCGTGAGAGATCGTCGCAACTTTGCCGGGTATCAGCTTGGGAGCGTCTCCCCCGACAAACTGGGGCCAGAAATGCCCCAACTGGGCGAGAGCCGCACCGTGAAACGTATTCGCCCGCACGCCGTGGGCACCGAGTGCACGCAATCGCCCCTGAAGCTCGCCCGCTGCTTTCCGTGTGAAGGTAACAGCGAGCACCCGGTCTGGATCATAGACGCCACTGCGCACCCCGTACGCGATTCTGTGCGTGATGGCCCGAGTCTTTCCCGTTCCTGCCCCTGCCAGCACCGACACGGGGCCACGCAATGCTTCAGCAATCTCACGCTGGTCGGGATCGAGCGCATCAAGTATCGCTGACGCTTCCGCGTTCACCGATCACCTTCCGAAACCCACTCAGCGATCAACCATCCCGATATCGAGACACGGGTGGGCAACCGAACGCCCGCGGGAGGATTCGCGAGTTCTTCCCGACTGAACCAGCGGAGCTCTGAGATCTCCTGCGTATCCGGAACGAGCGCCTCGGGATCCTGTCCTTCTGCGAGCTGAACGCGAAACCCCAGCATGAGAGACCTTGGAAACGGCCAGGGCTGCGAACCCATATACCGAGTTTCGCCTATGCGAACGCCAGCTTCTTCGAACATCTCGCGAGCGACTGCCTGCTCAAGTGACTCCCCCGCTTCGACAAATCCGGCAAGGAGCGAGAAACGTCCACTCTCCCAGAGAGTGTTCGAACCCAGCAGGGCTTTGCCCTCGTGTTCGATCAGCACGATCACGGCCGGATCCATTCGCGGAAAGAGTTCACCCCCGCGAGCGTCCCGCCTGGACCACCCGCCGTCTGCCCACTGGGTCAATTCGCCGTCACGGGCCGACCAGAGCGCAGATTCATGCCAGCGCGCGAGCGCTGTGGCGATAACAACGAGTTCCCGCTCCGCCGGTGAAAGCTCGAGCGCAACTTCGAATGGGTGGATCCAGTTAGTCGCTGCCCCGCCCTCGCCTTCACTCCCGACTGCGACCGCAAAGATGGGCGCACCGTCTCGCCTGCCAAGAAAGATCCGTTGGGTTGCGTCAGCACGGAAGCCGGCCGTTGGAATGAGCTCTAACCGCGGGGCGAGTTCACCTCTCGTGATCGGGATATTCACCCCGTCTACGCGCAGCACCCGCGCATCGGGCTCGTTCCAAGCGTGCTCAAGAGCAGCTTCCGAACTGCGGGTCGCAACGTCACGGTCGATCCAACTTCCGGCAAACGGAATCTGTTCGGCACCCATACTTCGATCCTCTCAGATTCGTCGTTCCCACCACACCAAAATTTCATAGACTCAGGGCCGGTGCGCGTGGCGTATCGCCTGAGTCACCGCGTCTGCCTACCCTAATGGCATGGCCAGTCTTCCACTCACCCTAGCTGCACTCGCGACCTCTGCTGTGCCAGGCCTATCTGCAGTCGCGGTGCGGCAACACCAGCTCGCGAGCGACGATTACTCGGCTGCAATCCTCACCACAGAAGACAGCGAAGTCGTCATGAGCGTGCCTCGAACGCAGCAAGCAGAGACCACTCAGTCGGCGTCGGTTCTTGGGATTTCAGCGTTGAGCGACGGAGCTCGGAGCGAGCTTCCGTTTGAAGTTCCACGTGTTCTCGGCATCACTCGCGCGGGCGAAACTCGTGCTGTAGCCCAGACATTCATTCCGGGTTTTCATTTCGATGTCGGTGATCTCGAGAGTGATGCGCTCCTCATTGATTCTCTCGCCAACTCCATCGCTGCGATCCACACGCTTCCGCGCAGCATCGCTCAGCAGGGCGGGCTGCCGAATCGGAGCGCAAAGGATCAGCGACTCGCTGTCACGAGAATTGTGGATCGCGCTGCTGCCACGCGAAATCTTCCTGAGACAGTGCTGCACCGCTGGACCGAGGTTCTCGAGGCATCTGAAGTGTGGGACTTTGCTCCGAGCATTGTGCACGGCACACTCTCTGGCGACACCGTGCTCGTCGAAGAAGAGAACGTGGTCGGCATATTGGACTGGTCAGGACTCTCGGTAGGGGACCCGGCAAGCGACCTCGCTTGGTTGCATGAAGCTGGCCCAGACGTGTTCGAAGCTGTCGCTTCAAGATACTTCTCGCGCTGCAGCACGGGTGACTCGAAGGCGTTCCGAAGCAGAGCAAACTTCTACCATGAGCTTGAGATCGCCCGTTGGCTGCTGCACGGAATCGACATACACGATCAAGAGGTCATCGATGACGCCGTCGGAATGCTTGATCAGCTCGTCGACCGTTTGAGTTTTATTGATGCGCCATTTGAAGCGCATCAGCAGCTCAGCGAGGCCGAGGCGATCGACCTGCTCGACCGCACCCCTGAGGTATCAGATCGGTTTTCGGAGACCGCAAGCTACGAGGCGCTTGACGAGGATCGAATGTTTGGCGTCGATACTGACTTTATCGAACCGCTCGAACAGCCCGAATCTCAGGCGGACCCCACAGAGAGCGACCAGCCGGTCGAGGTCGATGAGGAGCTCACACAGCCTATAGACGAGAGCGATCTCCCCCGTCCGCCTCACTCCTAAGCGTCTCGGCGGCGGCGAGCCACGCCGCTTCGAGCTCGGCAAGGCTACGGCTACCTTCACCTCGCAACTCTGTCTCCTCTGCAACGTAGAACAGTGATACGTCGATGGACTCTGGGGAGACATCTGCCCAGAGAGCGTACGCATGTCGATACAGGTCGAGCTGAAAGAATCGACTGGCCTTCTCAGCTTCGTTAATCGGGGCACGGCCCGACTTCCAGTCAACGACCTCATAGCGCTCAGGTTCTCCCTCGACTCGATACACCGCGTCAAGCTTGCACACGAGCGTTCGGCCCGCGAACGGTAGCGAGACTTCGAGCTCAACGGCCACTGGTTGCAGGCCCGACCATCGCGACCGTTCAAATGCTTCGATGAGCGGCTGAAGGTCTGTCTCACCATCGAATTCGTGCGCTTCAATCCCCCACTCTTCGGGGTCAAGACCGGCGAGCGGGAGTGCGCTACCGCCCGCTGTGGTGGATCGTCGTTCCACCCACTCGTGAAACTGATTTCCCACTCGTGTGCGACGGTAGGGGCGCTGGGGAATTGGCCTGAGCCTTCGCAATTCTGCCTGCGCAGGATTCTCAACAAACTCGTGGAAGGTGGAGGCGGTCACGCGCTCCGGGAGACTTGACCGCAATGCGTGATGTCCACTGCGTTCGGTGTGAGCCGTATGAGTCGTTTGAGCATTTCGCTCCGCAAGCAAGAGCTCAATCACTTTGTCAGTGTGCGAGCCGCTGAGCGCACGAGCGTGCCCCGGTTGCTCGAGTGCCTCACGCACGGCGCCCGCAGCACGGAGAACAGTCTCACCCCGTCGGCCCAGTGGATCAAGTGGCCACTCAGCCGTAAGTTCGAGCATCTCGCTCGGATCCTCGTCGTACATGCTGGCTTGCGGCAGAGGAGGAATAACTGGCGACTCGCCCGCCGCAAGTTCGGCAAGATAGGTCGAAGGAGAGCGGGGTCTCTTTTGCCCTCCCCAGAACGAACCACTCACAAACAGCCAGCCCGCTGAACGCGTCACCGCCACGTACGCGAGCCGCCGTTCCTCGTCAGCGTGGCGCTCCTGCAGTGCCTCGCGATACTCAGCAATGCGGTCACGCAACTCTTTCTGGGTGCTCGCGATGCGCCAATTCAACTGGGGCCTCGCGTTCCGGTCTCCCCGAAGCTCATCGGGCAGAGCACCCGTGGTAAGCCATCCCTTGCCGCTTCGCGGTTTTCCGGGAAACTCGTCATTCACAAGCCGCGGAACCGCCACCAGGTCCCATTGCAGCCCCTTGGCTCCGTGAGCCGTGATGAGTTGGACCGTGCCAGGGAGTGGAGCGGGAACATGTTCTGGCGCATCATCGTCTTCCGCAGCGCGCTCGATCCATTCGAGCAGCGCAGCAAGGGTGCCTTGCGAGTCAATGGCAAGAAAGCCCTCGGCGAGATCAGTGAACGCTTCAATATTCGCTAAGGCTGAGCCAGTCCCGTGCTCGAGCTTCGCTTCGTTTGCTTCAAGTTCGATATCGAGCCGCAGCGCAAACACCACACTTCCGATGAGGTCGGCGATATCGCCGCCTACCCCTCTGCGAAGCGACCGCAGCATTTGGCCCGCCTGTTGTAGGCGTTCTCGACCGGTCACGCTAATCGCCGCAAGAGCTCGGTGCCCCAGGTCGCTCATGCTCGCGATCGCGTCGAGTGCGTCGATGAGTGTGAATTGGCGATCTGGATCAGGAAGCACGCTGTCAGCTTCGCGATCTTCGTCTTGCAGCCGCTGCTGGGCGACATCGCGCTGTGAGAACCATCTCGCAGCATCTCGCAGGCCGGCGAGATCGGAGACCCCGATCCGAAACCTCGGTCCAGCAAGCACGCGGATGAGGTCGCTCCCCGCGTCCGCGTACCACAGACAACGAAGTACGCTCACCACATCGGTGACTTCTGGAGTGCTGAGAAGTCCCCCAAGTCCGACGATACGGTTTGGGACGCCTGCCTCGGTAAGTGCGGCAGAAATCGCGGGCATAGCACTACGGCTTCGCAAGATAACTGCGGCAGTCGGGAGCGCATCGCCGTCTCGCGGTTGAAATGCCTTTCGTGCATCAGCCATCCACTGTGCAAGCTGAACTCGTTCTTCGTGCACGGTCTCGGGGAACACGCAGTCTACGCGGCCCTCGATTGCTCCGGGACGTGCCTGGAGTTCAGGTACCCGGATCTTGGAGTGAATGCGAAGCTCTTCAGAGATGATATTTGCGGCCTGCAATACCTTGACCGGGTTTCGCCAGCTCACTGAAAGCGTCAGCGTGGTGCTCCTAGCCGCTGACTCACCCGCTTCGGCCCGTCCGCGAAAGTCCTCGTGGAAGGAGAGCAGCCCTTCGGCGGAGGCACCGCGCCACGCATAGATAGATTGGTGTGGATCGCCTACCGCCATAACTGGCTTTCCCGCAAAGATGCTCGAAAGCAGTCTTGTCTGGCCTACTGAGGTGTCTTGAACTTCGTCGAGCAACACCGCCCGGTATCGTGCCCGCAACACTCCCCGAGATTCGGGTGCGGCGACGAGCGTTTGCGTTGCGAGCGAGAGCTGATCAGAGAAGTCAATGAGGCCACGACGCTGCTTCTCTGCTGAGTAGAGACGCGCAAGCCTCGTGATGAGCGGGGTTTCGGCGAGCGCCTGCACCGCATCGCGCACAGGCGCATAGACTTTTCCGCTCGGCGCTTCGGGCTTCTCCTTCTCGTTATACGGCAGTCGCAGCACGCTGCGGAACTCATCCACGACTTGATCTACACGGTCGAAGCTTGTGAGGTGGTCTGAGACCATCCGATCCATCTGAATCATGTGCCGAATCAGCGTCGAGGCGCTGAGGTCACTGGTCACGAGATCAGGATCATTGCTCGCGTAGAGCGTTTCGCGCGCCACACGCCATGCCATGGCTTCATCAATCACGACCGCTCCGGGTGCGAGTCCCGCGGCGACTCCGAACTCCTGCAGCACTCCCGCCGCAAACGAGTTATAGGTGCTCACCTCCGGCAGGTCCAGTCCATCGGCCAGCACAGCACGAAGCGCAACTGCTCGCTCGCGCTCGGCTTCGGAAAGTTGACCAAGCTCAGCAAGGTTCTCGAGAGTCGCGCTGAAGCCGGTAAGGCTCCGAACAATCCGTTCTCGAAGCTCCCCCGCAGCTTTTCGCGTGAAGGTAAGCCCCAACACTTGTTCGGGGTCGACAATTCCGTTCGCGATAAGCCAGACCACCCGATTCGCCATCGTTTCGGTCTTCCCGCTCCCCGCTCCGGCGATCACGAGCGTGCTTCCTGCGAGACGATGCTCGATGACCGCGCGCTGCTCATCGGTTGGGGTGAGCGGCTCCTGCCCCGACGGGGTGAGTATTTCCGCAATGCGTGACGCAGAGAAGACCGGTGCCACTGGTTCGATGATGCTCACGCGTGGCTCACCGCGCGAATGATGTGCAGTCTGCAGTTGCCCGGTTTGTGTGGATCTGAGCAGTGATGTTCGATCCGTGCAGTGAATGCGCTGGCTGCCATCACCTCGGCGATATCGGAAACCCGTTGGACGAGCGCAGCCCGCCGCTCATCACTGAGTTCGGATTGCTCGCGCTCAACATAGCCTTTTCGGTTTGCAGCATCTGGGTGCACGTAAAGGAGCTTTGCCGAAGTACGTCGCAGACCTTCATCAGCTTGTTCTGCCACCTCAAATGCTCCGAGAGACGCTCCGAGTTGATACGCCTGAAGTTGCACATGGTCTTCCGCTGCCGGGCCCGAAACCGCGGTCTTGCCTGTCTTCAGATCGACCACCTGCACTTCGATGCCACCCTGCGCCTTGCGGGCCTCAATTCGATCCGCAACTCCTCGCAATCTGGCGTTTCCTATCTCCACACTGAATCTCGATTCTCGCCCCAGAAGATACCGGTCTGATGCCTCGAACTCGCGGAGATACTCTGAGAGCCCGTGTGCCATCTGCTGAGCAAGCCGCTGCATGCGTGCTGACTCCCATTCGGCCTGAAACGGAAGCTTCTTCCATTCGGCATTGATGGCTTCGAGCAATTCATCTGCGTCGCTGCTGACGGCTGTTTCCAGTGCGTGATGCACCAGCGTTCCGAGGCTCGCCTGTACACTCCCCGATCCGCCACCGAGTGCCGAAATCACCCAGTCGAGCGCGCACTCTTCGGCTCGTTCGAGCTGGGATGGGCTGACCGGAATGGCCTGCGCGATTTCACTGTCTGACCTGGCAAAGAGCGACGTATCACTCGATGGCGGCAGCACACCATACCAATCCTCGGGGTGCGCACCCGGAACACCGGCGCGCGCAAGCTCGGTTAGCGAGGCAACAGCATCGACATCTTCTGGATCAGCAGCTAGTTGTCTTCTCTTTTCGGCGGTCACTCCACGCAGCGTGAGCCGGGCGTTCGGCAAGTGCTCGACTTCGAAGGCGTCACCGAATGCGAAGAACGGGCTCGGGTAGTGCTCATCGTCAGCAATTGAAACCACGAGCAGTTCGTCAGTCGCCCGCGAGCATGATTGCAAGAATAACCTCAACTCATCGTGGATCGTTTCTCGTCGAGAAGCGGGGAGAGCCTCGCCGCCACCCAACCACCGTTCCAGCGCAGCAGTGCCGAGCAGGGAGCCGCGTGCGCGCAGATTCGGCCAAGCGCCTTCCTGCGCCCCGAGCACGATCACCAACGGAAACTGTCGACCCACTAGCCCCTGCGGTGTCGTCACCGTAATGGCTTCTTGTGCACTCAGCCCTGCGAGCGAATCCTGCGGAACGGTGCTGTGCAGTATGTCTTCAAGCAGGTCTGCAATTGGCTGTGAACTGTCTTGCTCCTCGTGCCGCTGCAACGCAAAGAACAGCCCGAGGGCTGCATCGAGTGAACGGTTCGCATCGTCTGCGACTGCCCGCTTACCTGATACCGCATCTTGCTGCCACCGTTCTGCGAGCCTCGTTCCGTCCCAGAGTGCCCACAAGACTTCACGCGGCGTTCCGCCATTCGCCTGGGTTCGCAATCCTGCGCTCGCGATGCGCCCGAGCTTGCGTATCGCTCGCCCGCCGGCGCTGTCTGGCACACGTCCCGTATCTGGAAACATGAAAGCTTCGTACACAAGATCGTCAATCGTCAGCGGATCTCGCCCATCGGCCCGCGCGGCCCGCCGCTCTTCGATGAGCATTGCTCCGCGCAAGCGACGAACTGCAACAGCGTCGAGCCCGCCAATCACACCGCCAGCGAGTTGCAGTACTCCTGCCGCGTCAAGTTGCCGCATACCCAATGCGTGTTGCAGCAGCACGACGAGTTCACGAACGATGAGATGTTCGCGCAGAATGACACCACCGGCCGTCACCCCTGCCGGCACCTGATGCACGGCAAGCAAGCGTGCTACTCGGCTCGCTTCAGCGCGGGATCGGCATACGACGGCCATGTCCTCCCAGCCGAGCTGATGCTCCTGCCCACCGATTCCGAGTTTTCTCGCGCGCATCCGATGGGCGATCACTCCGAGCTGTTCAGATGGTGAGGCAACACGTGCGAATTCCACCGTGCCCGCTCTCGCAGTATCACCCGAACTCTTCGCCTCGCGCTGTGCAGCACCGCCGGAGACGCCCAGTCGTTCAGAGAGCCCGCGAACAAATCCCCGAATTGTTGGCCCGTGGCGATATACCGTTTCAAGCACGACCACCTGTTCCGTAGCGCCAGCAACGTTCTCCCAGCCACGGCGTGCAAGCTCTCCCTGTACCCCTGACAAGATAGCCGTGCGTTCTCCCTGAAACGCACCGGTCGAGGTGTCTGGATCTCCGAATACCCACACCGTGCTCCCCCGCATCGCGCATGCGGCGAGCAGCGCGAGCTGGCCCTCACCGAGCTCTTGCGCATCATCTACGAAGACCAACTTGGGAGCGCTCATGACACCCGACCGAATCAGAGCAGACCCACGACGCAACAGACCACTTGCACTCAGTTCGCCAGGTCTCGTACGCTCGAGCACCTCAGCGACAGTCGCAAGCAGCGCGAGTCCCTCATCCCACCTCGCCGCGATCTCTGGCTCGGCAAATCGGGTGTGCATTTCTGTTCGCGCCTGAACGCGCAATGCGGCAAGTCGCGCTCTGAATTCGAACGGATCGAGATCGAAATCGTCGAGCACGCGCGCGAGCTCGCGGAGCTCTGCCCTGAACGGCGAGCTGGTGAGTACCTCAGGAGTGAGCCCGGAAGCCCCCGACTGACCCGGCGACTCGATGTGCGTGCGGATCACTTCTGAGATCGTCTCATCGTGTGCCGCACCAGTGAGTAGCCGGGGTGGTGGCTCGCCGATCTCAGCCGAGTGCCTGTTGAGCAGAGAGAACGCGAACGACGAAGCTGTGCGCACTGGCACCGTATCGAGTACACGGTGGACACGTTGTTCAACGCGCGCGCGCAACCGCGACGCCACGAGCCGGTTCGGCGCGAGAACCAGAAGGTCTGCTGGTTGCCACCCAGAGTGTTCAAGGACCTTCGCGTAGCACTCGACGAGAAGCGACGTTTTGCCTGTTCCCGCGGCACCAACCACGCGCGCATGCCCCCGAACATCGAGGCCAAGGACCCGCGATTGTGCGGCATCGAAACTGATCATGGTTTCAGCCTAGTGAGCGGGTCCGACATCGGGTTTATCGAGGGAGTACGGAATCTCTGCCAAAGTTGCAAACTATTCCGAAGCTTTCCCACAAGCACTTCATCAGCACTCGAATTGAGTCTCACTGACATGTCATACTCGGGTGGCATTCACCGTGCACGCTGGTCTACTCAATGCGGAGGAACAATGACGCAACCCGACGGCTCGACAACAATCGCGCAATCCGGTACTGCGGGGAGCCAGCAGAGCAAACCAAAGCCGGGACGTCGTGGCCTACGCATAGTCGCTTGGGTGTTCGTCGGCATCTTGGTGATCGCGCTCGTCGCGGCGGGGCTCGGAGTGTGGACGGTTCAGCGCTCGTTTCCCACGGTGAGCGGCGCGGTCTCGGTCGAGGGGCTCGCGGGCGAAGTCACGGTGCAACGAGATTCTCGTGGCATCCCAACCATCACCGCACAGTCTTCGGGCGACCTGTTCTTTGCCCAGGGGTATGTACACGCACAAGACCGGTTTTGGGAGATGGACTTTCGCAGGCACCTGACAAGCGCGAGGCTCTCTGAGCTATTCGGAGAATCGCAGCTCGGAACCGACACGTTTCTGCGCACGCTCGGTTGGCACCGTGTCGCAGAACAGGAAGTGCAGGCATTAGACGCTGAAACGCGCGGGTACTACGAGGCCTACGCAGACGGCGTGAACGCCTATCTCGCGGAGCACCAGGGCGCCGAACTTTCACTTGAGTATGCGGTACTCGGACTCCAGAACTCAGAGTATGCACCAGAGCCGTGGAAGCCCGCCGACTCTGTTGCGTGGTTGAAAGCAATGGCATGGGATCTGCGCACGAACATCGAAGACGAGACCGCTCGCGCGCTTGAAGCGCAATTCCTCGATACTGAGCAGCTCGCGGATCTCTATCCCGGCTACCCGTTCGACGAGCACCCGGTGATCCTCGCGGAGGATCCCGCCGGAGAGAACGTACTCGCTGCTCGCGAGCACGTCGACGCCACCACTGCAGGCGCGCCCCTCGGAGATCGCATCGAGACCGCGGTCTCTGCGATGGGCGGTGCCGCACTCACGCAACTGCTCGAAAAAGTCGACGGGATCATTACTGCACAGGGTGAGGGTGTCGGATCGAACTCCTGGGTGATTTCGGGTGAACACACGTCAACTGGCAAACCGTTGCTCGCGAATGACCCACACTTGGGTGCCGAACTCCCCTCCGTGTGGACGCAGATGCAGCTGCGCTGCGCGACGCTGACCGATGAGTGTCCGTTCGCAGTCGCGGGCTTTAGTTTTTCGGGGCTCCCCGGCATCGTCATCGGACACAACGACGACGTTGCGTGGGGATTCACGAACCTCACGACCGACGTGGCGGACCTGTTCATTGAAGCAACCGACGGTGACAGGTATTGGTACGACGGTGAGTGGCGTGACATGACCACCCGTGAGGAGACGATTCAGGTTGCAAACGGCGAAGACACAGTCATCACGGTGCGCGAGACTGTCCACGGTCCCGTTGTTTCTGGGCTCACAGACGATTTCACCGCGATCGCGACCTCACCGTTCACGGAACAAGCGGACGGCACGATCACGGCGCTCGGCACAGGTGCGCTCGAACCGGAACCAGGGCTAGAGAATGCCGCGGTCACTCTGCGCTGGACCGCACTCGACGCAGGGAGCACCGCGAAGGCAATCTTCGCCCTGAACACCGCTCAGGATTTCACTGATTTCCGTTATGCAGCAAGCCTGTTCGATGTACCGGCGCAGAACCTGATCTACGCTGATACATCAGGAAACATCGGATACCAAGCACCAGGTAGGCTGCCTATTCGCGCAGACGGACAGCAGGGATTCCTTCCAACACCCGGATGGGACAGCAGCTTTGACTGGCAGGGGTTCATTCCGTTCGAAGCGCAGCCGTGGATCTACAACCCTGGGTCTGGCTACATCGTCACGGCAAACAACGCAATTGTGAACGACGAGTATCCGTACTTCCTCAGCCGAGACTGGGATTACGGGTACCGCGCGGCACGCATCACTGAACTCATCGAAGAGCGGATCGCCGAGGGACCGCTCGACGCAAGTGACCTGGCCGAGATGCAAATGGACAACGAGATGCCCGCAGCAGACACGCTCAAGCAGGCATACGAGAACCTCGATACCGACGATGATGCGCTGCAAGCAGCACTCAATCTCCTCGCCAACTGGGACGGCCAGAACGACCAGGAATCCGCCGCAGCGGCCTTCGCAAATGTGCTCTGGGAGCAGGTCACCGCTGAGCTCGTCGCGGGCCACGGTGGCGATATTCCAAGAGACGACCAGTCACGATTTGCTCGCGTATTCGAACTACAGCTCGCCGATCCCGAATCTCAGTGGTGGACAGATGGAGACTCAGCATCGCAGCAAGAACTGTTTGAGCGCGCAGCGGACAAGGCGATCGCGGAGATTCAGGAACTGCAGGGCGAGAACCAGGCGAACTGGAACTGGGGAGAGCTACACGCCCTCTCGCTCACCCACGGAACGTTCGGAGAGAGCGGCATCGCCCCCATCGAAGTGCTCTTCAATCGAGGGCCGTATGCAGCATCGGGCGGGCCTGGCGTCGTGAACGCGACGGGCTGGGAACTCGGCCAAGGCTACGAGACCGTCACTGTTCCATCGATGCGTATGGTGATCGACGTTTCGGACTGGGACGCCTCGACCTGGCAGAACCTGACCGGCCAGAGCGGTCACGCGTTCCACAAGCACTACACCGATCAGACCGAAGGTTGGGCACAGGGCGAGCAGTACACCTGGGCGTACACACCCGAGGCGGTGAGCACTGGGACGGCTGACACGCTGATCTTGCGCCCCGCCGAATAGCGGCGTCGCCCGGGCCGAGCGGTGCGCTGACGGCGAACGTGCACCCGTTTCAGACGCCTTTGCGAGCGAGTCACGAATACACTCGAGGAAGTAGAGAAGCCAGTGAGCCAGGAGGCAATTGTGGAAGTACGGATCGGCATCAATCAGTCGGCGCGCGAGCTCTCGTTCGAAACCGACGCCTCGGCAGACGAGATCCGCGAACTCGTCCAGGCTGAGACCGAGGGAATCGTTGCTCTCACCGACACCAAGGGTCGCCACTTTCTCGTAAACCGCGCGGCTATTACTTATGTTGAGATCGGCACCGACGCAGCGCGCAAGGTGGGCTTCGTCAGCTAACCCGAGCGTCACTCACACGCTCAAGAAGCACGGCAACTTCTAAGTGACCCGTATGCGGAAACATGTCGAAGAGCCGTGCTTCTGTCACGCGTAGCGACGGCATGCGCTCGAGGTCGCGTGCGAGCGAAGCGGGGTTGCAGCTCGAATAGATGACATTGTGGATCGGCGAGCGCTCGATCCACCCCGCGAGATCTTCGCCGATACCGCGCCGCGGCGGGTTCACGATGACAAGTTCGGGCAGGTCATCGACAGACAATGAGATCGCAAACTCGGTCGCGTCTGCGGCGAAGAACCGGGCAGGTATCCCAGCTTCTTTCGCGCTTCGCTCTGCGGATCGGATCGCCTGCTCGCTCATCTCTACCCCGAGTACCTCGCGGGAACTGGTTGCACCGCTCGCAGTGAAGAGGGCGAATCCCCCAACGCCGCAGTAGAGGTCTAACACCGAGGCGGGATCAATGCGATCCGCCCACCGAGAAGCTTGATTGTAGAGCTCGGTCGCCACGTGCGTGTTGGTTTGGAAGAAGCTCTGGGGGCGCAGGTGCAGGGTGATGTCTCGAGCTTCCCCTACCAGTTGCATGGCGAGGGACTCGCCGTACAAGGTCTCTTCGCGTTCGCCTTCGAGCACCGCCTTGTGCTCTGGAAGGAGGTTCACGGAGACCACAACGGCGTTCGGCAGCGCCGCGAGTATCTCCGGCAACTGGCGCTCGATGATGCCAAGACCGTGTTCGGTGCGCGCGACAAACCGAATCATAAACTCACCCGCTGGGTTCGCGGTCACATGCACGTACTTCAGTTCGCCCCGGCGTTTCGGAACGAGGTACGGCTCGATTCCAGAGTCGTTCACCAGAGCCTTGATTGTTGGAATCGCGGCGCGGATGGCATCTTCGTGAATGAGGCACTCAGTGAGATCCACACCTGACCAATCACCGTCGAGGATTCCGAGCGTCACATTACCGGCAACGCCGGCTACCGCGAGTTTCGCGCGATTTCGGAATGCTGCTACTCCTCCGCCCACAGGTGGGAGCCAGGCATCACTCGGTACGCGAGGCAATAGCTCAGTGCAGCGAGCCTGCTTCGCATCGAGTTGTGCGGCGATCGGCGTCTCGATGAAGGTGCACGAGCGGCACACTCCCGCGGCGAAATAGGCACAGTGAGGCGGACTCAGGTCTATTGACGTATTCACGAGCGCTGCCTATGCGGTAAGGCCGAGCCCATCCATGCGGCGAATGTGGTCGGCGATGAGTTCGGTGAATACCGGCTCGACCTCGCTTTCAACAAACTCGCGCTTCTCGCTGAGCGCGAGCACCGCGCGCGAAACGAGCAGGGTGTCTCCAACGAGGCGGCGCCCCCAAAGCGCCAGCCAGTGCGAGAGCTTCGGATCTTCCTCGAGCGCCTGTGCGAGAAGACCACGGAGCGCTTCTCTCCCCTCGCCGCTCCCCAGGATCGAAATCCCCTCCGTGCGATACGAATCTTTCATGCCCTCGGCAAGGCTTGCGAAGAACCCGTCGAACAATCCGCCGACGAGGTAGAGCGAGAGTACGTGTTGGTGCCAGTCGTCGGCGTCGAGCCGCTCGACATAATCGTCGATGACCTTGGTGTACGGGCGCATGATGGTGTGAGGTTCGTGGCCGCGCCGCCGAATCTCATCGGCAAACTTCTGGTGTTTCGCGAGCGTCTCCCCGGCAACGCGTGCGAGCGTCTCTTTGGCTTCGAGCGTCGCAGCACCCGAAACGCCTCTGGTCGCTGCTTCGTAAAGTTCGAGCTGCAGATACGCAGTGAGACCGAGGAACGGCAGAATGCCTGGGGCGAACTCAGCCAGGTCAACGCGTTCGGCTTCATTCTCTTCGTCACGAGATTGCAGCCGGCGCGACGGCGCCTGCTTTGCGCGCAGTCCTCTGATCCACTCGAACACGCTGTAAGTGTACCGTCGCCATAGCGAGTCGGAGGCATACCGCGGGAATCATAAGGAAATCGAGCGTCTCGAATAGACTTGCCTCGCACGTATGTATTCGTCGCTGCCGCTGGAGCCGCGACAGCTGCGCCCTGATCGATGGACGCGTAGCAATGCACAATCGAACAAGAACAGGACGCAACGTGACCACATTCCTCGAATTGGGCGTAGATCAAGACATGGTCGATGCACTTGCAGAGCAGGGCATCGTCGATGCTTTCCCCATCCAAGAGCAAACCATTCCGCTCGCACTCACTGGCCAAGACATCATCGGACAGGCGAAGACCGGCACCGGCAAGACCTTCGGCTTTGGGCTCCCATTGCTGCAGCGCGTGGGTGCAGACCCTGAACCGGGCGTGCAGGCCCTCGTTGTCGTGCCGACCCGCGAACTCGCCGTGCAGGTGTTTGAAGATCTCGAGCTTGCGGCCAAGAACCGCGGCGCTTCCGTCGTGCCAATTTACGGCGGCAAGGCGTACGAGGGCCAGATTGACCAACTCAAGGCGGGTGCACAGATCGTGGTGGGTACGCCCGGTCGCTTGCTCGATCTCGCTAGCCAGCGAGTTCTGAACCTCGCGAATGTGCGCGAGATGGTGCTCGACGAGGCCGACAAGATGCTCGACCTCGGCTTTCTCGCTGACATCGAAAAACTCTTCTCGCAGACTCCCGCTACCAGGCACACGATGCTGTTCTCTGCCACGATGCCAGGAACCATTGTGTCGCTCGCGAGGCGGTTCATGTCGAAGCCGATCCACATTCGCGCATCAGCGCCCGACGAGGGCGCCATGCAGGCGAACATCGAGCACAAGGTGTACCGCGCGCACGCCCTCGACAAAGACGAGGTCATTGGCCGGATTCTGCAGGCTGAAGGCCGCGGCAAGACCGTCATCTTCATGCGCACGAAGCGCGCGGCGGCCAAGCTGCAAGAAGAGCTCGTGGATCGCGGGTTCTCAGCTGCATCGGTGCACGGTGACTTGAATCAAGATCAGCGTGAGCGTGCGATGGCGGGATTCAAGGCGGGCAAGAAAGATATCCTCATCGCGACAGATGTTGCTGCCCGAGGTATTGATGTCGACGACGTCACGCACGTCATCAACCACACGGTTCCCGAAGACGAGAAGACATACCTCCACCGAGTAGGTCGCACGGGCCGAGCAGGCCGCACCGGAATCGCCGTGACATTCGTCGACTGGGGCGATATGCATAAGTGGGCGCTCATCAACAAAGCTCTCGACTTTGGGGTACCCGAGCCTGTTGAAACGTACTCCTCCTCACCACATCTCTATAGCGAGCTCAACATTCCTGAGGGATCGAAGGGGCGACTCAAGGCAACTCCGGTGAAGGAGAGCGCTCCCCGGAAGGAGCGTGAGGGATCTGCCTCAGAAGGCTCAGGCTCTGGCGGTGGATCGAATCGCACACGCACCCGCAATCGCAGGCGCACACGCGACGCTAACCCTCGCGGGGGTGGGCGCGGTGAGGCACACGGACACGAGCAGCACGGCCACGACATGGAGGGCAAGGGCGAGCCCGGCGCGCCGCTGCCGGGCGAACCAGGCTCAGGCGAGGACCAGGCCCCGCGGCGTCGTCGCCGACGTCGTCGCACGAATGCTTCTGCGGCGACCAGTGCCGCCGAGGCCGGAGCACCGGCCGCAGTGACTGAGGCCCAGCCCGAGTCCTAAGCTTCTCTCGCTAGCGGGGAGTCGCGACTTGCGAGCGAATGCGCTCGACCAGGTCGCGGCTCGAACGCATTTCACCGAGCTTGTTGGGCTTACCCACGCCGTGATAATCACTCGAGCTCGTCACCTCTAGCCCGAGTTCGGCTGCCACCGCACGCAGGGGTGGCAGCCAGTCCTCGCGGTTCTCGGGGTGGTCGAGTTCGATGCCCCAGAGACCTGCAGCAGCGAGTTCACGCACGATTGCCGGTGTTACTGGCGTACGTTGCCGCGCAGCGACGGGGTGTGCCAGAACTGGCAAACCGCCGGCTTTACGCACGAGCGCGATCGCATGCGGCATCTCGAGCGCATAGGTGGGTACGTAGTATGGCGATCTCGGATGCAGAATCTCAGCGAAGACCTGGCTTCGATCCGCAAAATACCCCGCCTCAACGAGCGCATCTGCGATATGTGGCCGCCCAACGGCGATGGTCTCGGCGCGACCCATGACGAACTCCCACGAGATGTCAAAGTCGGCAGCGAGCAGTTCAACCATTTCACGTGCGCGGGTAAAACGGGCATCGCGCACGCGCTGCAATCCTTCGAACAGCTCATCGGCGAGTGGATCGATGCCGTACCCGAGGAGGTGCCGAGACTTCCAATTGTGCCGGGTCGTCACCTCGATGCCCGGAAGGAAGTCGATGCCGTGTGCGCGTGCGGCCGCGCGCGCCTCGTCCCAACCTTCGATGGTGTCGTGATCAGTCAGCGAAAACCCTTCGAGGCCCACTTCTGCCGCTTCGGCCGCAATCTCTGCGGGTCTCGTCGTGCCGTCTGAAATGAGTGAGTGGGTGTGGAGGTCGTATCCGCCACGTAGCTCCACCGCGCTGCTGGTCATTGCCTCAGTCTATTCCCGACCCTCAGGTCGAAGTGGGAGGATGGGAGCATGACCGAGCAGGCGAACGCTACCCACGAAGCTGAGATCGACAACAGCAACCGGAGCACCACTCCAACCTCTGACACCTTCCTTGACTACATTTCGTCACACTGGGCAGAGCGGGTCGATGAACTCCCCGCCGAGTTGCCCGCAGCTCCGTACGCGAGGCTTCGCCGAGAGCGCCTCTCTGCGCAGTTCCCTGCACACCGGCTCGTCATCGAGGCCGGACAGCTGAAGCAGCGCTCGAACGACACCTTCTATCCGTTTCGAGCCCACAGCGCCTTCGCGCACCTCACCGGGTGGGGTTCAGACGCCGAGCCAGGGGCGATCCTCACGATCGAGTCGGGCGGCGAATCAACACTCTATTTCCGTGAGCGAGCGGGACGGGACAGCGACGAGTTCTTCGCGAACCCCGAGATCGGTGAGTTCTGGATCGGCCCCCGGCCCTCACTCGCACAGGTAGCGTCTCTCCTCGGCGTGCAGACCGCGCATCTCGACGAGTTTGTCGCTGCCGATGATGACCTCACGCTCGACGATGCAGACTTGGCGCGTGCCGCTTCTGAGCTTCGGCTGACGAAAGACGCCTTCGAGATCTCAGAGCTTCAGGCCGCCGTCGACGCAACTGCGAAGGGCTTCACCGAGGTCTTCGCGTCGTTTAACGAGGCGACTGGTCACCCGAGGGGCGAGCGCATTGTCGAGAGCGTGTTCAATCAGCGCGCGCGTCTCGATGGCAATGAGGTGGGCTACGAGACGATCGCCGCGGCAGGCGCGCACGCTTGCACGCTTCACTGGATCCGCAACGATGGCCCGGTTCGCGAGGGCGACCTGCTCCTCCTCGATGCGGGCGTCGAGCTCGACAGTCTGTACACCGCAGATATTACGCGCACGGTGCCGATCTCTGGGACGTTCACTGAACCGCAACGGCGGGTCTACGAAGCCGTACTCGATGCGGCAGATGCTGCGCGTTCAATCGTGAAACCGGGGATCCGCTTCGGCGATGTGCACGATGCCGCGATGGCCGTGATTGAGCGGTACACACGGGAATGGGGGCTACTCCCCGAGCCCGACGGCACCGCATACCACCGCCGCTACATGGTACACGGCACGAGTCATCACCTGGGGCTCGACGTGCACGACTGCGCGCAGGCAAAACGTGAGTTGTATCTCGATGGAACACTCGAACCCGGCATGGTGTTTACGATTGAGCCGGGGTTGTACTTTCAACCAGATGACCTCACGGTGCCAGAGGAGTTGCGTGGCATTGGTGTGCGGATCGAGGATGACATTGTCGTCACAGAAGACGGATGCGTGAACCTCTCAGCCGATATTCCTCGGACAGCCGACGATGTGGAGCGCTGGGTTCAGAGCGCGCGGCGACGCACCGCGTAGCCAAGCCTCTGAAGTGCCGCCCACGGCGGCAGCCTACGGAGCGAAGCGAGAGGTTCAGAGCGCGCGGCGACGCACCGCGTAGCCTAGGCCTGGGTGAGAATCCTCCGCGCCTCGTGGAGGTGCGTCGGATCGGTGACGAGGTCGTACCGTGTCGCCACCATCTGCATGACCGACGAGAAGTCTCGGCGGTTGCGGTTCAACGCATATGAGAGCAGACCGAAGAGCATTCCGAACCCAGCACCGATCACGATCGCGGCGAGAAACACCCCGCCGATGCCCGCGTTGTCTGGCTGGAAGATGAAGAGCAGCAGGCCGAGGAAGAGTCCGAGGTATGCACCTGAGAGGGCCCCCATCCATGCGACGCGCCCGTAGCTCAGCCTTCCGGTCACGCGTTCGACGCTTCGAACGTCGTTTCCTACGATCGACACCTGCTGCACGGGAAATCCGCTGCGGGCGAGAACGTCGACCGCGTGCTTCGCATCGAGGTATTTGTCGTACGTCGAGATAATCTCCCCTGTTGGAAGTTCAGGGGGAAGTGGCGTGCGCGAAGAGGAAAAACCCGGGCTACTCATGACTTGATTCTTCCACAGCAACCCATCCAATACGCGGCGAACCTGGTATACGTTTGCGAATTCACGATTTGTGCCGTCTGAGCGCGCGGCGAGCGATACCTTAGAAGGATGACTACTTCGAGGGTTTTTGTCGGTCGGCTTGCGGGCCGCGGCGTTTTCAATCCTGTGGGTGACCGGATTGGCAAGGTGCGCGATGTGCTTGTCGTGTATCGCGCCTCGATGGCACCGCGTGTTGTTGGCCTCATTGTCGAGATTCCGGGCAAGCGCCGAGTCTTTGTGCCCATCGGTCGCGTGACGTCGATTGGTTCGGGTCAGGTCATCACCACGGGTCTCATCAATATTCGACGGTTCGAGCAGCGCCGCAGCGAATCTCGCATGATCGCCGAGATGATCGGCATGCGCGTGTCAGTGCTGCCCGAGAAGCCAGGATTGTCTCCGAGTCCAGCAGTCGTTGAAGACGCGGCAATTGAGCGCACCCGGTCTGGCGAGTGGGTGGTTTCAGAACTCTTTGTGCGTCTCCCCAAAACGGCTTCGGGCTTCGGCAGGGGCCCAGCGCGCACGGTGCGGTGGGGTGACATTCAGCGTCCAAGCCAGTCAGATGAGCACCACTCGGCAGAGCTACTTGTGCAGACCCTTGTGGATCTCAAGCCAGCAGACCTCGCCGAGTCGTTGCTCGAGCTTCCGCCGAACCGCATCGCGAAGGTCATCGACGAACTCCAAGATGAACGCGTCGCCGATGCGCTCGAGGAGATGAGCGAGACCGATCAGCTCTCGATCCTCGCGCTCATCCCATCAACCCGCACCGCCGATGTGCTGGATCGGATGGACGCTGACGATGCTGCAGACCTTATTTCTGCTCTTCCGACTGCCCAGGGTGAGGAACTCCTCGACCTCATGGAGCCGGAGGAAGCCGAGGACGTGCGCAGGCTCCTCGAGTACGAGTTCGATACGGCTGGCGGCCTCATGAGTCCGACACCGATTATTCTCGCGGCCGAGTCCAGCGTGGCAGAAGCTCTCGCAATGATTCGCCGCGCTGAGATTCCTCCGGCGATGGCCTCTGCGGTCTTTGTCACACACCCTCCATACGAGACACCGAGTGGCGAGTATCTGGGCATGGTGCATTTCCAACGCATGCTCCGGTTTCCGCCGCATGAGCGCGTCTCGGCATTACTCGACGCAGAGATCGAGGCGGTTCCAGTAACCGCGAGTGCTGCCGAAGTTTCGAGACGGCTCGCAAGCTACGACCTTGTTTCTCTACCGGTGATAGACGAGCATCAACGGCTCGTGGGCGTAGTGACAGTGGATGACGTGCTTGACCATCTACTCCCGGATGATTGGCGGCACGCTGACGAGGAGACGGACGCCGAAACCGAAACTACCGAAACACAAACTACGCCAACGAACACCGCAAAGGGGGCACGGCCATGAGCTTCTTCAAACGCAGCACGGGCCTCGACGCCCCGCTCGCTGCGCGATCCGCCCGCGAAATCAAGCGGTCGCGCTCCGGCAGTAACGAGAGATTTGGTCGCTGGACCGAGAGCATCGCCCGAGGCATGGGCACGCCGTGGTTCCTAGCGCTCCTCACTGTGTTTTGTGCGGCGTGGCTTGTGTGGAATTCGATCGGCCCGATGGAGTTTCGGTTCGACTCCGCGGCGCTCGGGTTCACCGCGCTCACACTTATCCTCTCGCTGCAGGCGTCGTACGCCGCCCCAATGATTCTGCTCGCGCAAAATCGTCAAGACGACCGCGACCGCGTGCAGATCGAGCAAGATCGCAAACAGGCCGAGCGGAACCTCGCAGACACTGAGTTCCTCGCACGCGAGGTTGTCGCGCTACGCCTCGCGATCAAGGACCTACCTGACCGCGACTTTGTGCGGCAAGAACTCAAGGCTCTGCTCGCCGAACTTGCGACAGACGAAGCTGAGGGTTTTTCGCGGGCACAAGAATCGACTCAGCAAGCTGACTCGGCACGGGCCACAGACGCAACAGGATCAGGTGAACCCCGGTGAGTGATGATCCACTCGCCGCTTCGCCGAAGAATGATGTCGAACAACGCGTGTGGGCATCGCTCGGCCGAGTGATTGACCCCGAAATTCATCGTCCTATCACAGAGCTCGGCATGGTTGACGGGGTAAGCGTCGACGCCCAGGGCTTCGCCGATGTGAGCCTCAAACTCACCATCGCGGGATGCCCTGCTGCCAGGCGCATTGAATCCGACGTGACCGAGGCAACTCTCGGCACCGCTGGCGTGAGCGAGGCCCGCGTTGAGGTCGGGGTAATGAATCGCGAGGAACGCCAAGCGTTCATCGAACTCGTTCGCGGAGCCGGGCGTCCCATGCAGTTCGGCCCCGACTCGCTCACCCGCGTCATCGCCGTGACGAGTGGCAAGGGTGGCGTAGGCAAGTCATCGCTCACGGCCTCGCTCGCGGTATCGCTCGCTGCCGAAGGTCTCACGGTCGGGCTCGTGGACGCCGACGTATTCGGTTTCTCCATTCCCGGCATCATGGGCTTAAGCCGAGACGGCGTGACCGAGGCCCCCACCCGTGTTGGTGACATGATCTTGCCCCCTGAATCGCACGGAGTGCGCGTCATCTCGATCGGCATGTTCCTAGGTGACGCCGATCCACGATCCACCGCGGTGTCGTGGCGCGGCCCCATGCTGCACCGCACGATCGAGCAGTTCTTGCGCGATGTGTGGTTCGGCGATCTCGATGTGCTGCTACTCGACTTGCCGCCAGGCACCGGTGACGTGGCGATCAGCGTGGGGCAGCTTCTCCCCCAGGCAGAGGTGCTTGTCGTGACCACTCCGCAGGAAGCCGCCGCAGATGTGGCGGTGCGCAGCGCGCTCGTTGCGCGTCAAACCGGTCAGCGCGTGATCGGAGTCGTCGAGAACATGGCGGGTCTCACCCAGCCCGATGGCTCGGTGCTTGAGATTTTTGGCGCGGGCGGTGGTAAGGCAGTTGTGGATCGGCTGAACGCCAGCGAGAGCGCCGAGGGCCAGCAGGCGGTGCGGTTACTCGGCAGCGTGCCGCTCAGCCCACAGTTTCGTGAGGGCGGCGACGCTGGCACTCCGACCGTGCTCTCGCATCCCGAGGATCCGGCGGCAGCGGAGATTATCCGCATCGCGCGAGAAATTGCGGCTCAGGGCAGAGGTCTCGCCGGAAAGAGTCTTGGGCTCAGCCCTATTACGTAGCTTCGTCGTCGAACCGCACGGCGACGGGTGATCCGTCTTGTGAAATGCCCTGCTTGGCGCGTCGTGCAGCAGCGATTTCTTCGAGACGTTCGCGACGTGCGGCAAGCTTTGCCTCGCGCTCATCTTCCATAAGTGCGTCGCGCACAATTCGCCGCGGGTCATACTGACGCGGATCGAGCTGCTTCCAGTCAACGCTGTCGTATTCGGGACCCATCTCTTCTTTGAGTCGATCCTTTGCGCCGTCTGCCATGTGCTTCACTGAACGCACAAAATCGCCAAGCTTTTTCGCGTACATCGGAAGCCGCGTGGGACCGACAACAAACATGGCTATCACCAAGATGATGAGAATCTTGTCGAATGTCAGGCCGCCCATACGATCATCGTAGTTCAGCGCGGTAGCCGATGACCACTCGGCGAGCCAAGCTCACAAATGAGTGCGGTGCATCTATCCTGAACATGTCAGAAAGTCGGAGGTCACGTGAGCAAGCTCGAACGGAATTGGCAGTACACCGAACAGTATCCAACGGAGACTGATGTGCTCGTACGCGCCCGTCGCGTTTCTCTCGAACTCGGAATCGAGCCCGTCTCGCGCGGCGTATCCTCGCAGCTCTCGGCACTCGCGGTACTTACAGGCGCTCGCGCCATCTGCGAGATTGGTACCGGCGTCGGCGTAAGTGGCCTGTCGCTCCTTCGCCACAGACCAGACGCGGTGCTCACCTCGATCGAGATCGAGCCCGAGTACCTTAAAGAGGCTCGGGTCATGTTCACAGAGGCTGGCATCCCCGCTGCGCGAGCGCGTCTTGTTGAGGGCGATGCCCGGCACATCATGCCGCGCCTGAACCTTGCGGCGTACGATCTGGTGGTGCTCGATGCTGACCAGGCTCAGCTTCTCGAATACTTCGAGCACGCGCTCGGCATCGTGCGCCCGGGCGGAGCAATCCTTGTTCCGGGAGCCCTCTCGCACGGTCGAGTGCCCGATCCTGCCGCCCGCGACGAGGCGACTCAGGCGCTCCGCGACCTCCTCGCGGTTGTCGCTGATTCGAACGCGGTCACGGCGTCGCTCTCCCCCGCCGGTGATGGCCTGCTCACAGTGGTGCGCCTCGACAGCTGACAGTCGCGCAGTCCGGCCGCGCCCTCGTTGTGCAGCAGCCGGGGAGATCAGCTTACTCTCCCCGGCCACCATTTGAACGCCCCGCTACCCCGTGACCACGCCAGGAAGTGGGACCAATGTTCTCGACCTCTGGATTCCCTCAGCGCCTTGCGAGATGAGGTCTGCCGTCGCAACAGCGTAGGTCACCGCTACGTCAATCATGTCGTCGATAAACATGTACTCACCATTCTTTGCGCGAATGTCTTGGTTCGATGTCTGTGCTGCTGCATCGTGAAGGGTCTTTCCTCCCGCTCCATAGACAATCGTGGGAACACCGTAACGGTTCGAATCGATAGCGTCAGTGCAGTACGGCGGTGAGAACTGCGGCTGTATCGTCTCGTTCATCACAGTTGAATGCGCATTCACCATCGACTCGACGACAGGATGAGCCACCGGAAGCTGTGTACCTGGTCGGGCTACAAAGAAGTCGACGTTCGCACCACGAGTAAGTTTCTCCTCAGCGATCCTCTGCACTTCCGTGATGAGCATCCTCTGCACATCTGCGGGGTAGAACGTAGGTGGGAATCTGATATCGAGGTACACCGCACAGCTCGAAGGAGTCCGTGCGACTCGCCAGGGAGCACCACCGCGAATAGCTGCACGATTGACCACTGGGCGAACCCCGAGATAGACGTTACTCTCGCAGAACTCGTTGATCCACCCGTCGAGACCTCGCCACAATTCCCACGCTTCCTCAATCGCGTTCGTTTGCTTTGCGGAGAAGGCAGTGTGAGCGAAGTCGCCATGAGTTTCGACTTTCGTCCATAAGCAGCCCATCATCCCGGTGAGCGGGATCATCCCAGTCGGTTCCCCAAGAATGTGATAGTCCGGCGCAACTCCGTGCGAAAGCAGGTGCCGCATGCCCGCTCCGACAGAATCGAACTGTTGCCCCTGAAACTCGTCGACTCCTGCGAGCTCGATCTCCCCTGCAGTACCTGCAAGAATGACATCCCCGGGCAATTCAATTCCGAGCTTTCGCATCGTTGCCGCCATCACGGTATAGCTGACCAGTGCGTTCTTCATATTGAAGATCCCATTGCCGTAGATCCACTTATTGTCGAGTACTACGGCGTTATTCTTCCATCCCGGGCCTTCCAACCAAGGTTCATCACCTCGAACCGAAGTATCCAGATGACCCGAGAGCATGACACTGGGTGCGTCCGATCGAGTGCCGCGCAGGCGTCCAACAACGTTGAGCCGATCTTCGTAGAGTGTTTGTGTCTGCGCTTCTAAGCCAATGTCACTCCAGATGCGTTCTAGGTCTTGGGCCAGTTCCGCTTCTTCCCCCGTCGGGCTTGGAACGTTGATCACCTCCTTTGCCAGGTCAATCAGCATCTCTCGATCAATCGCTGCGCGAAACGACTCGGGGTCTATCACCATTGCTTCTCTCTTTTCACTCACAAGTTACCCAACCTCACATCGAACACCGGCCAATGTCATGCAATCGTGTAACGACGAAGCGCAACCTTGGTGACCAGTCGGAACAACGCGTCTGTCAAGAAGCCCAGCAGACAGAAAATCACAAGAATCACGAAGACCCTGGCAGTGTCGAGCGTGATCGTCGCTTGACTGAGCAGATAGCCAAGACCCGACTGCGCGGCAAGAAGTTCTGCCGGAATGATACTCATGAAGGATGCTGCAACCGCAGTCCTCAATCCTCCGACAATAAATGGCACTGCTGACGGAAGCACGACCCTCCATAGGATCGTCCATCGTCCGGCGCCGAGTGATTGCGCGGCACGGAGACGAGTCTCAGGAATGCTCTGCGCGCCTTGGATGACGGTGACAACTGAGAACACGAAGGTTGCCCAGAAAATCAGGAACAACTTGGAAGTCTCGGCGATCCCGAACCAGATAATTGCGACCGGTATCAGCGCTGTCGGTGACAGAAACCGCAAAAACTGCAATGGAGGGTTGAACAGTGATTCGAAAACACGCAATCGACCAATAAGTAGGCCGAGCACGATGCCAGCAATCGCGCCCCAAATGAATCCGATTGCAATTCTCCGCATCGAGATTCCAATGTGCCCTGTCAGGCCTTCGTTCACGAACATCGGAATCATCGTGTTAAAGACGGTGAGTGGGCTCGGTAGCAACTTCTCGTTCACAAGGTATGTGGAGATGAGTTGCCAGAACACAAGGAAGAGAAGAACGGATCCAGTGGCCATCATGGTATTGATGACCCTCGCCCGCCGTTGTCGACGGTCAAATCCCGTGGAGGCCCGGCGAACTCGTGGGGCCTCCCCTCCAAGATTCGGTGCGACAACGGAAGCAGTTTGTTTCAGTTCGGACATCTAGAACGCCCCCTTTCCGAGCAGATTACGAATCTCGCCGCGTAACGAGGTCAGTAGGCTGCCTTCCTCGTCGAATCCGACACCCGAAGCATCAAAATCACCGACAATGCCGTGTGCTTCGGGCGACAGAACAATTACCCGAGTGCCCAGCCGAAGAGCCTCATCGATATCGTGTGTGATAAAGACAATGGTCTTTCGTGGTGTGGTCTGATTCCACACTCGAATCAATTCACGACTGAGGATCTCTCGAGTCAGCGCATCCAACGCCCCGAACGGTTCATCCATTAGCAGAACGTCTGGATCCATTGCCAGCGCTCGCGCGAGCTGTAGCCGCTGCTGCATTCCGCCTGAGAGCTCGTTGGGATACTTCGCCCTATGCTCCCAGAGACCAACGGTGTCGAGACTCGCTTCTACAGCGGCGTCCTTAGCTTTCGGGGTCTTATGCTTCCCGGACCATTTCAGACCGAAAGACACATTCTTGATAGAAGTCAGCCATGGGAAGATCGCCGCAGATGCGTTTTGAAACACGACGACTCGGTCCGGTCCAGGTCCCTGGATCGGACTCTCTCGCAGGAGCACCTGTCCGTGATTTGGCTTTTCGAAGCCGGCAAGAATATTCAGCAGAGTGCTCTTGCCGCACCCACTTGGCCCGACGATGCAGGTGAACGACCCTTCATCGATCTGCAAACTGACATTCTCAAGCACCATCGGGCCAGCGCCACTACGCCCGTATGACTTGTCGAGATCAATGACTTGAAGCATCGGAGTCGCGTTCAGCATCACACCTTTCCTCTCAATCCACACCCAGGTTTGACGCCCATATCAGCAACTCGGCGCATCGGGGTCGACCCGAGACGAATCAGCGACTACCAATGAGCACGGCGAAGCGAAGCTCCAGAAATCAAACTCCCGGTCCCGACCACCCCATGCTGCGATCTCCCCAGCCTGCTCCTCAGTCGTCGAAACAAACTCCGCATCCAGCCCAACCATCAAGTTGAGAATCTCAAGATCCGCGAGCACACCCTCTTTTGCAACGTTGAAATCTCGCGCATAAAGCTCGGCGGTCTCTTCAGGATGTGATTTGACGTACTCCTGCCCTTTAATAAGCGCCCGGAGGAAGGCCGCAATGTCATCAGGACGCTCATCGATCACGTGCTGCCAAGTTCCAGCAACGGAACTGCTCTCAAAGAAATCTGCCCCCGTGGTCAAGTAGTGCACCGAATCTCCGCTTGTCTCTACCGACAGTCGGCCAGCTGGCTCGAACAAGAAGAATGCAGCAATATCACCCTGATCGAGTGCCGAAACCATGGCGGCTTGATCCAGGTTCACCAGTTCGACATCGTCGAGAGATAACCCGTTCTCAGCGAAATAGGTGCGCAGGAATAGCTCAGAGGTCGACTTTTCACGGTACCCCACCTTCTGTCCCACCAGATCAGAAGCCTGCTTCACATCGGCACGGGCAACAGCAACGTATCCCTCACTGTTTCGTTCGACCTCAGCGATTGCACGATACTTGT
The DNA here is from genome assembly GCA_040393365.1 of Leucobacter denitrificans. Taxonomy (GTDB): domain Bacteria; phylum Actinomycetota; class Actinomycetes; order Actinomycetales; family Microbacteriaceae; genus Leucobacter; species Leucobacter denitrificans_A. The sequence continues at coordinate 34,152 of JBEBUJ010000010.1, forward strand.
CATCCGACTGGCCCCAGAAACTTACAGCCGGTGCAGCACCAGAGAGAATCACCTCACCAAATCCCTCTCGCCCGTCGATGCCCTGCTTAAAGGTTTCAAGGGCGGTGGTTCCCGAGGGGAAACTCTGAATAGTGACGTCGAGTCCTTCCTCTTCAAAATATCCCTGTTCCAACGCCATGAACGCATGGGCGAAATGGGCTACGGGGACTGAGAGAACGTGAAACGGCTTCAGTGCCTCAGCATTCGCAGTCTCATCAGGCTCCGAACTGGCTCCGTTGCTGCAGCTGACGAGCAAAGCAGCCGAGACCGCGACGGCCAAAGCAGCTTTTGCGGCACTGAAACGTCTCCGCATTGTGGTGGTTGTCATCTTCATTTCCTTATCTCCTTTGATCGTGACGAATGAACGTTCTTATGAACTCCAGAGAGGTATCGGAATACTCGACATCCCTGGGTCCAACTCAGAAACCTCGACTCTGAGGTTTCTGTAATCGAAACTCACTTTCATTAAATCAGAGTATCTGCACAAGCCAGCGGTGTCCAGCATCACTTTTGCGATTCCCACACGGGCGCGCAGAAGCTCCACTCGGGGACTCTAGGTCGCCAGCAGCCCAGTCACCCACTGGGCAACAAAGCGCTAAGGGCACACTCCTCCCAGAGCCGAACCCCCACACTTCGTGAGATCTAGACCGAGTACTGGACAAGGATCAACACTCTCTACTACAGTCACCAGATAAAAGTAACTTTTAAGGAGAGAAAACATGGCCAAGCTAGCAACATTACGCAACGGTTCGGTTGGGCGACTCGAAGACGGGGATGCCCTCGTGGAACTCGCTTGCGGGTCGATGGTGGAGTACTTCGAACGCGCGGGGCACGTTGAAGAGACAGGGAGGGTGCTGAGTCTCACCGAGAACGGCCTTGCGGCGCCGATCGTTCCACGCAAGTTCTTTCACACTGCCGGCAACTTTCCCGAGCACCATGAGGACATGGCCTCTTCTGGTGCAGAGCATCCCGTCAACAAAGGCATCGTATTCTTCCAGAACATCGATGCGATTATCGGACCAAACGAACCGATCGTTTACCCAGGCGATTTGACGAGTGAATTGGACTACGAGCTCGAACTGACCGTCGTAATCGGCAAATCGGGAAAGTTTCTCTCACCAGATGAAGCGCTCGATTACATCGCAGGCTACCTCATTTTCAACGACATCACGGCGCGAGACATTCAACGGCGTGAAATGAAATCGGGGGTGTTCTCGTATTCCAAGGCAATTGACACATTTTGCCCACTCGGGCCGTGGATCGTGACTCCAGACGAGATCGATGACCCCTACAACCTCAACCTCGAACTCCGTGTGAACGGCGAAGTTCGCCAGCAATCCAACACTCGGAACATGACGGCGAGAATCCACGACCTGCTCTCTTATCACTCTGCGCAGGTATTCCGCGCTGGTGACCTACTCTCTCTTGGCACGGTCTCCGGCGTCGCAGCTGCGGCGGACGATCCTCAGGCAGCATTCCTAAAACCCGGCGATGTCGTTGAAGCAGAGATCGAAGGGATCGGGACCCTACGGAATCCCGTGGTGACTGCAGACCCGAAAGTCAAGTACTCGAGCATCGCACGAGTTCTATGAGACTCGCGACAGTACACGGGAGGGCCGCCGTCGTATCACGTGGCCTAGCAATCGACATCTGGGAAACCAGCGCTGGGATGTTTGGGCCAACCATGAATGATCTCCTAGACCAGTGGGAGGCTTTTCTTGACTGGTATCAGTCAGTACCAGTTGGGGTTGGAGTTCCATTTGGTACTGGTGATCTGGGTGCCCCTGTTCCACGGCCACGTCAGGTATTCGCCGTTGCATTGAACTACGGACGTCATGCAAAAGAGGCAGGACTCGAGGCTGAGAAAGTTCCACTCATCTTCACGAAATTTCCATCCTCAATCACAGGCCCATACGGCGATATTTGCACGCCCACGGACAAAGTGGACTGGGAAGTTGAGCTGGTAGTTGTGATGGGGCGCGAGGCCTACCGCGTTTCGGCGGCAGAAGCAGATGAATACATCGCCGGGGTCACAGTTGGTCAGGACATCACGGACCGCACTGGTCAGATGCTTGGACAATTGCCTCAATTCTCGATGGCGAAGTCGCACCCAGGCTTCTCCCCCATTGGGCCGGAGCTTGTAACACTCGATGAAATTGATGACCTCTCTGCACTTTCACTCACCTGTAAGGTGAACGGGACCACCGTTCAGCAAGGGTCCATAAGCGAATTGACACATTCGGTCGGAGAACTGATTCAATACATCAGCCATATCTGCAGGCTATATCCGGGCGATCTGATCTTTACCGGCACGCCGGACGGGATCGGACACCGCGCTAACCCGCCCAGGTATTTGTCCCCGCGTGATGTCCTCTTTTCCTCAATCTCCGGGATAGGCACAATGGAGCATCGGATGATTTAGTGTTACAACTCGTCGTACAAACCCGACAGGCTCTCTGCAAAGGTCTTGATTCGTGGCGCGAGTTCCGTGATGGTCTGTTCCAGAGACCACGAGTAGGCGTTCACGGCAATACTCACTGAGGCAATAGTTTTACCATCGGTACTCCGAACTGCGCTGGCTACGGAACGGGTTCCTGCCGTGACCTGTTCATGCTGGATCGCATAGCCGTTTCGGCGCACCGCAGCTATCTCAGACCGAAGCTCCTCGAGCGTCGCGATCGCATTCGGACCAGTTGCGTTCTTAAACGATGCGGGCGTCAGTAGTGCTTCAATCTGCTTGTCCTCCAGGCCAGCCAGCAGGGCCTTGCCATTCGCAGTGTGCACTGCCGGAAGCATCGTACCCACTTGCACATTCTCACGTACGCCTACCCGCGCGCGTCGACGTATCAAGTAGAGAACCTTGTCACCGTGCAGTACCGCCATATTCGCTGTTTGGCCGTATTCCTCGGCAAGGTCCTGAAGCTGACTGGTCGCGAGCTCGACAAGCCCGATGCTACGCAGCGCCGATGTGCCCATGCGAAGCACTCCGGGCGACGGACGATAGTCTCCGTTGCTTGAGCGTTGCAGAAATCCGCAGTGCACCAGCGTCGCTGCGATCCTGAACGCAGTTGGCATCTTCACGCCAGTTATCTCACATATCTCGGTAAGTCGTAACGCAGGGCGCTGTTCCGTAAATAGGGTCATCACCTGCAACCCTCTCGCCATTGACTGAATTACATAACGTTCGTCGGCATCCACCTCGGATCGGGCCGGGGGTACAGTGTCCATAACTTCATCCCTACTGTCGACTACTGAAAGCAGCTTAGTGGTTTTATTACACAAACCCACTTCCCCGGGCCGTTGAGCCACCATCCAAATGTTGTAATAACTTGCTACATTTGCCACATGAGCAGCACAGTTCCGATGCGCGTGGACGGCGAATTATTTGCCGCCGCGAAAGCAACCGGCGCTGACACAGGGCGAAATGCTGCGCAGCAAATCGCCCACTGGGCGAGGATCGGACGCGAGCTCGAGTCTTCGCCTCACATCAGCCTTCACGACATCCAGCGGGTGCTCGCGGGTGAACCTGGTGCCAGCTACGACGATCTCTCAGAACTGGACCAGGCGATCGTACGAGTCGACTGGGATGAGCAGGTGAACAAACGACTCGCATCACTGAATTTCGAGAAAGAGTTCACCAAGTAAGGACACTCATAGCACGAAGCTGACCCCCATCGCGTCAGTTCCTAGCGCGGTAGACGAAATCTACTCGTCGACGATGTCGATGTTTGCAGCGGGACTTGCCGCACGACTTGCCGCGGTGCCGGCCGCGTGACCGGTGACCGCACCGTTGAGTATGGAGGTGAGGTCGATGCCCACGGTGTCCTTCGCCATCTCGAGAAGCCCCTTGATGTTGCCCATCGCTTCGCCCGCGACCTTATGGCTACCGTCAGCTGAGACGACGGTCATCTGGTCGATGTTCGCAATCGCCTGCGCATATTCACCGGCGATCTTCGGGAGCAGTGCGATGAGATCCTGTGCGAGCACGCTCTCCGCCTGTTCCGCGAGCGCCTTTGAACGAGCATCAATCGCCTCGGCTTCTGCGAGACCCTTCGCCTGAATTGCTTCCGCTTCGGCCTTGCCGCGGGCAAGCGTGGCACTGGCCTCCGCGTCGCCCTCGGCACGTAGCGCCTCCGCGGCTGCAAGCCGGGCGGTCTTTTCGGCGTTACCCTCGGCTTCAATCTTGGCGCGCTGCACTTCTGCTTCCGCCTTGCCCTCACGCTCTTGCGCCTCAGCAGCAGCAATACGGCTCGACTTCTGAGCGATAGCTTCGCGCTCGGTGGCCTGTGCACGGCCTTCCGCGGCCGAGATTGCGGCGCCAGCGTCTGCCTTCGCTAGCGCCTCGACTTTGTAGGCTTCGGCCTCGGCGACGGCGCGAACGTCGGCATTCAGTTGCTCGGTGCGCAAAGCGACCTGTTTTTGCGCGGTAATCTGCTGCTGCTCAACGATCGCTTGCTGCTGGATCGCCTGCTCGAGCGGGTCCGCAGCAGATGCCTGCGCGGTGGCCTTGTCAGTCTCGGCCTGCACTTCGGCCTGACGGAGTTTCAGTTCACGGTTGCGATCCACAAGCACACGCTCTGCCGAGATCTTCGCTTCCTGCGCGACCTGGTAGGCACTCGTCTCGGCGACCTCAGCGGCCTGCCTCACCTTCGCAGCTTCGGGGCGACCAATGTTTGAGATGTAGTCGGCGCCGTCGCGGATCTCCTGGATCTGCAGCGTGTCAACGACCAGTCCCTGCTTTGTCAGCGCCTCCTCCGCGGCTTCGAGCACGCTCTGCGCGACGACAGCACGATCACGAATGATCTGCAGCACGGTGAGGCCACCGATGATCGAACGGAGCGAACCCGAGAGCACTTCCTGCGTGGATTCGTCGATCTCGTTCGACGAGGAGAGGAATCGCTGAGCTGCTGAGCGAATCATTTCTTCGGTCCCGCCGACTTTCACGACGGCAACCGCTTGCGCCTGGATCGTGATGCCATCGGTGGTCTGCGCTTCGGTTGCGATGGAAAGTCGGCGTGACTGCAAGCTCATCGAGAACGCCTTCTGGATAAAGGGTAAGACGAACACGCCGCCTCCGGTCACAACCCGCTGACCCGACAGGTCACGGGTCTTCTTGCCGTCGGGCCCGATGACCTCCTTGCCCTTGCCGCCAGTGACGATGATTGCCTCATCGGGCTTTGCGATTCGGTAGCGCTTCACAATCATCAGAGCGATGATCACAAGCACAGTTCCGACTGCAAACAGCCCGACAATTGATGGTGCGATGGTGAACATAGATTTCCGTTCTGTAGGTTGAACCCTGCGTGTGCATGACGGGGTTAAGAATTGCCTGGTGAATCAGAGCCTTGGGGTTTCGCGTCCCTGGTACTTGAACATCCCGTTTTGCCTCGAAGATCTGTGGTGGATCCTTGCGCAATCACGGCACTGCCTCCTCAAAGAGCCCGCCCGCTCCAGCTCCCCGAAGCTCGTCAAGCTGGGAGGCAAGTGCGACCGAGCGTTCTTTTCTCGCGGTCTTCACCCCGAAAACGGGGTCATTGATGAGCCGAACGTCAAACGGTTTCCCCTGAATGACGAACCTGAGCCCTCCCCCTTCGCCCACCCGTGAAACGACGTGTACCGGTTCCACCGAGCCGACGGCGCAAAACGGAACCGAGAGCATCGGATCTGGGTCTCGCATACCCCCCGAGCGAAACTCGAACGTGCCGTCTCCAACAGACAGAAAGAGAGTGCCATGCCAGTCTGGCGAGAAAACCTGCCACCCCACGACCTCGTAGATCTGCGCGTAACTCTCTAGGCCAAGTCCAACAGCGTGGAAGTGGCACTGAGGACAAGCTTTACGCACGCGCCGAAGTGGAATCAAAAATAATGCCACATGCAGGAAGACAGCGGCAATAGCAAATACTGCAAACGCGAGAAGGAAGATCTCAATGGCTGTAATGCCTTCTTCCACAGAAGAACTGAACGCAGCGAAGATCTTCGATACCACCGAAAAAAGCATGAATGCTTGGAATACCCTAAGCCCGATACCCGCTCGAGTTTGATACCACTTCTGTGTCATGAAGGAGCGAGACGTCTTCATTCAAAGACCACCAGTTCCCTCTCGCAGCATTCAATGGCCGCATCGAGCGGGGAGGCCGCAGTGACTTCGATCCCGAAACCCGTTGCTGCCTGTCGAATGACACGGAACAGGCAAAACATCAGAGTGAAACTCCCAGTCATCGAGTGAGTCACCGCGGAGACGCCGCAGCACCTTCGCTGCACCGCGCGGGAACACTGCAATTATTCCGGCGCTAGAGCCCGACAATACGTGATTCGCGCAAATGCAGTACCTCACCGAGTGACTTTACGTAGTCAGCGAAGGAGTTTTACGTATTTGACAGGCGTATTACGTATGGCGAGCAACCTCTTCGAGCACACACCTGGCTACCGTAGGCTCAACGAAGTTGACTATAGATATCAGCAATCAGCATTCGCAGCGTAAGGGAAACCACCAACTCCGCTACCCGAAATCAGCGCAGCAGCCCAGAAGTCTCTCGGAAAGAACGTTCGATCAGAGACATCGAACCGTCCTTGAAATACGTTGAATGAGTAACCTTGACGGTTTCGATCGAATCGGAGCCGACAAGTACGATGTCAACGGCGTGGGAATCCTTGTGCTGTCGTTCCATTTCAGCGTACGCAGCAGTTGCACTCTCGATATCTGTACCAAACTCATCACAAGAAACAAGTTCATTCTTCGAGTGGTTGAACACGAGTAAGAAGTTATTGATAGTGCTCATAAATTCTCCTGTTCCGCCGGTTGAGTGATACCAGAGATGAGTTCCATAACCTGTGGGCGGAGTCTATCAACTATACCAGTCACCTCAGACTGTACGGTCCTGCCGCATTCGGTAGCGTTCATCAGTGCGCTCATCGCGACCATGTACTGCTGCACAATATGGTCACCATCTTGTTTATAGTTCTCTCCCAGGATGGAAGAAAAGGCTTCAACGGTCTGCGCCCAGGTATGCATCGTTTTTGTGCGAAGCTGGATCTCTATTGCGTGTCCGTCATGCTCAACAATCATGTGAACTGCGCGATATCCAGAATCGCGCGGTGTAAGAACATAATCTTTCGTCCTGCAGTCCCATCTGGCATCAATTCGGTATCGAAGTGCCTGCAATTCATCGCGAGTCTCTACAACGCTGCGGCACCCGCCAATATCCTGCATTCGTGAGAGATCCAATCCCGGTTCTCTCCACAGTTTGTCGATGATCGTGGACAGTTTCTTCAATCTGCGGCTGGTTTCACCATCTACATCGACCTCATCATGAACATCGAGCAGCCCTCTGTGTACAGCATCTAACGGCTGAGCAAAGCTTGCACGATACGCCACAATAGTGTCAAGGTGAGGTTCAAAATCATCGAGCGTGCACTCCTTCCTCATGAACTTCCTGGTCATTGACCCCGCACGCCGCACGGCAGTTTTTGAGACTGTCCTCATAACTTATGATCGTAGCTTCACCATGGAATCAACACACACACACACACGACTTGGTGTAGCTCGCTGTAGTTTCGAACCTGCGACTCGTGGTGCTATTCGTCCTCGCTTGACTACCCGCGGTTTTCCAACTGCGTCACCGAGTTTTTCGTACAGGTCGAAATTCGCTGCTGAGATAGTACCTCGCGGATCTCACCTTTACGAAGCGCTCCGATCCATCTGGGCGACCTAGATCCAAAGTTCTCGCGAAACAGCCACTCGTTCCCGCGATTCATTGATTGCTCACGAATCCGCAAAGACGAACCTACAACAAACATTGTGACCGTACATGCCGTCTACATCGAGCATCATGACGATGCACTCACTCGGGTAAACGAGATGAAATCTGACTCGTCCTGAAGCCCGCTCGGTTTGAAACGAAGCAATCATACGGTATCTTCTACGCCGTCATCGTAACCTTCACGAGCCAGAACCGACCGTCCAATTTCATCCCCCGCGGGAGTGTTGGAAAGCCACACCACGCTCCCGGGGAGTGGAGCCTCCTCATCGGGCCAATCGGTGAGCCACTCACGGGTGATCCGCTCAATCGCTTCCCCAGTCGTGCACTTCCACGGTTGGTGACCGTTTTCATCAACATCGCCAGGAACCATGAGTCCTTCAACGAGGACTTCTGCGATCAGTCCGAGCGTAAAGGTTCGTTGCTGAACTCGATCAGTAATTTCTGTATACTCAGTACTTCCGCATGCCCAGCCGGGATCTACCCAATCATCGAGCCCACCAACAAGGAGGTCTTCTTTCGGAGTACGATCTTCCATTGCGCTCATTGTATGTGAACCTTTCGTGGAGGTTGGCCGGGAGTACGGATGTCAATTGTCAGTCCGCCCGACTTTGATCCTTCGCGCAGCCCAACCCTCGTCCCATTGGAGAGTTCATAGTACTGTCCCTTATATCCGGGCACGTCAATAGGCTTTCCGTCTTTTATCATCTCATCAAAAGTCGAACGAAGCGTCCTCTCGTCAGGGACAGTGCGGAAATGCGAATTCTTTCCTTTTGGCAAGTCTTTCAGCACGTCATCGACCGAACGCAAACCACTTGCGGCTGAGCTGCTCGGTAACTTGAAGCCTCTTAGTCCGCTTCTCCCCCTTGTGGCGATGAATAGGACTCCCCCAACGATGCCAGCGAGCACCTCCTGCCCTTCTTCCGTTTGTGCCCAGTCGAGTATGGCCTCCCCAAGTGCTATCTGGCCTTCTGCCTCTGCAATTGCGGCGCATCCCTGAGCCGCCCAGATACTTGCGGTACAGTCTCGTGTTGCCGTTGCGTGACGTACCTGAGTGAACGAACCACTGTACGACGAAGCATTTCTCACAGTGCTATTCCCTGACTGAACTCCTGCACCTCCACCTGCCCCGCCAGCAGAAGACGGTCTACTTGGTGAGGCACCCCGAACCGCCGCACGAGCCCCGGCGCCCACCACCGCAGCCGCGGCAGCGCGCACTCCCATCACAACCTTCGCTGCCTCGATCGCCACCGCTGCAGCAGCCTGCCAGAATATGTTCGGCGGAATCGGCCAGTACCCACCCTCATCCACAAATGTTGTCGGGTTCCCGAGCACATACGCGTACGCGTTCAGCGTCTGCGGTGCCACCAGCAGTCCGGGCCACGCATCAGGCGTTAACCACGAACCAGACGAGGGGTCATACGACCTTGACGCGAACGACATCATCCCGGTCCCGCCGTCTTGTATCTCACCCGTGTATCCGCGATGCTGCGCAAACCCAGACGACGCAAACGACGGCATCCCGTACTCGCCATACGACGCCACCTGCGAGATATCACCCGCACCACCAGACGCCTCGGCAACCACCGACGTGAGCCCGTCAAGCAGCGCCCACCTCGCAGCATCCGACGTGTCCGTGCCGATACCCGCAACTTTCCCGGTCGCACCCCACAGGGTTACGCTGTCGCCGTGCTGCGCAGAAGTCCGCTCGACCTGCGCTCCACCGAAGAACGACTCAGACACCGAGTCGGTCCCGTACTGAGTCGATACCTGCTGACTCACCGCACGGCCAAGCCCGTCGTACTCAGTTTCGGTGGTGCGGTCGCCTACTCGCACGCTCGTCGACATTCCGCCCCAGCCGTACTCGTAATCAGTGTCTGCCCCACCAACACCACGCTCAGATGTACGACGGCCAGCACCGTCATACTCATACTCGCGGATTCCGGCTTGTTCGCCGCCCGTCGTGGTTTGGCTCGTAATGCGGTTCCCGTCAGCAAATACTTGCCGCGTCTCGATCACTTCGTCAGGGGCCGTGGTCTTCGTGTGCGTGCGGTTGCCGTTCTTGTCGTACCCGAAGAGCGACTCGGAGATCACCTGGGGCGCAGGATTCAGCTCTGACCCCAGCGCTTCCTCCGACTGTGGAGTCGTGTCAGTCACCGTACTGCCGACGAGCCTGCCGAGCGCATCGTAGGAGTAGTCCCGGGTCGTCGATTCAAGCACTGGCCGAACGGGTACAGTCGCCTCGGCGTTGGGGTCGAGCGCTCTCGCTTCCGGGGCGGGCAGCTCGCCGAGAATCTCGCGGACCATGCTCGACGTGTAACCCGCGGGCGTGTAGCTGTATCCGTAGTGCAGCGCCCCGCCGTCACCCACCGGGTCTTCTGGTGCTGGGACCGTTCGCCGATTCAAGTAATCGGCAGTCTTCACACACTGCTCATCGTCACCCTCGAGATTCTGCAGCGTGCGATGCTCAAGATAACTCGCCGTGCCATCCTCCTGGCACACCGCGGGAGTGCGACTCGGGAACACCACTTCAGTTGCCGCTTCCTCTTCTGGCTCCGCCTGCACGGCTGGCTCAGCATGGGTGATCGAGATGGGACGCTGCTCAGCATCCGACACAATTGTCGTCGTCACACCGTCGCTGCGATCGATGCCTGAGAGCACGCCGTCTGCCCGCCACTCGTAGGCAAGGTCTCCCCACGGGGTCTCCTGGCTCGTGACCTGCCCGACCGGGTCGTACCCATAGTCGATGTGTTGCCCATCGGGCAGCGTGAGTCGAGTCACCTGGCTCACTGCATCGTAGGTTGCCTTCGTGGTGCGGTTCAGGCTCGAGGTCTCTGAAACCGTGCGACCGAGTTCGTCATACATCCACGCTGTCACGCCCTCTGGGTCGTGCATTACGATGAGGCGGCCAGCGCCGTCGTACTCGAATGCCGTGTTGCCGTTTTTTCGGGTCGCTCAGCCCCGTCACCAACCCAGCTTGCGAGTAAGTAAACGAGCGCGACTGACCGTCACCATTTCGTTCTTTCGTGACTCGACCGGCGAGGTCATACACGAACTCAGAGGTCACTCCCCCGGCATCGGCGCGCGCGGTGAGCCTGCCGACTCGGTCGTACTCGTACGTCGCGACCCCACCGCGCGGGTCTGTGACAGAGGCGAGGTTGCCCGTCTTCGTGTATGCGTACTCCGTGACCGCAGACGTATCAGCGTCACCTTCGACAACCTTCACGAGTTGCCCCGCATCGTCGTAGTGGTACCTCACCTCTCGACCATCGGCATCGGTCGTGCTGACCTGCCTACCCGCAGCGTCGTATCCGTAGGTAGTGACGTCACCAGACGCATCGACCGTAGCAATCGTGCGACCGTTCTTGTCATACCGAGCCTCAATGCGCCCGCCGACGGCGTCGATCACCGCAGCGAGCCGCCCCACCGGGTCATACTCATACTGGGTTTCGGCGCCATTCGCGTCGCGCACGAGCACGAGTTGCCCTGCGGCGTCATACTCAAGCTCGGTCCGGTTCCCGAGCGGATCCACCACCGCTGTGACCTGCCCCACCGCATCGAGCTCGTACGTGGTGGTGTCTCCGAGCGCGTTCGTCTCTGTGAGCACCACCCCGTCAGCGTCGACGGTGTACCCGAAAGTCTCCCCGACCGGATCCTCCACCGATATGACGTTGCCATCGGCATCGTACGAGTAGCTCACCACGCGGCCATCGGGATCCGCTACATCGATCAGGCGGTCAAGCTCGTCGTAGGTATAGGTCGTTGATCCACCCTCGGGGTCAATAGTCTCGGTGAGATTCCCGACGGCGTCGTAAGAGTACGACCAGGTGCCGCCCTCAGCGTCCGTCTCAGAAACAACCTGACCGAGGGAGTCGTAGACGGTGGAAGCACCGTGCCCCTCTGGGTCGATACGCTCGGTGACACGGCCTATTTCATCGAGTTCAGCGCTCCAGGTTCCGCCGAGCGGGTCGGTGACCGAGGTCGCGCGACCCATTGGGTCGACTGTGTAGTTCGTGACATTTCCGAGCGGATCAGTCACGCTCGAAACCGCGTCCTCCTTCGTATACGCGTACGTTACGACACCGCCCTCAGGGTCGGTCACGGTCGCCATGCGAGTGTGCGCATCCCACGTGAACCTCGTCACCCCACCGTCTGGAGCCGTCTCGGTGAGCGGTTGCCCGAGCGAGTCGTAGGTGTACGTCGTCACGCGACCAAGCGCGTCCGTCATCCTCGTGAGCCGGTCACCGGCGTCGTAGGCGTACCGCGTGACCGCTCCGGTGGCGTCTGTGGCTGACACCATTCGGTTCGCCGCATCGTACGCGAAGGTTGTCACCCGCTCCGCCGCCGAAGTGTGCGTCGTGAGATTGCCACGAGCGTCGTACTTGTACCTTTCGACGGCACCCGACGGATACGTCACCGACTCGAGGTCACCCTTTGACGTGTAGGTGTACTCAACGAAGCTTCCGTCGGCGAGGGTCGTGCTCGTTGTGAGGCCACGATCGTCTACTGTGTGCGTCGTGGTGCGCCCCTTGGGGTCGGTCTCAGAGATAAGCTCTCCCGTGCCACTCCAGGTGTACTGCCACACACCGCCGTCGGGGCGAGTTTCGGTTGCCACATTGCCGTGCTCGTCATACGTATACTCAGTGGCTCCGTCTGCGTCGACGGTCTTCTCAGTGCGCCCTAGCTCGTCGTACGAGAACTTCGTGTCTCCGCCTGCCGCGTCTTCAATACGAGTGATGCGTTTGTCCTTGTCCCAGGAGAATGTGGAGACCTCTCCCTCGGCGTTCGTGTACTCCGTGACCCCGTTGCCATATTCAAAGCTTCGCAGGTTGCCGTCAGCATCCCACTGCTTCACCACTCGGCCCGCGCTATCGTACTGATTCTTCAGGTACTCGGTGCCGAGTTCGTCAGTGGCAGTGAGCATCTGATGTTGAGCATCGTAGGTGAACGCCCGAACCGCACCATCGGGGTTCTTAATTGAGACAAGGTTGCCTGCG
>JBEBUJ010000011.1:0-45234 GCA_040393365.1 Leucobacter denitrificans
CTCAAACTGTTCTTCACTAATGATGACCCGCGCACCTGTGAGAACGGCGGCGCGAACGAGTGCTTCGGCAGCGGGAATCACACCGAGAGTCTTGGCTTCGAAGCTGTGACCCTCTGTTTCTGACACCCACGGTTCATCGCTGAGTGCATGCAATTGCTCGTTGTCGCTCTCGAACCTTGCGTCAAGCACCAGTGTGTCGACCCGTGCTTGCTGGAGAGCCTCAACGACGGCTGGCATGCCTTCGGCGCCGAGGATTCCGTCGCTCGATCTTGCGCGATCTACCGTAGCCGCAATTTGATCGGCGACATGCGTTTCTGCAATTTCTGCGATGGCGCTGGCAAGACCTTCGTCGTCTGCGCCATCAGCTCGAGTGTGTACCTCGAGTTCATGCACGAGTGCCGAACTTGCATCGGCGAGGCCCTTGATGAGCAACTGCCGCGCGCGTACATCTCCAGAGATGAGAATGAAGTCTGGCCGGTAGTGCTCGACCAATCGGTCAGTGACTTCCGCGACTTCTGATTGGGTGTGCTTCCACACCTCCTCGGCAGAACGTTGATATCGAGCGTGGGAGTATCCGCCGGTCTGCACCTTCGTGAGGCTGTCGGTTCGCCCTTCGATCTCCTCCGTATGGTCCGGGGCATGGCGATCCGCACGCTCAAGACGCACTTCAGCACCCTCGCGGTCGGTCTCGATGGCGAGGTATGAGACGCTTCGGGAAAGGTGCCTGATCAAAGGAAACAGTATCGGCAACGACCCCGATGCTGCGATTTCACCCCCGAGCCTCGGTCCCGGAAATGTGCTGGCGACCTCGATCGTGCCCTCTCGTGCAACGATGTATCGTGCAGAGGGGCTCGGCGTTCCGTCGGTTCGAGAGAGTATGGCCGCAATCGCCTCGACATCTTGTTCAGGCGCCTGAGCCGACCTTAGTCTGTCGAGGAGTGCCTCGTGACGCGACTCTTCTTCAACCTGCGGTAATGCACGCGGCCCATCGGTGTACGCGACCGTCACGGGGCCTGTCGTTGAAGCCAGTTTCTGGAGCAAAGTTTGGGTGCTCATCATTCTCCCTTCGATTCAGTCCAACCAGGCTAGAGAGAAGCTCGCAAGCCTTCGATCGGGTTGACACACGGCGGTTCGGAGGCTACAGAACTGCTCCCGGCTAAGCGCGTTCAGCCGGGAGCAGTTGGGGGGCGAACCAATGATGGGTGTTCAGTGATTCGAGTTGTGGCGGATCGTGCCCTGCGCACGATCCGGTAGGGGATTAGCGTCTATTCCCGCTGATGCTTCGCAGGAGCCACATGATGACCGCAATGATGAGCAGCACGATACCTACCCAGAGGAGGAAGTTCACTGCCTTCACGAAGCCACCAACAAGAGCGAGGATAATCGCGATTACGATGAGTGCTATAAATATGCCGTTCATGGTTAAAAGCTATGTGTAGCCGAGGGGTGCAGGTACCCCCTTGCGTGAGCGGATCAAAGGATGGTAGGCGCTCTCATGAGCTGCGGACGGGTGTACTGCGGGCCAGTTTGCTGCGCCCCGGTTTGCTGCGGGCTTAGAATTCTGGAGAACCGATCGGAAGGCGTGGCCCATGACAGTAGAGCTTCTGCTTGTGGTCGGGCTGCTAGCTGTGGTCATCGTGCTCTTCAGCATTGGCAAGCCGAGGCTTGACGTTGTCGCGCTCCTCGCAATCGTCGCGTTTCCACTCACTGGGTTGCTCACGGTTCCTGAAACGCTCGCGGGGTTTGCGGATCCGAATGTCTTGTTGATCGCAGCGCTCTTCGTCGTTGGTGAGGGCTTATCACGCGCCGGCGTCACCTATAAGTTGGGGGACTGGCTGGCCGCTCGTGCTGGTTCGAACCGTACCAAGCTTGTGGTGCTGCTCATGGTGACAGTAGCGGGACTTGGCGCGGTCATGAGTTCGACCGGAGTCGTTGCAATTTTCATTCCGGTGGTCATGAGCTTGTCAAAGCGGCTCGGCATGTCGCCGCGACAGTTGATGATGCCGCTGAGCATGGCCGCACTCATGAGCGGCATGCTCACGCTCATTGCGACCGCTCCGAACCTCGTGGTCGATGCCGAGCTGAAACGCCAAGGCGAGGCCGGCTTCAGCTTCTTCTCGGTCACCCCGTTTGGCATTCTCGTGCTCGCACTCGGGGTCGGCTACGTGCTCATAATTCAGCGCTTCTTGGGTGACGACGGCAGCGACGAGAGCGGTGGATCGCGTGACTCTTTCGGTGATCTGCTCAGTCGCTACGGTATCGAGAAACAGGCGGGGAGGTACCGTGTAGCGACGGGTTCGCCGCTTGTTGGCACGTCGGTTGAGGAAGCGGATTTCGGCGAGAGAACGAGTTTCGTGCTCGGCGTCGAGCGCAGGCGTTTCTGGCGCGCAACGGCGCTCATCACTGAGTCAGACACGCGCGTCAAGCGCGGCGACGTGCTCATCATCAACTTCGCTCCGGCCGCCGAGGTGCTGGAGCGGCTGAAGCTCAGCTATGTTGGCGCATCTGATTACGTCTTTGACGATCACTCACGTCAGCTCGGCATGATCGAGATTGTGGTGCCGCCAGAGTCACGAATCGTCGGAAAACGGGTCGATGAGCTGCGCTTCGAGACGAACTATAGCGTGACAGTGCTTGGGCTTAGGCAGTCCGGCCACGAAATCACTGAGGGGTTTGCCGATCGACGGCTCAAAGCCGGGGCCATGATGCTGGTGGCGGGAGATTGGAACGCGATCCGCCGCATTCGTCAGGTCGCGGGTGAGTTTGTTCCGATGGCGCTGCCCGCTGAGGGCGATGAGATCGCGCCTGCCGCGTCGCGCGCGCCTCTCGCGCTCGCCAGCGTGGCGCTCATGATTGTGCTCATGGTCTCAGGTGTTGTGCCGAACGTCATAGCTGCCCTCATCGCGGCGCTGCTCATGGGGCTCTTCCGTGCGATTGACATGCCGTCGGCATACCGTTCGATCCACTGGCCCACCCTGGTGCTCATCGCGGGCATGCTGCCGTTCGCCCAGGCACTCGAGCAGACGGGTGGAATCGACCTCGCGGTTGACGGGCTCGTGAATGCGTTCGGCGGCGCGGGGCCGCACGCGCTGCTCGCGGTGCTCTTCGCGGCAACAGCGCTCATCGGGCTCTTCGTGTCGAACACCGCGACCGCGGTGCTCATGGCACCTATTGCCATAGCCATGGCGCACACGATGGGGCTGTCTCCGTACCCCTTCGCGATGGTGGTGATGCTTGCCGCATCATCGGCGTTTGTCACTCCCGTGTCTTCTCCGGTGAACACGCTGGTGATGGAGCCGGGGCGCTACCGATTCTCAGACTTCGTGCGTATCGGCGCACCATTCACGGTGGTGGTCATGCTCGTCAGCGTCGTGACTGTGCCGCTGTTGTTGCCGTTCTAGGCAATATTTGCCACATCCAGTTGGCGGCTTCTTCGTAGGAGGGGAGCGGGTCTTGCGTCAACCAGAACTCGATCACACCGAGCAGCGCGCCCGCAGTTCCCGCGGCCTCGACGTCGACCGGAAGGTCGGCATTGCGGCGCATGTGTGATCGCTCGATACCTTCGCGAACCAGTTCGATGGTGCGCACTCGGACTCGACTTGCTACGCGTGCAGATCCGTGTGGGCCGAGTGCCTGTTTGTAGAGGTTTGCATGTTCAGCGAAGTGGCGAGCGAAACGCACCAGTTCGGCTGGTGGCGTTGAGAAGTCTGTGACGCGCACCGGTTCGTGAAGCCGTGCTGCTTCAGTTTCGAGTGACTCCAAGGCGCTCGCCAGCAGCTCTTCGCGGTCGGTGAAGTGCTGATAGAAGCTGCTGCGATTGACCCCGGCTCGCGTGACGATCTCGGTCACGGGGATTTCGCCGATGGGACGGTCCGCGGCGAGCGCGAGTACTGCTTTGGAGAGTGCTGCCCGAGTGTGTCTAGCGCGTGGATCCATGCAACTGATTCTGCCAGTTCGCCGTGAGCTCGGTTGCCTCCATAGCTTCTCCGACATCTGTCGGAGTAATCTTCGGGTATATGCACGCCGAACTCAGTCAGCGTGCGAACAGAAAGGATTCGCTATGGCAAGACTCACCGCAAACAGCACGATAGGGGATTGGCTTGACGACCCCCGGGGGAGCGAGGCGGTCACTGCACTGCTCGCCGCCTCGGGTGCGGATCCGAGCTCACTGACACCCGTGAGGTCGCTGCCACTGCAGCAGATGGTTGCACTCAGTCAGGGCAAAATGCCCCAGTCGGTCATCGACGACCTTGTGCGCTCGGTCAATGACGGCGAGATTCCAGAAGAGGATGAGGCGTCTGGGGTGTGGCGCGAGCAGATCACGAGTGGTCGATTTGCGGGTCAGACCATTATCGTCACGGGAGCCGCGAGCGGCATCGGCCGGGCTACCGCATCGCGCATTGTTCGCGAGGGCGGCAGGGTTGTTGCGGTTGATATCTCTGCGGAGAAGCTCGAAGCGTTTGCCAAGGAGGCGCCAGAGGGAAGCGTGGTCGCGGTGGCGGCGGATGTGACGAAGCAGGAAGATATCGACACAGTCGTGAGTGCAGCGGGCGATCGCATCGATGGACTCGCGAATATTGCGGGTATCAACGACGACTTCTCGCCGATCCACGAGACGAGTGACGAGATCTGGGACCGAGTGATCGGGATTAACCTCACCGGTGTCTTCAAACTTACTCGGGCGGTCGTGCCGGTGATGCTCGCCGCGGGCACGGGGTCGATCGTGAACATCACCTCGGAAGCGGGAATACGCGGAAACGCCTCGGGGAATGCCTACACAGTTTCGAAGCACGGTGTGGTGGGGCTCACCCGCAGCGCGGCATTCATGTATGCGAAGCAGGGCATACGTGTGAATGCAGTTGCACCAGGAGGTGTCGCAACGGGCATTCCGTTCCCACCGAAGGTCTCTGAGGTTGGCAGCGCGCGCTTGCAGCCGTTCCAGTCAGCGATTCCGACGCTCGCGACGGCTGAGCAGCTTGCAGCCTCGATCACCTTCCTGCTGAGCGACGATGGTGTGAACATTAACGGCGCGATACTGCCATCTGATGGTGGGTGGTCGGTGCAGTAATCGAGGTGCAGTAATTTCGGTGCAGTAGGTGTACGGCGCGAGGCGGATTCACACGAACGTGGATCCGCCTCGCGTGCCTAGCGGTGCTTGTCTCGGTGCTTCACCCAGAGCGCAACACCTACGACGATGCCCGCTGCAACGAAGATCGACCACGAAATAACAGCGCCCACGACCATGCTGTAACCGTACCAGTGTGGTCGTGGGCGATGGCTGCTACTGAGCGTTTGTCGCTACTGGCCCAGGATTGTCGCGAACGTGTCGCGGATTCCCTGCTCGTTCCACGACCAGACATCGTCTCCACGCAGCACGGCGTCTGCCCCGCCATCGCAGTAAATGGTTTGGCCGCAGCAGTGAGTGTTCTCGACCGAGGTGAGCCAGATGAGCAAATTCGAGATGCTCTCAGCGGGCTGGTGGCCGCCGAGTGGCATGGGAACCACCTTGTCGACGAACGCCGAGCTCTCAGGAGTCGCAAGCAGATCCTTAGTCATCGGTGTCACGACGGTTCCCGGTGCGACCGCGTTGAGCGGAATCCCGGATCCGGCCCAGCGTGCGGTCGGTGCCTCGCGACGCACCCAGCGAGAGATCGCCTGTTTCGACGAGGAGTAAATGAGGTTCTCGGTGCCAGGGTCGCCCTCGAGCTGCGTCGCGACCTGCAGGGCGGCCGCTTCATCACCCGCGAGCAGCGCATCAACCAGCGGCGGCGCGACCGGCTGGATCGAGGCCATCGAGGAGATGAGCGCGACCCTCGGGTTGTCTGACCTCGTCAGTGCTGGTTGCAGAGCTTCAAGAAACTCCGTCATGCCGTAGAAGTTCACTGCCGCGGTGATTGTTTTTGGTAGTGCGAGTCCCGCGCACGCGATGACGGCGTCGATTGTGCCTCCCGCGAGCTGCGCAGCTTCTTTGGCGGCCGCCTGGCGCCCCGCTGATGTCGACAGATCACCAGAGACGTCGGAACCCTTGAGGTCGACGCCGATGACGGTTTCCCCTCGTTCGCGAAGTATCTCGGTGGTTTTCTTCCCAATCCCGGATGCGGCTCCAGTAATGACGTAGGTGCGTGACATGAGTGTTCCTTTCAATCGGTGCGGTGTGCGGTGAGTGCGATTCGTGTGGATCACCGGTCGCGATCGTCTCGGGTTCGCTCGACGAGTTCTGCGACGGAGAGTCGAGCGAGGAGTTTCGAGGTCGAAGGCCTCGAGAGGTGCAGTTCATCTGCGAGGAGGCTCGGCGTTGCTTCTCCGAACTCATGCCCCAAACGTACGGTCAGGTTGTTGTCTCAGGCAACTAAATTTGTGCGGTTCTACAACTCGCACCGCGGCCGGTAAAGTTTCGTATATGGCAAAACTGCACTTCCGTTACGCCGCCATGAACGCAGGCAAGAGCACCGCATTGCTCCAGGTCGCTCACAACTATGACTCGCTCGGTAAGCAGGTCATGATCGTGAAGCCGGTGGTAGACCTCAAAGGTGGCGATCGCATCGTGTCGAGGCTCGGCGTCGAACGCGAAGTTGATTACCTCTGGGCAGCTGAGGTGCCTCTGCCAGTGACCGATCCTCTCGACGTTATTCTCGTTGACGAAGCGCAGTTCCTCACAGAAGCACAGGCAGATGAGCTGCTTGACGTCGCCGTGCGCGTGGGCGTGACCGTCATCGCGTACGGCTTGCGCACCGATTTTCGGGGAGACAGCTTTCCAGGCGCTGCCAGACTGCTCTCGGTTGCGCACGAGATCGAAGAGATACGCACGCTCTGCAGGTGCGGCTCAAAGGCGACCATGAACTTGCGCAAGATCGATGGTGTTCCTGTGTTTGACGGGAACCAGGTCGCGATCGATGACGGCAGTGTTGTCTACGAGTCTGTCTGCGCGAGGTGCCACGCGAACGAGCGAGACATCGGCATGCGAGATACGGCGGTTCACGCGTAGTGTGGGTGCATGGCACGCATTATTCTCTTCGGTGGACACGGCAAAGTGGCGCTTCTCACAGAGCCGATTCTTGCGGGGCGAGGTGATGAGGTTACCGCAGTGATCCGTAACCCTGATCACGTGAGTGCGGTTCGGGCGGCGGGGGCGACGCCGGTCGTCGCAGATATCGAGCAGCTCGATGTTGATGCCCTGGCAGAGCTCATCTCAGGTCACGACGCCATCGTGTGGGCGGCGGGCGCTGGCGGTGGTAATCCCGCTCGCACTATCGCGGTGGATCAGGACGCAGCGATCCGCACTATGGATGCTGCGCTTCAGACCGGCGTCACCCGCTACGTGATGGTCTCGTACTTCAACGCGTCGCGAGAGCACGGCATCGACCCTGAGCATTCGTTCTTTCACTACGCGGAGGCAAAGGCGGCGGCGGATACGTACCTTCGCCATAGCTCGCTGCAGTGGACAATTCTCGGGCCGAGCGGCCTCACACTCGAGAAGCCGACTGGGCGCATCGACGCGCAGGCGGCCGAATCCGGAGCCGTCTCACGCGGAAACGTTGCTCGTGTGATCGCGGCCGTGTTGGCCGATGATACAACGATCCACCACACGATTTGCTTCAACGACGGCGACGAGCCAATAGGCGAGGCCGTGAAGCACGGGGTGCCTGCCTAGAAACGGCTCAATCGGGAACGTCGAGCGAGATGATGTCTTCGTCTTGGCGCTTGTTCGGAACCTCCTCGCCCTTTGCTTCGGCCGCTTCGGCATGCGTCTCGGCGATGTCAGCGGCCTCGTCCGGGTCGAGGTGGGTCTCGGTATCGAGGTGTGTGTCTTCGTCCTCGTCCTCGGCGCCTGACTTGCGCGCAGCGGTCGGTGGATCGGCCGCATCTTGGCCATCTTGCCCCGCGTACTCAGCTTCCTCGTACACCGACTCTTCAACCGAAGGCGGCGCGGTTGCGGTGGGCTCCTGCGAATCCTTGCCCTGTGACATGGTGACCTCCTAAAACCTCTCGGCGTTCAGGCGAGCCTATGTCGAACCGAGTGGCAGCCGTCAGGGGGTTGTCAATGCCCCGGCAACCAGCTATTGGAGCGAGAAGGTCGGCCACAGGGCCGATGCATTCACACGGCTCCCGCGAACCCCTGCTGACGCCATGCCTCGTAGATTGCAATCGAGGCGCAGTTCGCGAGATTCATTGAGCGGCGCCCTGGCACCATGGGGATACGGAGTCTGTCGGTGATCGCCTCGTGACCGAGAATCTCATCTGGCAGTCCGGTCGGTTCGGGGCCGAAGAGGAGCACGTCATTCGGCAGGTACTCGATATCGGTGTACCTCCGTTTGGTGTGCGCAGTGAACGCGAAGATGCGAGCGGGGAGCAGTACTTCAAGTGCCGCTTCAAACGAGTCGTGCACGTGCACCACCGCGAGGTCGTGGTAGTCAAGGCCAGCGCGTCGCACCTTCTTATCCTCGAAATCAAAGAGCGGCTTGACGATGTGGAGTTCTGCTCCGGTGCCGGCAGCGAGGCGAATCGTATTGCCAGTGTTTCCCGCGATGCGGGGTTCGAAGAAGAGAATGCGAGTCACTTACGAAGAATACCGCGTCACGCCTTTGCGTCTCCGGCAAGTGGCCAGGGAAGAACCTGCCACGGGCTTTCTGGTGCTGTAGTCAACCATTCAATCGCGTCAAGGAAGGATCGTCGTCCGTGCTTCGTGTAGCCGTGGAGCCCCTCACTGTATGCCTCGCCAAACTCTTCCCAGCTGCTGAACCCCGTGAGCGCAGCGGTCGCGAGTACGTCTGACGCCTCGCGCACTGCGAGATAGTCAAGGTGCCCGGCGCACCCCGCCCACCTGACGAGGTTTGCAAACCTCGCGATATCGAACGCCAGGTCTGGCAGCATGCTTGCGCCCTCGTCGGGGGACTCTGTGCCACCTGCGATGTGCGAAGCGATGAATTCTGCGGCCTGTTCGGGTGCTCCATCGGCAACGAGTCGTGCGCGCAGGGAAAGTTCTGATTCCCCTCGAGCTGCCGCATATTGCGCTGCACCCCTGGCAGCGATACCGACGGTGTTGCGCACCTGCACCTGTGCCTGCTCTGCCGAATTCACGTGCCAATCAGTTGAGAGAGCCTTGCGGAGTGTCGCGAACGACAGCACCGAACCGTACCCGAAATAGGTTTGTTCGGGGGAGTGCTTGCGCTTCGCGCCTCGCGTGCGAACCCACTCATGCCTCGCATACATCGCCGCGAGCGCGGGCCCGAATCGTTCCCAGGGGTCGGTTGAGACTCGTGCAGACGGACTGCCTGGCCCCTCGAAGTACGCGCGTAGACGTTGTTTCCGAACCAGTACTGCAATACACAGCACCACAACCGATAAGAGAATAACGGCCGCAAACAACCAAATGATGAGTGTCAGTTGTTCGGGGCTCATGTGCTCACTGTAGCGACCCTTCTATGCCCGCGGAAGGCCCGGGCCAGGTGTCGAAAACAATGTCGTGTCGAAAATGTTATAGAGCAATTGGACCAAACGTAGGCTAGGGTTTAGGTATCGGCGCTTTCTTTCCGTTTTGCTTCGCTTCAGTGTCATCCAGTCGCTGGTGTGGTTACCCCGGGCTGGCACGCTGATACCAGTAAGCTCGCGTATTTTGCGCGAACAGTTATGAGTCGCGAAAGTGACTCCGCATCACAAAGGAATGCTTTCATGGCAACCGGCATTGTTAAATGGTTCAACTCAGAAAAAGGCTACGGCTTCATTGCTCCCGACGACGGGTCTGCAGACCTCTTCGCTCACTTCAGTGAGATTGAGGGCAGTGGTCGTCGCGATCTCGAAGAGAACCAGCAGGTTGAATTCGACACCGAAGACGGCGCTCGCGGCCCACAGGCTGTGAACATCCGCAAGCTGTCCTAATTACACGCGCGTCGTTCGTGGCGCAGTGTGCAAAAGGAGGCTCCTGGGTTATCCAGGAGCCTCCTTTTGCGTCATTGAGCTTACATCTTGAGGAGCGAAGCCGCGGCGGTGTCGAGCACAAACACTGCATTCGGGTGAAGCTGCGCGATGCTCGCGGGCATCGCGGGGGTCACTGGCCCCTCAAGCGCCGCGGCCACTGCCTGCGCCTTTGACGCACCAATCGCTACGATCACGAGTTTGCGTGCTTCCATGATGGTGCCGAGTCCCTGAGTAATAGCTTCGGTAGGCACATCAGCTTCAGACGGAAAGAACCTGGCGTTGTCTGCGATGGTCTCAGGTGCAAGCAAAACGCGCCGCGTGCGCGAATCGAGCGCAGACCCAGGCTCGTTGAACGCGAAATGACCGTTACGGCCAATGCCTAAAATCTGCACGTCAACACCGCCGGCCGCAGCGATCGCATCCTCGTAGGCTGATGCCTCTTCGGCGGTGGCGAGTACGGAAGGCACGGACACGAGCGACGGTGTGAGCCCGAGGAGTTGCACCACCTCCCGATCCACCACCGAATGGTAACTCTCTGGATGCACCGGGTCGATATCGGCGTACTCGTCGAGCGCAAAGCCGCGCACACGCGTGACATCAATGCCACGAAGCGCAACCGCTTCGGCCCACGCATGGTACAGCGGTAGCGGCGTCGACCCAGTAGCGAGGCCTATCACCGCGTCTGGGCGCCGGAGGATCGCGTCAACAACATGGGACGCTGCGAAGCGCCCGAGTTCTGAGAGATCGTCGAAGACGCGAACCGTCATGCGCGCGCTTGAGCCTAGTGGCCCTGCGATGCGAGTCGCTCCTGGGCCTCGACGATGAGCTTCTCAGCGTCTGCGGCGGAGCCCCAAGCTTCAACCTTCACCCACTTGCCCTCTTCGAGGTCCTTGTACCGCTCGAAGAAGTGCGCGATCTCCTTGCGGGTGTACTCAGGAATATCGTTCACGTCCTGAATATGGCTCCAGCGCGGATCCTTCACCTGAACGGCAACGACCTTGTCGTCGCCGCCGGCCTCATCGCTCATGTGCAACACTCCGACCGGCCGCACCTTGATACCGACACCGGGGTAGACCGGGTAATCGAGCAGCACAAGCACGTCGAGCGGATCGCCATCTTCGCCGAGCGTTTCTTCGAAGAACCCGTAGTCGGCAGGATAGACAAAGTTTGTAAACAGCACGCGGTCGAGATAGACGCGACCGGTCTCGTGGTCAATCTCGTACTTGTTCCGGCTTCCCTTGGGGATTTCGATGACGGCGTCGAATGCGGCGGTCATGCGCGCTCCTTCGTGTGTGTGGCCGATAGACGCGGCCGAGTTGCGGTGTAATGCCGAGAACAAGCGTACCCGACGGTAGCGTGGGTGGTGTGAATCATCCCGCACACATGCTCACTCGGCTGTCGGTGCGGCGTGCGCTGCACCAGGTAGATCGCGGCGGACTCGTGCTCGTTGGGCTTTCGGGGGGTGCAGACTCGCTCGCGCTCGCCGCGGCGCTTGCGGCAGAGGCGGGTGCTGCCGGTCTGCGCGCCGGCGCGATCGTGGTGGATCATGGCCTGCAAGAAGGTTCGGCAAACGTTGCGGCACGCGCCGCGGCGCAGGCTCGCGAGCTCGGACTCGAAGAGGTGCGGGTGGTTCGCGTGCAGGTGGACTCTGGGGTGACCCGGGGCGAAGGCCCTGAATCGGCGGCCCGCGCTGCGCGGTATTCCGCGTTTGAGGAGGTCGCTGAACTCACGGGAGCTGCCGCAATACTCACCGCGCACACGAGGGATGATCAGGCGGAGCAGGTGCTGCTTGCGCTTGCCCGTGGGTCGGGTACGCGAAGCCTTGCTGGGATACCGCCGATCCGCGCATTGAACGATGCGACCCGGCTCTTGCGTCCGTTTCTTGCGGAAGCACCGGAAGTACGACGCGCAACCACCGTCGCCGCGTGTGCGGAGCTCGGGCTTCGGGCGTGGAGCGATCCACACAATCGAGACCACACATACGCGCGTGTGCGCGTTCGGGAGGTACTCCTGCCCGCGATCGAAGAGCAGCTCGGCGCTCGTGCGCCGGTCGGCCTCGCGAGGAGTGCGGATCTCGCGCGTGAAGACGCGGAGGCACTCGACGTGTGGGCTGCTCAGATCTATTCTGAGATCGTGAACGTCTCGACTGAGGACGAAGCGGCGGCGACCATCGATGCATCAGGCGTCGCGCGGCTCGCGGAGCTACCGGCTGCGGTGAGGCAACGGGTGATCCACCGAGTCGCAAGTCAGGTGTTTGATGCGAGTCTCGGCCGTTCCCACGTACTTGCCATCGCCGCACTCGTGACGCAGTGGAGCGGGCAGGGGCCCATCTTTGTGCCCGGCATTCGGGTCACTCGGTCGGCCGGGGCGCTGAGATTCGAGCGACAGCATGGTTCGCCGCGAGAGAAGGATTCGAGTAAACAGGGCTGATTTCGCGCACTACGATGGATCCATGGACGCGAAACAACTGGGTGATGACCTCACCGAAGTGCTGCACACGGAAGCCGAATTGCGGGGCCGGCTCGCAGAACTGGCACGAGAGATCGAACGAGATTACGCCGAGCAGCCACCGCTACTCGTAGGTGTGCTCAAGGGTGCAGTGATGGTCATGGCAGACCTCGCGCGCGAACTGAACTTTCACGCGCAGATGGATTGGATGGCGGTCTCGTCGTACGGCGCAGGAACAAAATCGAGCGGTGTCGTGCGCATTCTCAAAGACCTCGACGCAGACATTACCGGACGCGACGTGCTCATCGTCGAAGACATCATCGACTCCGGTCTCACGCTGTCGTGGCTCAAGGAGAACCTTGAGAGCCGAGGCGCACAGTCAGTGCGGATCTGCACGATGCTTCGTAAGCCCGAGGCCCTCAAGGTCGAGATTGACGTTGAGTACGTCGGCTTCGACATTCCGGTCGAGTTCGTTGTCGGGTATGGCCTCGACTACGCGGAGGACTACCGCAACCTTCGTGACGTCGCGATTCTCGCGCCGCACGTCTACAGCGGCGAATAACAGGTCGCTCCGCCGAGAGCGTACAGCGCACACGGGACAAGAGAAGTTTCAGGTGTCTCGGATACGCTTACGTTGCTGCAATGATTGCTGATCGAAAGGCCCGAACTTGGCTGAACAAGCGCCTAAGGCCCCGTCTCGGGGCCGACGCCTACTTCGAGGACCACTCCTCTACTTCATCATCGCACTCGTGTTCGTGATGATTGGGTGGTCGTTTTTGTCGGGCGGCAACTCGGCTGAGGTGAACACCGACCGAGGGCTCGAGATTATTGCCGAGGGCAACGTGAAGCAGGCCGAGATCGTAGACGGCGATCAGCGGGTCAACCTCACGCTTGAGAAGGTAGACGCTGACGCTGGCACCGACAGCGTCTACTTCTACTACGTGAATCAGCGTGGCACCGAGGTGATTCAGGCGATCGATGAGGCACAGCCCGAAGACGGCTTCAACGACGTTGTGCCGCAACCGAACCCATTCTGGTCACTGCTCGGAATCCTGCTGCCGCTCCTGCTCATCGGTGTGCTGCTGTGGTGGATGATGTCGTCGATGCAGGGCGGTCGCGGCGTCATGCAGTTCGGCAAATCGAAGGCGAAGCTGGTCTCGAAGGAGACCCCGGTCGTCACGTTCGCCGACGTCGCGGGCGCCGATGAGGCAGTGGAAGAACTGCAGGAGATCAAAGACTTCTTGCAAGACGCGTCACGATTCCAGGCCGTCGGAGCGCGAATCCCGAAGGGCGTGCTGCTGTATGGGCCTCCCGGAACAGGTAAGACGCTGCTCGCTCGCGCTGTTGCGGGCGAAGCCGGAGTGCCGTTCTACTCGATCTCTGGTTCTGACTTCGTCGAGATGTTCGTCGGTGTCGGCGCGAGCCGCGTGAGAGACCTCTTCAAGGAGGCGAAGGCGAACGCTCCGGCAATCATCTTCGTCGATGAGATTGATGCGGTCGGGCAACGGCGCGGCCAGGGCATGGGGGGTGGCCACGATGAGCGCGAACAGACCCTGAACCAGCTGCTCGTGGAGATGGACGGCTTCGACCCGAAGACCAACGTCATCATGATTGCCGCGACGAACCGCCCCGACATGCTTGACCCCGCGCTCTTGCGCCCGGGCCGCTTTGACCGACAGATCGGGGTCGACGCGCCAGACATGAAGGGCCGCCTGAAGATTCTTCAGGTGCACTCCAAGGGCAAGCCGCTCTCGAAGAATGTCGACCTCGACGTGGTCGCGCGCAAGACCCCTGGGTTCTCTGGTGCTGATCTCGCGAACGTGCTCAACGAGGCCGCACTGCTCACCGCCAGGTCCAATGCGCAGCTCATTGACAACCGTGCGCTCGACGAGGCGATCGACCGCGTGATTGCGGGGCCGCAGCGGCGCACCCGCATGATGAAAGACCGTGAGAAGCTCATCACCGCCTACCACGAGGGCGGTCACGCGCTCGTCGCGGCAGCGCTCAACCACACTGACCCTGTGACGAAGATCACCATTCTGCCTCGCGGTCGCGCGCTCGGATACACCATGGTGATTCCGCTCGAGGACAAGTACTCGGTCACACGCAACGAACTGCAAGACCAGCTTGCGTACGCGCTGGGCGGGCGCGTCGCAGAAGAGCTCGTCTTCCACGACCCGACGACGGGTGCCGGGAACGACATCGAGAAGGCGACCGCCACCGCCCGCAAGATGGTCACCGACTACGGCATGACGGTCACGGTGGGCCCGGTGAAACTTGGCCAGGCCCAGCCGGGCGCCTTCATGGGTGAATTCGGCCAGTCTCGTGACTATTCAGAGGGCGTTGCCGTGCAGATCGACGCCGAGGTGCGCGCGTTCGTGGAGCAGGCTCACAACGAAGCC
This sequence comes from Leucobacter denitrificans, assembly GCA_040393365.1. Classification (GTDB taxonomy): domain Bacteria; phylum Actinomycetota; class Actinomycetes; order Actinomycetales; family Microbacteriaceae; genus Leucobacter; species Leucobacter denitrificans_A. The sequence goes on from JBEBUJ010000011.1 coordinate 14,766, forward strand.
TACGAACTGCTCGTGAAGAACCGTGACGTGCTCGACCTGCTCGCAAGAGAGCTCCTTGAGAAAGAAACGCTCGACCACAACCAGCTGGCCGAGATCTTCAAAGACGTGCAGAAGCTCGACCCGCGGCCGGTCTGGTTGTCGGGGAGTGAGCGGCCGGTGTCAGACAGGCCTCCGATCGAGGTGCCGCCGGCCCCCGCTCCGGAGTCACCCGATATACCGACGTCAGCTGACGCCGAGTAGGGTACAAGTGTGAACGCGGGGGTGGATCGGGAGCGGATCGCTCGTGCGGTGCGCGAGATCCTCTGTGCCATTGGGGCGGATCCTGACAGCGAAGAGCTTCGGGCGACCCCTGGCCGAGTCGCGGATTCGTATGGCGAATTCTTCGCGGGTATGGGGGTTGATCCCGCATCACTCCTCGTAGATGCCGCGGTTCCGGTGAACGGAGAGACCGGCGAACTCGTATTGATGCGAGACATCTCGCTCCGCTCAATCTGCGAACACCATCTGCTGCCATTTCGCGGGCGAGCCCACATCGCCTATCAGCCGGGCGAGCGTGTTGTCGGGCTGAGCGCGCTTCCTCGTGTCGTTGCTGCGCTCGCCGCGCGCCCGCAGGTGCAGGAGCGGCTTGGCGAGCAAATCGCGGAGGCGCTCGAAGACGGGCTCTCGCCTCGCGGTCTTGTCGTGGTGCTCGAGGCGACGCACGGGTGTGTAGCGGATCGGGGAGTGCGCGAAACTGACACCACAGCGGTGACGATTGCGTCTCGCGGCACGCTCGCAGACCCCTCGGCGCGGGCCGAGGTCATCGCGCTTATTGGGTCGGATACCGAAAGGGCTTCGGAGTGAGACGCACACACATCATGGGCGTGCTCAACATCACTGAGGATTCGTTCAGTGATGGAGGGAAGTACCTGGGAACTGAAGTCGCACTTGAACAAGCGCAGCGGCTAGTGAGCGAGGGCGCCACGGTCATTGATGTCGGCGGCGAATCAACGAGACCGGGCGCAGTACCCGTGCCGCGCGATGTCGAACTCGCTCGAGTGGTGCCGGTGATCGAGACCCTCGCAGCCGATGGCATTGCCGTGTCGATCGACACGTATCATGCTGAAACCGCCGCAGCGGCTGTGCGTGCGGGGGCCCGGTATATCAATGATGTGTCAGGTGGACTACACGATCCAGACATGCTCGCTGTCGCGGCCGAAGCCTCGCGCGACGCCCAGGTGACATACATCGCGGGACACTGGCGGGGCATCCCAGATCTTGCTCATACTCGTTCGCACTACATTGATGTGGTCACTGATGTGCGCTCGGCGCTCGGCGAAATCGCCGTCGCAGCGCTCGCCGCGGGAGTCGATCGCTCGAGGCTCATACTCGACCCGGGGCTCGGTTTCGACAAGACCGGCGAGCAATGCTGGGAGATTCTGCGACGCTTGGGCGAACTCCAATCGCTCGGCTACCCGGTGCTCATTGGTGCGTCCCGAAAACGCATGATCTCGGAAGCTCTCGCAGGAGTCGCCCTGGCGAGCCCTGCGCACCGTGATCTCGCGACCTCAGTGGTGAGCGCTCTTGCAGCGAGGGCAGGTGCCTGGGGCGTTCGCGTGCACGATGTTGCAGCGACTTCGGCTGCTCTCGCCATCGAACGCGCGTGGCAGGGTACCTCTGTTCCTGCAAATTCGACGACAGTGCCGACGTGGGGGCAGGATCACATTCGATTGACGGGGCTCGAGGTGTTCGCGCATCACGGCGTCTTTGATTTCGAGCGTGAACAGGGTCAGAGATTCCTCGTTGATGCTGACGTACAGGTGGATCTGCGCGCGGCGTCAGCGAGCGACGATCTTGCAAGCACCGTGCACTACGGTGAGCTCGCGGAGGCGATTATCTCGGCGGTAGCAAACGACCCTGTCGACCTCATTGAAACTGTTGCTGAGCGTGTAGCGGAGGTCGCGCTGTCATTCCCCGCGGTGAACGAGGCGCGCGTGACGATCCACAAGCCCGATGCCCCAATCGCGGCAGAGTTCACTGATGTCTCAGTGACCGTTGTGCGACACCGAGGAGAGAGATGATCGCGCAACTTATGCCCGTGCTTATCGCGTTTGGTGCAAACCTCGGTGACCGAGGCGAGACGATTCGGGCCGCCCAGCGTGAACTCGCCGCGTCCCCTGGCATCTCACACCTGGCTGCTTCTCCGCTCCGTGAGACGATAGCGCTGAAGCAGGGAGGCCCCGACCCGAACGCGCCGCGGTACATCAACGGAGTTGCAACCGCTGACACGACGCTCGAACCCCACGCGCTGCTCGACCTCATGCAGCGTATTGAGCACGACCATGGGCGGGAACGCGGCGAGCGTTGGGGGGATCGCACCCTCGACTTAGACCTCATCCTCTTCGGAGGGCGGGTCATTCAAGACGACCGCCTCACTGTGCCGCACCCTCGCGCCCACGAGCGCGATTTCGTGCTCTCGCCGTGGCTAGATCTCGACCCGCACGCCGTGCTCATGGGGCACGGGCGGGTGGCCGATCTTCTCGCCAGAGTGGGGGATACCACGTCACCGCTCACGGAGGCAGACTCGTGAGCCGCACCCCCGAGTTTCAACGACTGAACCCCGTGAATTTGTTGGGCGCTGTGGCCGTCGGTGTGGGGCTGGGGCTCGCTGTCCAGTTCATCTTGAAGTCGCGTGGCCTCTCGCCGCTCGTCCCTCCGTATTCGATGGCGGTGACGCTCGTGTTGCTCGCAGGGCTCCTCATTGCGCTGGGGTTACGACTTCGGCGGCATATCGCCACGGGCACTGGCGCGGTCAATCCATTTCAGGCTGTGCGGCTGCTTGCGACCGCCCGTGCCGGACAGATCGTCGGCTCGCTGTTTAGCGGGTTCGGGGGCGGGCTGCTCCTTGCACTTGTCGGACGCAGCGTTCCGGCGCCCAGTGCGACCTGGTTGCCAATGGTGGTGACAGGTGGCGGCGGACTCGTGCTGCTCGTGTGTGCCATTATTGCCGAGCGAATGTGCCGTGTTCCTCCAAATAACTCGGATGAAGACGGCGAAGAAGACACCGGCCTCGCTAGGCTTGAGGCGTGACTGAGCAAACCCCAATAGAAGCAGCACCGAACTGGCAGCGAGTTTCGCCAAAGTACGCGATGGCAGATCTCGCAATCAACCTCGCGACCTCGCTCGTGCCGTTGGTGGTACTCGTGATTCTGCTTGTTGTGCGCAGTGGCGACGTGTCGCCGTGGTTGAGTATTGGCCTCGGGGCGCTCGTGGTGGTGTTCATCGTGAACTCATTGCTCGCGTTTCGACGCGTCAAGGCGATCGGCTACATGCTCCGCGAAGATGACCTGCTGTTCCGTCGAGGCATTATGTTCGAGCGCATCGTAGCTGTGCCCTATGGGCGGCTGCAGCTCGTCGACGTGAACCGCGGCCCCTTGCTTCGAGCACTTAACCTGTCGACGCTGAAGTTCGTGACCGCAGCGGTCACGACGGGTGTGCAACTGCCTGGCCTCACTCGCGAAGACGCAGAGGTGCTGCGTGACCGGCTTGTCGAACTCGCAGAATCGAGAAGGTCGGGCCTGTGACCAGCGAGGTGAACGACGCGGGCCTTGACCTCCCCGGTACGCCGAATGCGGAGGGTTGGCGCAGACTCCATCCCCTCTCGCCGGTACTTCGCGGTGGCCTGTTCTTCTTGGTGATTGTCGGCGTTATCGTCGCGAACCTTCGAGATGTGCTTGTCGGGATCTTTGTCGCAGGCGATGAGCGAAGCGATGAGAACGGGAACATACTGGGTCTGTTCGAGTACCTCGTCGAGGAGGGACTCGTCTGGCTCGTTGTCGTAGGGGTGCTCGGGATCATTTTGCTCGTCGTGCTGCTGTCGTGGGTCGCGTGGCGTTTCCAGACGTACCGCGTCTCCACGGACACGGTTGAGGCTCGGAGCGGCGTGCTCTTCCGGCAGCATCGCCGGGCACCGCTCGATCGCATTCAGAGCGTCAACCTGCAGCGCTCACTCCTCGCGAGAATTGTCGGTCTCACGAAGATCGAGGTGCTCACGGGCGGGCAGGGCGGCAAGGTCGAGCTCGCTTACCTCGGTCACCGAGACGCCAAATCGGTGCGCGAACAGATTCTGCAACTTGCTGCTGCGCGTCGAGAGGGCCGCGAAGTTGTTGATCCGGTCGAATCAATCGAGGGCACGGCACCGGTGTCGTACGACGGCTCGGCGTATGCTGAGCCGAGCGACGCGTTCACTGGTCGCGCGCAAGACTTCGTCGACTTCGATGTGGATCCAGAGGCCGCGGCCTCTCACTCACTCGTGCGAGTTCCGGTCGGTCGATTGGTTGGCGGAATTGCGTTGAGTTGGGAGTCGGTGTTTACGGCCGTACTCATCCTCGCCGCGCTCTTTTGGGGTGTGATCGGCACTATCCTCGGGGCAGTGGGAGTCGGTGACGGGTTCTTTGCTTCTGGGGGCGGCGCGCTCCTCACCCTCATTCCGCTCGTGCTCGTGATGATCGCAATCATCTTCGGGCAATTCAACAAGGGGTTCAATTTCACGCTGTCGCGTGGAAAGGACGCGGTCCGAGTGGGGGCTGGGCTTACCTCGACCGTCACCGATTCGATTCCGTTCGGGCGTATTCACGCGATTGAGGCCCGTCAACCACTATTTTGGCGTCCGTTCGGATGGTGGCGCGTGCGAGTAACAGTTGCCGGCCACTCCGTGATGCAGGGAGGCCAGAGCGCCACTCAGAACCTCGTGCTTCCGGTGGGCCCCGAGGAAGATGTCATTCGCGTCATCGAGACCCTGGTCCCCGGTACCTCGGCGGGCCTTACCGATGGGCTGTCTGGGCCCGGAGCGGGGTATATCGGAGCGGGGCCTCGCGCTGCATGGGTGCTTTGGTTTGGGAAGGCCCGAGCTGGGGTGCGCATCGACATCCCTGAACTCGAAAGGGCGAACGCAACCCTTCGTATTCGCCGCGGGTACCTCACCCGTTCGCTCTCTATCATGCCGATTGTGCGCGCTCAGTCGATTCAGCTGCGCAGACCTATGGTGCACTATTGGCTCGGCCTTGCCTCAATTCAAGCGCACACCGTTATGGGGCCGGTGAATCTCGAACGCCGTGGGCTTGCACTCGCCGATGCCAGGCGTATCTTTGACGAACTCGAACGCACCATTCTTGAGGTGCAGCGTAACGACCAGAGCGGTCGGTGAGCTCAATGAGCAGTGTGGGGGCCAGCCGACTCGGCATTGGAATCATCGGGGCCGGCCGCGTCGGACCGGTACTCGGTCGCGCTCTTGCTGGAGCAGGTCACGCGATCACCGGTGTGAGCGCAATCAGTGACGAGGGTAAAGAACGTGTGCTCGCGATGCTCCCCGGAGTGCCGATTCTTGATATCGAAGAAATTGTTCGGCGATCAGAGCTTGTCCTGCTTGCGGTTCCCGCTAGTGAGTTGCCTGGACTCGTCGGAGGGCTCGCCAAACTTGGGGCCTGGCAGCCGGGACAGCTCGTGATCCACACCGCGCCGGAATTCGGCACTGCGGTGCTTGCCCCCGCGGCAGGAGTGATTCCGATCGCGCTGCATCCCGCCATCGTGTTTACGGGCACCAGTCTTGATGTGGCGAGGCTCAGCGGCTCAACGATTGCGGTGACCGCCCCCGCTGTCGTGCAGCCCATAGGTCAGGCGCTCGTCGTCGAGATGGGCGCCGAACCAGTGATCGTCGATGAGGCGCAGCGATCGGCGTACGCTGAGGCGGTGCGGATCGCGACCGAAACGACGAGGTCAACCGTTCGTGGCGCGATCCACACGCTCGATGAACTCGGGGTCTCGCGGGCCGACCGCATCATCGGCGGAATCGTGCGCGCTGCAGTCGACGAGGAACTCGGACGACACTCGACAACCCCAGACCTCGGAGCCTAGCTGCAACGCTCGCATACCGCCTCGCGTATCGAGTACCGCAGCACGTACGCCAGGCGCGCTGCGCGATGGGAATACGGTGAGCGACCTCGCCTAGGATAGATAGGTACGCCAACACAACGGAGGAACCCGCCCCCATGAGCGAGAACACCGCGCCGAACCCAGCTTCACACGACGCAGCGCACGAAGAAGAGATCTTTGAGCAGAAGCGGGTACGCCTTGAAAAGCGCGCGAAGCTCAACGAATCGGGCGACCTGGGAGGCGGCGCGTATCCCGTCGTCGTTCCTGTGACCGCAACAATTCCGGAGGTGCGTGCGAAGTTCGGGCACCTCGAAGAGACTCCTGACACAGCGTCAGGAGAATTCGTCGGGGTCGCCGGCCGCATCGTATTTCAGCGCAACACGGGCAAATTGTGCTTCGCCTCCCTGCAGTCGGGCGATGGCACACGCATCCAGGCGATGCTGAGCCTTGCCGAGGTTGGCGAGGAATCGCTTGCCGAATATAAAGAACTCACGGACCTCGGAGACCACTTGTTCGTGAGCGGTGAGGTCATCTCGAGTCGCCGAGGCGAACTCTCCATCATGGTGCGAGAGTGGCAGGTTGCATCGAAGGCCATCGCGCCGCTTCCGAACCTGTACACCGAGCTCGGCGAAGAAACCCGCGTGCGTCAGCGCTACCTCGACCTCATCGCTCGCGAGCAGGCGCGCATTAACGTGGTGACACGCGCACGCACAATGGCAAGCCTCAGGCAGACATTCGCAGACCTGGGCTTCATTGAGGTTGAAACCCCGATGCTGCAGACCATGCACGGTGGTGCCTCTGCTCGCCCCTTCGTCACGCACTCAAACGCGTTCGACATGGAGCTGTTCTTGCGCATCGCTCCCGAGCTCTTCTTGAAGCGGGCTGCTGTTGGTGGCCTTGAGCGAGTGTTCGAAATCAACCGCAACTTCCGTAATGAAGGCGCAGACTCGACGCATAGCCCGGAATTCGCCATGCTCGAGTCCTACCAGGCCTACACCGATTACAACGGCATTGCAGACCTCACCCAGGCGCTCGTTCAGAACGCTGCGCTCGCCGCAAACGTCGGCACGGAGCGCGAAGGCACCCACATCGTGAAGTGGGCCGATGGAACGCTGTTCGACTTAGGTGGCGACTGGGCGCGCGTCTCGATGTACGGCTCTCTGTCAGAGGCTGCAGGCCGCGAGATCACGCCCGAGACCTCGGTAGACGAGTTGCTCGCGCTGGCTGAGGCCGAGGGGCTCGAGGTGAAACTGCCGAATCACGGCAAGCTCGTTGAAGAGCTGTGGGAGCACTTCGTGATCGACTCGTTCACTGGCCCGACCTTCGTCATGGACTTTCCAGTTGAGACGAGTCCGCTCACGAGGCACCACCGCTCAATTCCCGGCGTGGTCGAGAAATGGGATCTCTACGTGCGCGGATTTGAGCTCGCCACCGGGTATTCCGAGCTCATCGATCCAGTCGTGCAGCGCGAGCGATTCATGCAGCAGGCCGCCGAGAGCGCGCGCGGTGACGACGAAGCGATGCCGATCGACGAGGAGTTCCTTCGCGCGCTCGAGCATGCCATGCCGCCGAGTGGTGGCATGGGAATGGGGATCGATCGATTGCTCATGGCACTCACCGGTCTTGGCATTCGTGAAACGATTCTGTTCCCGCTCGTCAAGTGAGCGTAGTAGGGAACGCCCAGGTTTCACATCGCCTGTCCGGGTACAGTGTGAGCTATGGATAATTGGTGGGTGAATGCGCTCTGGTCGATTGCTCCGACCGTTTTCATCGGGCTGTTCTTCTGGCTCGTCTTGCGCCTCATTCTCCGTGCCGATCGTACTGAGCGCCGCATCTTTCGCGAGATAGAGAACGAGGAACGGGTCAAGGCCGGTTTGCCAAAACGAGACGATTAATCTCGACTGTTCGCTAGAGTAGCCTCAGTGCGTGGCTATGCGCACGTCTACAGTGCGGCGAAGGGTGAGTATGGACCTGTTCACCGGTTGGGACTGGGCCTATATCTGGGCGATATTCGTCATTCTGCTTGACAACACCATACGTATTACCGCGCTCTTCGTGGTGCCACACAATCGACGCCCCACCTCGGGGATGGCGTGGCTGATTGCGATTTTCGCGCTTCCGGTTCCGGGGCTCATCCTGTTCCTCATCATCGGAAGCAAGAGCCTTCCGAAAAAACGTGTTGAGAAACAGGGCGCGATCAATCAGTACGTTGCAGATATTGCTGAGCGTGAGAATCGGGGACTCATCTCAGACACCAGAAGGATGCAGCCCGGCCTGGAGAGCGCTGTTCGGCTTGGGCAGACGCTCGGTGCGCAGCCGATGCTTCGCGGTAACACTGCCACGATAACGATCGACTACGAGCACTCGTTCGAAATCATTGCCGAGGCAATACGTGAGGCCGAAGAGTATGTGCACGTCGAGTTCTACATTCTCGTGCACGATGAAACCACTGACGTCGTATTCCGAGCGCTTCGAGACGCAACCGCTCGTGGCGTAAAGGTCAGGGTGCTTCTCGACCACATCTCTTCGGTTCGAAATCCGGGGCGGAAGCGCACCGCCAAGTCGCTCACAGACATGGGGGCGGAGTGGAGCTATATGCTTCCCGTGCGGCCCTGGCGTGGTGAGTACCAGCGACCTGATCTGCGCAATCACCGAAAGCTGGTTGTGGTCGATGGCAGGATCGGGTTCACGGGCTCGCAGAACCTGGTCGACTCGAGCTACAACATGAGCAAGAACATTCGCAGGGGACTGCACTGGAGAGACCTTATGGTCCGCGTCGAGGGGCCAATCGTTCTGGGGCTCGAAGCCGTGTTCCAGGGGGATTGGTATCTCGAGACCGGCAACTACCTTGAACGCCTCAACATTGAGGAGGTGCCCACGGAACATCCTGGTGATCTCGACTGCCAGATCGTGCCGAGCGGGCCCGGCTACGCAGCCGAGAACAACCTGCAGGTGTTCGTGTCGCTGCTCTATACGGCGCAGCGACGGATCAGCATCACGAGCCCATATTTTGTGCCAGACGGCTCAATCATGAACGCGCTTCGCGCTGCGACTGCGCGAGGGGTTGAGGTCGAACTCTTCGTGTCCGAGGTAGGGGACCAGGTGCTCGTCTATCACGCGCAGCGTTCGTACTACGAAGAGCTGCTGAACGCAGGCGTGCGACTCTGGATGTACCGTCCGCCCTACATCCTGCACTCGAAGCACTTCACCATCGATGACGAGGTTGCTGTGGTCGGGTCGTCGAATATGGATCCGCGTTCGTTCGGTCTCAATATGGAGATTTCCATGGTGGTGAATGGCGCAAGCTTTGTTCGCGACCTCGATGAAGTGAATGACTTTTATCGTGCTAACTCGCGGGAGTTGCTCTCTGAGGAGTGGGACAAGCAGCCACTTTGGTCGAGGCTTTTTGACGGACTCGCGCGACTCACCTCGGCCGTCCAATAATCCCGTCCCCTTAGCTGCCCCACAACCTGGACGCGCCCAACCTTCGAGTCGGCGCAGATTGTTGCTTCCGGCTTGCGAACCAGCAATCTGCGCCGACTCGCGTGAGGGGTGAGAGGGAAAAGTAGGCTGGGGCAGGAGAAAGGGAGGGGGAGTGGGTGAGCCAGGAGGGCTGGGTCAGGGGGGGGGGCTGGGTCAGTGATCCATGACGAGCAGGTCGCCGACCTCGCAATCGAGCGCCCGGCATATGGCCGTAAGCGTCGAGAAGCGTATCGCCTTCGCTCTGTCATTCTTGAGCACTGAGAGGTTCACGAGGCTCACGCCGACCCGCTCGCTCAGTTCTGTGAGAGTGAGGTTTCGCTCGGCGAGCAGCTCGTCGAGGCGACAGTGGATCGCGTGACCCTCCTCTGTCTCTGCCGGAGTCATACGAGCCCCTCGGTCTCACGCTGCATCCTTGCGCCCACCGTGTACGCAGTTGCGATAATCCCGAACGCGAATGCGATGAGCACAAACGGCATTGGATCGGCGGTCATCACCGCGACGTTTTCGAGGGAGCCTCCGCCGAGACTGAGCAGCACTTCGTTGCCGACCATGCGATCCAGCACTGACGTGAGTCCAAACCCCACGAGCGCGGCCATTCCGGCACCGATCACCAGGCGGGTATTTCCGCGACTGAAGATTCGCCCGCGCAGACTGTTCGTCGCGAGCAGGAAGAGGCAGGTAACGAGGGCTGCGATAACAGCGAAGTGCAGAAGGGAAGAGACGATCGCAGTGCCAAAGGCTGCGCCGGTGAGCTGATCCACCGCGATGTTGGCCGTATCAATGTTCATCGGAACCATCGTCTGCGCCTCACCCACCGGCACATCGACGACGGTGTTCACAAACCCGACCGTTGCCCAAATTTCTTGCCCGCGCACGACGCGAGTGATGTACATAGCCGAACTGATTCCGCTCCAGACGACGAGTGCGAAACCCAACACCATGAAAAACATGATGCCGACGCGGTCGCCTACCGAAGGGCGGAAGTTGAGTGGATCGCTGGGGGACATTGAGTGCTCCTTATCGATTATCGATATTATCGCTTATCGATAAGCTTGCGCGGTGGATCGGCATCTGTCAAGTAACCTGCACGCCTTCGGCGAACATCGGCCCGCTCACGGCTTCTGGCACGTAGCCTTGACTCATCGACGGATCCGCGACCGCGCGAACTGTCAAGGAGGGTACAGATGTTTGAGAGATTCACCGACCGCGCCAGGCGCGTGATCGTGCTCGCCCAAGAAGAGGCGAAGTTGCTCAACCACAACTACATTGGCACCGAGCACATTCTGCTCGGCCTCATTCATGAGGGTGAGGGCGTTGCGGCCAAGGCGCTTGAGCAGCTCGACATCTCGCTTGATGCGGTGCGCGCACAGGTGACCGAGATCATCGGCACCGGCCAGCAGCCGCCATCGGGGCACATTCCGTTCACGCCGCGTGCGAAAAAGATGCTCGAGCTGAGCCTCCGTGAGTCGCTCCAGCTCGGCCACAACTACATCGGCACAGAGCACATTCTGCTCGGCCTCATTCGCGAGGGCGAGGGCGTTGCCGCGCAGGTACTCGTGAAGCTTGGTGCAGACCTGAACCGCGTGCGCCAGGCCGTGATCCAGCTGCTCTCCGGTTACCAAGCTGGCAAAGAGAGCGCGACCATTGGTGCGCCCGAGACCGGCAACGAACCAAAGGGTTCACAGGTGCTCGACCAGTTTGGTCGCAACCTCACCCAGGCTGCGCGCGAGGGCAAGCTCGATCCCGTCATCGGCCGTGAGAAAGAGGTCGAGCGTGTGATGCAGATTCTCTCGCGCCGCACGAAGAACAACCCAGTGCTCATTGGTGAACCGGGCGTCGGTAAGACCGCGGTCGTCGAGGGCCTCGCGCAGGCGATCGTGAAGGGCGAGGTGCCCGAGACGCTCAAAGACAAGCAGGTCTACGTTCTCGACCTCTCGTCGATGATCGCAGGTAGCCGCTACCGTGGCGACTTCGAGGAGCGCCTGAAGAAAGTCACCAAGGAAATCCGCAATCGCGGCGACATCATCATCTTCATCGATGAGATCCACACGCTCGTCGGAGCGGGCGCGGCAGAGGGTGCGATTGACGCGGCAAACATCTTGAAGCCGATGCTTGCGCGTGGCGAGCTGCAGACCATCGGTGCTACGACGCTCGACGAGTTCCGCAAGCACTTCGAGAAGGACGCAGCGCTTGAGCGCCGCTTCCAGTCGATCATGGTGAACGAGCCGTCGCTGCCGCACTCGATCAACATTCTCAAGGGGCTGCGTGACCGTTACGAGGCACACCACAAGGTGTCGATCACTGATGGCGCGATTGTCGCCGCGGTGAATCTCGCGGATCGCTACGTTCAGGATCGGTACCTGCCGGACAAGGCGATCGACCTGATCGATGAGGCGGGTGCGCGGCTGCGCCTGTCGATCCTCTCGAGCCCACCCGAGCTGCGTGAGTTCGACGAGAAGATTGCCGTCGTTCGCGCTGACAAAGAGCAGGCGATTGAGGCTCAAGACTTCGAGAAGGCCGCGAACAAGCGTGACGAGGAGAAGAAGCTCATCGCCGAACGCCTCCGCCTTGAAAAGCAGTGGCGCGCAGGTGATGTCGCGACGCATGCCGAAGTCGATGAGGGACTCATCGCTGAGGTGCTTGCGCAGGCAACCGGTATTCCGGTCTTTAAACTCACCGAGGAGGAGACAAGTCGTCTTCGCTTCATGGAAGAGGCGCTGCACCAGCGCGTCATTGGTCAGAATGAGGCAATCGCTGCGCTCGCGAAGACGATTCGCCGCCAGCGCGCCGGCCTGAAAGATCCGAAGCGGCCCTCGGGCTCGTTCATTTTTGCCGGCCCCACCGGCGTCGGCAAGACCGAGCTCGCGAAGGCACTCGCCGAGTTCCTGTTCGACGACGAAGACGCGCTCATCTCGCTCGACATGTCAGAGTACGGTGAAAAGCACACCGTGTCACGCCTCTTCGGTGCGCCTCCCGGGTTTGTCGGCTTCGAAGAGGGCGGCCAACTCACGGAGAAGGTGCGCCGTCGTCCGTTCTCGGTCGTGCTCTTCGACGAGATCGAAAAGGCACACCCCGACATCTTCAACTCGCTGCTGCAGGTACTTGAAGAGGGGCGCCTGACCGACGGTCAGGGTCGCGTCGTCGACTTCAAGAACACCGTGATCATCATGACCACGAACCTCGGTTCGTCAGCAATCGCTGGCGGCCCCGTCGGGTTCCAGGTTGAGGGCGACTCGCAGGTCGGCTACGAGACGATGAAGGGTAAGGTGAATGAGGAGCTCAAGAAGCACTTCAAGCCGGAGTTCTTGAACCGTGTCGACGACACGATCGTCTTCCCGCAGCTGTCGAAGGAAGAGCTGCTGCAGATTGTGGATCTCTTCGTGAAGCAATTGAAGGATCGCCTGCTCGACCGAGACATGCACATCGAAATCTCGCAGGCTGCTCGCGAGCGGCTCTCCGAGATTGGGTACGATCCCACACTCGGTGCGCGTCCGCTTCGCCGTGCGATGCAGCGTGAGATCGAGGATCGTCTTTCGGAGCGCATCCTTGGTGCCGAGCTACTCGCTGGCGACACAGTGGTGGTCGACCTCAAAGACGGGGAGTTCACCTTCGAAACCAAGGGTGGGAAGGACAAGGCTCACGGCGAGGCTTCGGCCTCGGCCGCAGCGGCAGCCGCAGCCACTGGGCTCACGCCCGGAGCAGGGGAGTAGGAGCCACTAGACTCGCACTATGACGACGAGTGAGCCCCATGAGGGCGTGCGCATCAGACCCGCGAAAACTCTCGATGTTGCACACATTGTGAAACTCATGGAGCCACTCGTCGCCCAGCGAATCCTGCTCGGTAAAGACCTCGTCGAATTGTACGGGGCAGTACCCGAGTTCACCGTCGCGGTCGATTCACGTGACCAAGTGATCGGGTATGGTGCGCTGCACGTCATGTGGGAGCACCTAGGTGAGGTTCGCACGCTCGGGGTTTCGCAGGAACATCTTGGCAAGGGTGTTGGGCACGCGATTCTGAAGGTGCTCGAGGAGCGGGCGCGAGAGCTCGGGCTTCAACAGCTCTTCTGTTTGACGTTTGAGACTGAGTTCTTCGGAAGAAACGGGTTCGAGGCCGTGGGCGAGAACACCGAACTTGTCGCAGCTGAGGTGTATTCCGAACTCTTGCGCTCGCAAGACGAAGGCATCGCAGAGTTTCTTGACCTCGCGAGAGTCAAGCCGAACACGCTTGGCAACACCCGCATGTTGAAGCGCCTGTAGGCGACCCGCGGGGGTACGCTGAGGCCATGGCTCCCGCTAAAGATCGAAGCGTGTATGTGCGCAGGCGGATCGTGGTGCTGCTCGCCCTCGTGGCAGTCGTCGCCGCGGTTGTGCTGATCATTGTTCGCCCCGGTTCGAGCGGTGGCGCGAAAGACGTAGAGACTGTCGAAGTTCCGAGTGATCTCACTGAGGATACTGAACCCGTAAACTCGGAGGAAACCCCGGAGACTCCTGCGTGTCAGCCAGGAGATCTCGACGTCGTAGCGGTCACCAGTCAGCCCTCCTACGGGCCCGGTGAGAATCCCGAGTTCTCGCTCACTGTCACGAACTCGGGAACCGAGTCGTGCATCGCAGATTTGGGCACAGCGGGAATGACATTTGCTGTCTCGAGCGGTAGCGACGAGGTGTGGCGATCCACTGACTGCCAAACCTCCCGTGACAGCCTGCCGGTGATTCTTGACGCGGATGAGAAGCTCGAAACTGAGTCAGTATCTTGGGATCGCACCCGTTCAAGCGCCGAAACCTGTGACATCACGCGAGACGCTGTCGTCGCCGGAGGCGCTTCCTACCACCTGACTGTTTCAGCTGGTGGATCCGAAAGCAAGGAAACAGCACAGTTCTTGCTCTACTAGCAGCAGGTGATTGCGTCTCCCAGCCATCGAATAACCCCACCACATGACTTGCCGGACCAGAACACTGTTCTCCGTTATGGTGATGAACTAGCCGCTCAAACAAACGGAGGAACCGTGGACTGGCCCACAATCTTTATGCCGAGTACGTCAATATGGGAACTGCTCATAAGAGGCACTGTCCTTTACCTTGCAGTGTTCGCCATCATGCGAGTAGCAGGCCGCCGAGAATCCGGCGAACTGAACATGACCGACCTCATCCTGGTTCTCATCATTTCGGAAGCGGCGAGCGTCGGCATTGGTGGAGAAGCCCACTCCATCTTCGACAGCCTGATCATTGTCGTCACAATCGTGCTTTGGAGCGTCGCCCTCGACGCCATCGGCTTCCGTTGGAAGTGGGCCTCCCGAATACTGAAACCTTCGCCGAGGCCACTCATCTCAAATGGTCAAGTTAACCGCCATACTGCGCGACGAGAACTTCTCACCATGGGCGAGATTAGGTCCCAACTTCGGCAGCAAGGCATCGAAGACATCGAACAGGTGCATATAGCCCGCGTCGAACCCAACGGCACGATAAGTGTCGTCACGAAGGAATAGATTCGAGGTTCAATCCACCTCTCCTCTCCAAGCCCCGGTCTCGGATCCGCGATCCTCGATGAACTCCTTGAAGTTCTCAAGATCCATTTTGATCGCGCGATTATCGAACCCTAACGCAGCGCCAAGCTTGTCCTTCATTCCCTCCGGTTCCCAGTCGATCTGCACTGTCACGCGTGAAGACATGTCGGTAAGTTTGTGAAAGGTCACGGCTCCCGCATGATTCTCATCGCCGCCGATGCTGGTCCATGCAATCCGCTCGTCGGGATGCTGCTCGGTGATCTTAGCGTCAAAGACACGTTCCTCCCCGCCGACCTTCACTGTCCATCGAAGGGTTGTGTCGTCCAATTGATCGACCGACTTCACAAAGCTCAGCAGCCGCGGAAAGTCCTCGAACTGCGTCCACTGATTGTAGGCCGTGGTTACCGGAACCTCGACGTCGATTGTTTCTATGATTTGAGTCACGATGTTCTCCTCTGTTGGCTGTCAAACTCAATCCAGTAAGCCTGCTCACGTCGTTACCGACAACCTCCTTGCTATGTTCACCTGGTGTGAACTAAGGTGCGGGCGTCCTCTACTAGCATTGAGAACATGACTCAGCAGCCTCCCCACGGGTATCAGCCACAGCAGCCGCAGAACAATCAGTACCAGCCGGTACCGCCGACGTACCAACCTGCGCCGCAGGGGCAGTTCCAACCGCAGATGCCAGCGCCGAAGCCGCCGACAAATGTCTTCGCGATCATTTCGCTCATTGGCGCCTTCTTCTTGAGCATTGTCGGCATTATTTTCGGGCACATTGCCCTCAGCCAGATCAAGCGCACAGGGGAGAGCGGCCGTGGTCTCGCGCTTGCGGGAACCATTATCGGTTATGTGCGTCTCGCGGGTGAACTGCTGGCAATCATTTTCGCGATAGTTTTCTTTGGCATCTTCGGCTCGCTTGCCTCACAGAACATCTCGGGAACGATCGACCAGCTCGAGCAGCTTGATGAGCCGTACTTTGGCGAGGATTCTGAACTGCAGGACATGCCGTGGTCTGGAACCGAGAAGGATGCCTTCTGCACCGCACTCGATAACTACGACCTGAGTTATGACGACGAGTATGCCTACTATGAGGAACTGCTCGCGGTCACCGACGATCCAGAGTTCGCCGCACTCATCGAATCACAGTTGGACTCGTTTGAACTCGACTTCGAGAACATGACTGATGAGGAGTACTCAGAGTTCCTCGATCAGACCGAAGTCTGGGCGCAGGCTCACGGAGAACAGCTCGACGAGTGCTATTACATGGAGTAGCTCGCTAGCCGTCTAACCGGCTGCGACTGAGCGGCCCGCAGCTCGCCCCGAAAACAGGCAACCGCCGAGGAACGTACCTTCGAGCGCGTTGTACCCGTGGACACCTCCGCCGCCAAACCCGGCTGCCTCGCCAACGGCGTAGAGGCCAGGAATCGGCGCACCAGACTGATCGAGCGCTCTCGACTCAAGATCTGTGTGAATGCCGCCGAGCGTCTTGCGGGTGAGCACATGTAGCTTGATAGCGATGAGCGGGCCGGCATCCCGGTCCTGCAACCGATGCGGTTTCGCGGTGCGGGTCAGCTTGTCACCCAGGTAGCGGCGGGAATTGTGCACGCTCATCGCCTGCGCGTCCTTCGAGAACGGGTTATCGAACTCCGCGTCTCGGGCGCGCACCACCTGTTCGACTGTCGTGACGTCGAGCAGCGGTTCGTCGGTGAGCGCGTTCATCTTCGCGACGAGTTCTGACACAGTATCGGCGACAACAAAGTCCTCTCCGCGATCGATGAACGCCTGGACCGGCCCCGGTGCGCCCTTTCCCAGGCGGGTCTTCAGAAGAAGCTTGCGATCTCGCCCGGTGAGATCTGGATTCTGCTCCGATCCAGAGAGCGCGAGTTCTTTTGCGGCAATTCTGCGTGTGACGATAAACCACGAGTGTGAATGCTCGGAGAGCCCTGGAAGGGTGCGCAGTAGCCTCAGCGTGCCGAGTGTGTCGTGCCCGGGCAGCCCTGGAAGTGGGAGTCGTCTGCCGAGCGCGTCAAGCCAGAGCGGTGAGGGGCCAGGCAGAATGCGAATCGCGTGCCCCGGCCACACGGGGTACCAGTTCTTGATGCCTTCGGTATAGTGCCACATCCGGTCTTGGTTGACGAGCCGAGCCCCGGCATCACTCGCGATCCCGATCATCCGACCATCAACGTACGCAGGAACTCCCGTCACCAAGTCTTTGGGAGCGGTTCCGAGCCGTTCAGGCCAGTACTTGCGCACCAGGTCATGATTCCCACCGATGCCGCCGCTAGCAACAATCACCGCACCAGCGCGAAACTCAAAGTCGCCAATGACATCGCGGTTCGAGGCGACCGCTCGAGGACTGTCGTCAGCGGCGAGGCGCACACCTCGCACTCCGACGATCGAACCGTTCTGGGCGATGAGTTCATCCACTCGGTGACGGTGCATGAAACGCGTCAGCCCGACACTCGCGGCCTCCTTCGCCGACTCGATGAATGGCGCGACAACTCCCGTACCGGTGCCCCAGGGAATGTGGAATCGCGGCACAGAGTTTCCGTGTCCTGAGGCCGACAGTGCACCGCGTTCCGCCCACCCGACGACCGGGGTGAGGTCGATACCGAGCTCGCGGATCCACTCACGTTTCTCACCCGCGGCCCACTCAACGTACGCGCGGCCCCACCGTGCAGCCCACCCGTCTTCGCCGAGTCCGTCGCCCGCCACGTCGCCGTCAACTCGATCCCACTGCGCACTGCCCTGCCAGTCTTGCCACGCGAGTTCGAACGAGTCTCTCACCCCAAACCGGCGCTGCTCGGGTGAGTCGACGAGGAAGAGGCCGCCGAACGACCACCAGGCCTGACCGCCGAGATTTTGCGGACCCTCTTGATCCACGATGATGGTGGTGAGCCCTGCAAGGTAGGCCTCGCGAGCGGCTACCAGGCCAGAGAGCCCCGCTCCCACGATGATGAGATCGGCATTGATTTCCATGCCGCCATGCTAAGCCCCGCGGCCACCTTCGGCATAGGTGTCGGCCCGTTCCTGCCCGGTGAGCGCGTGGATCGCTGCCATGATCCGCTCGGTCGCCTCTCGGCGAGCGCGGCCGGCCGGAAGCGAGGCGAGGTCGCTCAGATCGAGCGGCTCTCCGAAGCGGATCGCCACTCGCCGGGCCCTCCCTGTTTCTGGGTCTTTGAGCCTGCGATTCGTTCCCACGAGCCCGACGGGCACGACGGTTGCGCCCGTCTCGAGCGCGAGCCACGCAGCACCGCTTCGACCGCGATACAGCCTGCCGTCGCGAGAGCGGCTCCCCTCGGGGAAGACCGCAAACACATTCCCCGCAGCGAGCACATCGCGACCCAACTCGAGAGCCGACTGCGCAGCTGAGGATGCCTCTCGGTGGACCGGCACCGCGCCGATGCTCGTGAAGAACCAGTGGCCGAAGCGGCTCCCGAAGAGCGACGCCTTTGCGAGAAACTGCACCTTCCTCGGCGCGAACGAGGGGATGAGGATCGTATCGAGTCCGGAAAGATGGTTACTTGCGAGCAGCACGGGACCCTGGTTCGGAACGTGGTGTCCACCGGTAATACGCGGTCGGAATCTGATCCACAAGAGCGGAATCAAGAGGGCCCGACCAATGACGTACACCGGCCCGGGCCTGGCAGCGGCTGCGAGTGAGCGTGGATCCACGATAGGAGCCTAGCGTTAACCCGCGTAGTCAGGGGCGGGCGGAAGACCGAAGAACTCCTCGAGTGTCAGCACACCCCTGTCGCGCATTTCTTGCGCCAGCTCGATGCCAACGTACCGATAGTGCCAGGGCTCTGCCATGTAGCCTGTGACCGATTCCTTTCCTGCGGGATAGCGCTCGATAAACCCGAACTCGGCGGCACGCTCGTGGAGCCACAGGCCAGAGGGCGTGCTCGCAAAGCAGCTGTCGAGGGTGCATCCATCAGCTGCATCGAAGTCGGCGGTGAGTCCTGTTTGGTGCTCAGAATGGCCGGGACGGGCAGAGGTCGTATCCGCGAACGCCTGTCCCTGATTCGTGACGAAGCTGCCATAGACGCTCACTTGGGTGTCATAGCTGCGGTACGCGCTTGCGATTCGCAGGTAGAGCCCCTCAGCGGCGGCTGCCGTGACCATTTGCTCAGTGGCCTGCGAAGCGACCTCTCGGAGTGGCTGCCCGTTCGTATTGTCAACCTGTGGGTACACGAGGTCTGCGGGCGCGTAGCTCGGGGGATTGAGCGGACGCAACTTATTCACAACCACCCAAATCGACGTCGGGTCATCAATTGAATAGGCGCTCGTATCAAATGCGGGCGGTTCAGGCTCTGCCATTTCGGTCGGAGTTGGAGACGGACTCGGCTTCGCGGTCGCCGTGGGTTTCGGCGTCGGCTCTGGTGCTTCTGCGGCGCAGCCGACCACTCCGAACAGGAGTCCTGCGGTGCTCAGCATCACTAGGGGAAGGAGCGCACTCCCTGAAAACTTTCGCTTGGTCAGGGTCTGTCCGCGATTGCGCATGGGATTATCGTATCGTCGGTGGCAGAATGATGGCATGGTGATCGGAACCGCAGACCTGCCTGAATCGGAAGGCCCGGAGGACCGCCCGACTCCAGCAGGCAACCCGGCGTGGCTGAATGACGAAGAACTCAATTTTGTTCGCTCGAGGGTGCCAGTGCTCTATGTCGAGGCAGTGCCGGTTCGAGTTGACGGGCTCGGAAAAGTGACTGATGTGGGGCTGCTGCTTCGCAGCACAGCCGAGGGGCACCTGACCCGGGCGTTCGTGTCTGGACGCGTTCGCTTTGGAGAGCCAGTGCGTGAGGCGCTGTTTCGGCATCTTGAGAACGACCTCGGGCCGATGGCGTTCCCGCAGATGCCGTCAACGCTGCTGCCCGCGCAGGTCGCAGAGTATTTTCCTATGCCCGGCATCTCACAGTTCGTCGACGAACGACAGCACGCGGTCTCCCTCGTGTATGTAGTGCCGGTGACCGGGAGCTGCAACCCTCGACAAGACGCGCTTGAGGTGACCTGGATGAGTCCCGAAGATGCCCTCGCCGACGACATGCTCTCGCAGCTTTCTGGCGGTCGTGGAGCGCTCTTGAGACAGGTACTCGGTACAGTCGGCTGTTAATTTGCGACGATTCGTCGTTGCCACTTGATGAGATGCGCATCGTTGAAGGCCCCGCGCTCACACGTGGTGCACGAGCTCGGGCGTGATGGCCGGCGGAAACGATAGTGAGTGTGGCCACCTGGGCAGAGGCCCACCCATGGGGCCTGCTCGTGCGAGATATCGCCTGAGTGTGTGCGTCCACCGACGTAACCGAGTCCCTGTGCGATCCGCTGCCACTCGGGACCATGACCAGCGCTTGGCCCCGCGAGCGCGTGCGCGACCTCGTGGAGGAGTGTTTGGTGATTCTCGTCGTCATCGAACTCGGCCGCGAGGTAACGAGACACTGAGATTCGGCGGTCGGTGTAGTTGCACAGGCCCGCGCGGCGCTTCGCTCGATCGAATCCGAAGCTCCATACTCCCTTGCCAAATGCTGGGTCGAGGTGCAGGCGGATCAGAGCCCCAGCCCAGACCTCAACACGACTCAGCTCGCTCAATCCTCCCTCCCGAAAATTCCGGGAGTCGGAGCGGGGGAATCTTTCGCAGTGACGTCGGTGACGGGCTTTGTCGTGCCGATAAGGTCGGTGAGCTCTCGTCCGGTGAGCAACCGGGCCGGGTGCGGGCCTCCAGCGAGAAGACGTGGGAGCCAGTCGAGGTCGGAACTCGCCGTTCCACCGCCAGGCTGCGATGCAAGCATCACGACGTTTCCGAACCGCCGACCCTTGAGCACCTGCGGTTCAGCGATCGCGGTGACGTCTGAGAACAGCGAGGCGAGTGTGGCGACCTGGCCGCGTACAAACGGGAGACCTTTTCCATCGGCTGCATTCACGACAACGAGTCCACCCGGTGCGAGCAGCGGGCGGATGAGCTCGTAGAACTCAACACTCGACACGTGCGCTGGCGTTTGTGATCCCGCAAAAATATCGACGATGACGAGGTCCATCGCACCGTGCATTCCCGCGGGGAGCTTGCCGAGCATGTCGCGAGCATCGCCATGTCGCACGCGAATACTTGCACGACGGGGGAGTGGAGCGACCTCGCGCACGAGATCGACGATTGCGCTCTCGAGCTCGATAACCTGCTGGCGGCTCCCCGGGCGCGTCGCCTCAATGTATCGAGGCAGGGTGAATGCGCCGCCGCCCAAATGGAGCGCGGATATTGGAGCGCCTGGGGTGCGAAACAGGTCAATGACGTGCCCTATGCGACGCATATACTCGAAGAAGAGTTCGGAGGGATCGCGAAGGTTCACGTGCGACTGTGGCGTACCGTCTACGACGAGTTGGATCGCCCCAGGAACCCAGCGATCTTCCTCAAGATGCGCCGATCGGCCAGAAGTCAACGTAACGGGATCGGGTAGCTTCACAGGTGGGCCTCGCTCATGGCACCAAAGTCTACGTGGGGCATCAGACAATCGTCTCGATGTGAATTCGGGCTGAACTTTTTTGACAGAAACTTGGCATCGCGCTTCGAGGACACATAAGCTTTTTGTTGTGATTGCTGCCATGCGGCAATTTTTTATGTGTGAACATCTTCGTCGAGAGGGGCCCACCGTGGCTGATATTCGTGTTACTTCCGAGTCGCTTTCAGGCGTTGCGGGCCAGCTCTCAAGCGGGTCACAGTCGATTGAATCGCAGCTTTCGAACCTGAAGTCGCTGGTTGACGGACTGGTCGGCGGTGACTGGTCGGGCGCAGCCTCGCAGTCGTTTAACGAACTTTATGGCCAGTGGGACCAGGCAGCGATCCAGCTCAAGGAGTCGCTCCAGGGAATCAGCGAACTCTTGAACCAGGCTTCGCTTTCGTACGAGGATTCTGAGAACCAGATCTCTTCGACGTTCCAGGGTTAATTCTCTGATTCGGGCCTTGTGAGGCTCCGCGTCCAGATCGATCCCGGAAGGAGTGAACCATGACAACGTTTCGCGTACGCGCTGCGAGCCTCGGCGAAGTCTCGGCTCAGCTACAAGGCGTACTCGCAGTGTTCGACGCACACGTGGCTTCTGTGACCTCCAAGGTCAACGCAGTTTCGGGTGTGTCCTGGGAGGGTGAAGATCAGCTCGCGTTTGCCGAGCGATTCGCAGCCTGGCAAGAGACGGCAGATCTCGTGCGCATGTCACTCACCACTCTTTCGATGCAGCTGACCGGTGCCGAAGGCTCGTATACTCAGCTCGAAGCCGGGGTGCGCGGCCGCATGTTGCAGGGCAAGCAGAGCCAGGTCGAGCTCGTCGAGATCGCTGAAGATATCGATGAAGCAGTTGATACGGGCCTCGAGCGGGCGCGCACTGCCGAGAAGCGGCACGTTGGTGGCGCGGTGGTTGGTGGATCAGTGACCGCACGCACGGGTCGCGGCGAAGCCGGTCAGGGCGAGAAGGTTTCACTTGCTTCTGCGACCGCCCAGTCGGCTCCTGTTTCCGCGGGGGAGACGGTATGAGTGAGCAGGCAGCAGACGTTGCAGCGCTGCAGAGCATGAACGAATCACTGACCTCAATGATTGAGTATGCGGACGCACTTCGCGCTGGGGCTTCGGCCTTTGCCTACATGCTTCCGGCCGAGTGGCAAGGTCCGGCGTTCTCAAGGTTCCTCGTTGCATTCGAAACTTGGTCTGCCGGGGCGCAATCCCTCACCGAGGAGACCGCGCAGTTGCAGGCGCACGCCGCGGCCGTGCTTTCCGCGTATGAACAAGGAATTGAAACACTCGATTCGCAATGGTCGACATATCGCTCCCAGATGGGCGCATAGAGGGAGAACTTTCGAGTGCTAGTGCGTGTAAATGCGTCCTCGTTCGCTTCTGAATCATCTTCGGTAGCTGCGGCGGCGAAGAGCATCGAGACCGCAACGATTTCTGCGGGCTCCTCGCTGTTGTCGTGCCAGGGCATGGCGGGTATCGACCCAAACGCTGAAGAGTTCGCGCTCGGTCCCGAGGGTGACGGTGGGTACGATCTCTCCGCGGAGTCGATGATGAAGTCGGGAATCACGCTCGCGAAAGCGGTCACCGTATTCGAGGGGTATCTCCTTGGACTCGCGGCTGGGTATCGTGCGATCGAGCTCACGGGTGCGGATGGTGGAACGAACCAGTTCGCATCGATGACGCCGTCACAGATCTCGAGTTCACCCCCGACTGTGGGAACCTCGCTTGGAGACGAGCAACGAGGCACCCCGCAGGGTGAAATCATGGAGTGGATCGAAAACACTCTGAAAGACACCGCCGGGATTGTGATTCCGACTGCCGATACCGGCAAAGTGAACCAGGCAGCATCAGCGTGGTCAACGTATCAATCGCAACTGGTGTCTGCAAAGTCGAAGATTGGTGCCGCAATCCCGACGTCGCTCGCGGCCGAGTTTCCGCAGCAGGCTGATGTGGCGGCGGTTCAGACAAAGCTTGTAGAGCTCGTGCAGAATCTCGCGGATGATGCGCAGGCGCTCGGCGACGGGTGTACCGCATACGCGAACAACGTTGAAGCGATTCGCAGCGAGTTGCTTTCGATGCTCGGGCAACTCGCCCTAGAGATCGCAATCGATATCGGTGTCGGTATCGCGCTTTCGTTCTTCACGTTCGGCGCGGGTGCGTTGGCGGCTGCTGGTAAGGCTGCCATGACTATCGCGAGGTGGGTGCCGAAGCTGCTCGCCGTGGTGAATAAGTTGAAGACGCTCGTGCAATCGTCGAAGCGTCTCATGGCGATCATGCGCAGAGCAGCGATCGAGGCGATTGAGTCGACGGTGTCTGGAACGGTCGCGAACGCTGGAGCGTCGCTCGCGTTCGGCAACTTCTCGTTCAATGACTTGGGGGGTGCCGCGATATCGTCGGCCTTTGCTGGCGGGGTAGCCGGGCCGTTTTCGCATATTGGTGGCAACATCGCCTCTCGCGGCACACGGATCACGGTGCGTTCGTCGGTTGACGCGGTCACCGGTGGTGTCGGCGGCGTGGGCGGCGAGTTCCTCGCCTCGCAGGTGACGGGGCAAGACTTCAACCTTCTGATGTCGGCGCTTGTCGGCACAGCTGGCGGTGCCGCTGGTGGCGGGTTGACGTCGATCAAGAATCCGTCACTCAGTCCCAACGTGTCGCTGACGAACACTTCCACTGCTCCGTCAACCGGTGGTACTACCGCGGTGACAACGACCGCGGGCGGGTCACCGTCGACCGGCGGAACGGCGACGAACACTGGCGCGCCAAGCGGCGGCGCGCCAGCTGCTGGTGGCGCCGTTGCTCCTGCTGGTGGTGGCGGTGCTCCTGCGGGTGGCGCTCCTGCTGGCGGCGGCGATGGTGGATCGGGTGCTCCCGCTGGCGGAGGCTCGGGCAGCGGCACCGCTGGCGCCGGAGATGCTGGTGGTTCCGGCGGTGCGGGTGGTACCGATGTGCCACAGAGTAGCGTCGAGGTTCCGGCCTCACTCCCGCAGGACACCCCAACAGGTGGTGGCGCGACGCAGTCCGAAGTTCCTGCGACGGCCCCCGCAACGGATGTGGATGCTGGTGGCACCCCTGGTGCAGAAGCCGCGACAATTCCAGATACCCATGTCGAGGTGCCGACTTCACTCGCGAACGACGTGCCACAGGGTGGTGCCCCGATCGCAACGGGGGCCGCGGGCGGCGCCGGTGGTGCAGGCGCTGCGGGTCACGGCCTGCTGCATGCGGACGGGCCCGATCAGGTTTCCGGCGCAGAAGGCCTCGACGGTACCGACGGTCCATCGAACACATCCGAGAACGTGAACGATCCGGATACTCCTCCGACTGATGGAGGTGACGACGTTCCCGCGGGCGATGACGTTCCAAACGCAGACGACGGCGCTACCCCAGACAACGGTGAGACACCGATCGATACCGGCGAGCAGCCACCTCAGTCGAGTGGTGAGGTTCCTCCGGCCGAAACGCAACCTGCAATCAAGCCTGAATCGACGTTGCCGCTCGAGATTCGTCGCAACCCGGCGGCACTCGTTGAGGCAAGCCCAGAGGGTCAGTCCATCATTGCGGGCACTGACCCGAGCGGACCAGGCTGGCGCCGAGTGCAAGATGCAGGAATGGCAGAACCCGGCTACGGTGATGTGAAGACCGAGTCTGGCACCCTCGACAACGCGTATGCGCCAGACGTGCAGACGATCACTGATCCACGCACGGGGATATCCCAGGTCACCGCTGTCGAACCAGGTAACTCGTTCCTCCTGCTGGACGGCGATCCGAGTGCCCCGTTTGGTTACCACCCTGAGACGGGTAATCCGATGACGAGATCGGAATGGGAGTCTCGGTACATTAAGCCAGATCTCAATAACCCGGGTGGTGTTGGGTCGATGCACTGGTCACCGAACCAGGGTTCGGTGATTGGTACACGTGTGCAGTTCTCTGACCTAGGAGAGTTCCGCAGAATCTTTGGTGATCTCCCAATGGACCGTGTCGGCTCCCGTGGTGGAGAATACATCGGGATCGGCGGCGGATCGATTAGCGACCGAGCGCTTGGGCCGAATCAGGTGGGTGCCACAGAGCTCTGGGACGTGAAGTTCGCCGAGAACCCGCAGCTTCCTCCTGGCTGGACGCTTGAGATCAGCATGATCGGAGAGGCATACGGTCTCGACGGCGGGGGGTTGCAGCTCGTGATTCGTGATGCGAACGGCGAGGGCGTGAGGCTGGATACCCCTGAAGCTCGCGACATCTTCCAATTGAGTCGATGGTGAGACTGGCGGTGCGCGAGCAGCGACTTCGGCAACTCTGGGAGTATCTCCAGCAGTTTCCAGAACTCATTTCGAATTCTAGGTCGTTAGAGGACCTAATCTCCGATGATCAGTATCTACTTCGTGTAGAAGGCGGTGTGGCCTATGAGCTTTCGACCGATGACGAGGGGAATTTCACCCTCATTCAATCGGAGCGCGGCCAAGGCGGACCGATTTTTGTTACGAATAGCGTTCGTGCGCTTGTAGTGCAGTTTGCCTACCGGATATTGAGCGGTCGGGCGGAGCTCAACCTCGGACACTCACCGTATGAGGAAGCACCATTCACATTTACATATGAAGAGCGTCGTGTACTCAACGAGTATGAGAACGAGTGTGTGGTCGTTCGTTGGTCCTGGGGTGATGGTCTCTGGGCTGAAGTAGTTGATACGTACTCATTGTTGGAAGGTCTGAAGTGGGCCTGGGTGTTCAATTCGAGTGATCAAACGATTAAGAACTCGTTAGCAGACCGAGATGGACGACCTCTATTCCGGCAGCCTCCGGGACCGAGGTACGATCGCCCTCCAGGGGCGGTGCAACAACTCACAGTCGAACAATGGAATACTTGGCGTGCGGGACGGGTGAAGGGTGACGTGAATGTCTGAGACTGCGCGAGCGCTGACCCGCGATGAATGGGCCGCGCTCTATCTAGATGCCAAAGGCGACCTCGTTCCCGCGGCGAACAACGGCTCATTGCCCGGTCGGCGAGTGCAGTTCACCGACATCGCTGAACTTCTTAAAGCATTTCCCGCGACGCAGGATGTGCTCGGCGATCCACTCTCCGAATTCCTTA
Source organism: Leucobacter denitrificans (assembly GCA_040393365.1). Taxonomy (GTDB): domain Bacteria; phylum Actinomycetota; class Actinomycetes; order Actinomycetales; family Microbacteriaceae; genus Leucobacter; species Leucobacter denitrificans_A. Next base: position 41,230 of record JBEBUJ010000011.1, read on the forward strand.
CGATGACTGGTGGATCGTTTAGTCAGCGGCTCCAGCTTCCCGACGATGCAAACGAATCAATTGCGAAGCTCCTGACCGTGGAGTTCACCGGATTCCTGCCAGAGAACTGGATGGTCGAGGTAGGGCAGAATGCTCCCGACTTCGGCCAAGAGGGCGGGGCCTATTACTCGGTCATCCTCGGCGCCAACGGTGCGAAGATGTGCCTGTTCGAAGCCATCGATGCGGGGGTGCTCCGTGTGGTCTCTTGATCCTGCGCTTGAAAAGCTCATAGCCGAACTCGGGTGGCAAGCCCGCTTGAACACCCAGAATCCTGCCGAGATGATCATTGGTGACTATGCCCGCGGGTTTCTCATCCTGGGTCGCGAGCATGACGTACAGGTCGGCCGCCGCTCGGTGCGGGGCGAACCGTCACTGAAAATGTGGACCCCCGACGTGGAAGCCGCCCAGAAGTATGTGGCGTTTTTTGCCGCGCGGCTTCTCCGTTTCCGTCAGGGACTCGGTGATGTCGCAGTGCCAGTTGACCCAGCGACCGTAGCATCCCCGTTTGTGGATACGTCCGCTCATCCGTTGCAGACCAAGCTCGAATGGGGGAGTAGCTGGGCCGAGTTCGGTGCAGGCAATGGCTTTGCCGCGGTTCAGTTCTCACACTACGGCCGTGGCAGCGTCGCAGACACCATCGCGTATGTGATGGGCGCAAAGTAAAAGCTTGCCACTAGACAAGGTGCATATCCGCTGCTAGAGTGAATAGTTGCACTACGGACACCAGTGTGCCTTCATATAGCGGAAGGCTTGGGGACTGGCGCTTTACGCGCAGATACGCCCCGCTCGATGATCCTAACGCAATTCTTTGCAAGACCAGGTCTACAGCCCGACGGGGCTCACGGAGGTAATTCCTTGGCTGCTGCGCGCAACGCATCGTCCACCAACAATCCGAAGAACGGTCGCGATCACCAGCGTCTCTCCTTCGCTAAGATTTCCGACACGCTGTCGGTGCCGAACCTTTTGGCACTGCAGCTCGAGAGCTTTGACTGGCTCGTCGGCAGCGACGCTTGGAAAGAGCGCGTCGCTGAGGCACAGGCTCAGGGGCGCGATGACATCGCGCTAAAGAGCGGCCTTGAAGAAATCTTCGAAGAGATCTCGCCGATCGAAGACAACGCTGGCACCATGCAGCTGTCCTTCGAGAACCCGATCCTCGACGAACAGAAGTTCTCGATCGAAGAGTGCAAGGAGCGCGGTAAGACCTACTCGGCTCCGCTCTATGTCGAGGCGGCGTTCTACAACACCGAGACACAGGTTCTGAAGAGCCAGACGGTCTACATGGGAGATTTCCCCATCATGACCGACAAGGGCACCTTCATCATCAACGGTACCGAGCGCGTCATCGTTTCGCAGCTCGTTCGTAGCCCCGGCGTCTACTTTGAGCGCGCACAGGAGAAGACCTCGGATAAGGACGTCTTCACCGCTCGCGTGATCCCGAGCCGCGGCGCATGGCTCGAGTTCGAAATCGACAAGCGCGATCAGGTTGGTGTTCGCATCGACCGCAAGCGTAAGCAGTCGGTGACCGTCTTCCTCAAGGCACTCGGCATGACCACCTCCGAGATTCTCGAAGAGTTCGCAGGGTACGAGTCGATCACCCTCACCCTTGAAAAAGATGGCATCGTCGAGAAAGACGGCGTTAACCTTCAAGAAGAGGCGCTGAAGGACATCTACCGCAAGCAGCGCCCGGGCGAGCAGGTTGCGATCGAGGCAGCACGCGCGCTCATCGACAACAGCTACTTCAACCCGAAGCGCTACGACCTTGCGAAGGTGGGTCGTTACAAGATCAACCGCAAGCTTGGCCTTGACGCGCCAATCACCGACTCGGTGCTCTCGCTCGAAGACATTGTCTCGACGATCAAGTACCTCGTCGGCCTGCACGCAGGTACCGAGACCCTTCCGGGTGTGCGCGACGGCAAGGAGATCGAGCTTCGCCTCGACACCGACGACATTGACCACTTCGGCAACCGTCGCATTCGCGCGGTTGGCGAGCTGATCCAGAACCAGGTGCGCACCGGCCTGAGCCGCATGGAGCGCGTCGTGCGCGAGCGCATGACCACTCAGGACATCGAGGCGATTACCCCGAACACCCTGATCAACACGCGCCCTGTGCTCGCAGCGATCAAGGAGTTCTTCGGAACTTCGCAGCTGTCGCAGTTCATGGATCAGAACAACCCGCTTGCCGGTCTCACGAACAAGCGCCGTCTTTCGGCCCTCGGCCCTGGCGGTCTGTCGCGTGACCGCGCTGGCGTCGAGGTTCGTGACGTTCACCCGTCGCACTACGGCCGTATGTGCCCGATTGAGACCCCGGAAGGCCCAAACATTGGCCTCATCGGTGCTCTCGCGACGTTCGCGCGTATCAACGCGTTCGGGTTCATCGAGACACCGTACCGCCGCATCGTTGACGGCAAGGTGACCGATCAGGTCGACTACCTCACCGCACACGAAGAGGACGAGTTCCTCATCGCCCAGGCTGGCGCTCCGGTCAGCAAGGATGGCAAGTTCTCCGAGAAGCAGGTCCTCGCGCGCCCACGTGGTTCCGAGGTGCAGCTTGTCGATGCAAACACCGTGCAGTACATGGATGTCTCGCCGCGCCAGATGGTGTCGGTTGCAACGTCGCTTATTCCGTTCCTCGAGCACGACGATGCGAACCGCGCACTCATGGGCGCGAACATGCAGCGTCAGGCTGTCCCGCTGCTCCGCAGCGAGTCGCCGATCGTCGGTACCGGTATGGAGGGCTACGCGGCCATCGACGCGGGTGACGTTATCGTCGCCGAGAAGGCTGGCGTCATCTCCGAGGTTTCCGCTGACTTCGTCACGATTCAGCAGGACGAGGGTGGCACCAAGAGCTACTACATGCGCAAGTTTGATCGCTCGAACCAGGGCACGAACTACAACCACCGCGTCATCGTGAAGGCGGGCGAGCGCATCGAGGCTGGCGAGGTCATCGCTGACGGCCCCGCGACTGAGAACGGTGAGCTCGCACTCGGCAAGAACCTCCTCGTGGCGTTCATGTCGTGGGAGGGTCACAACTACGAGGACGCGATCATCCTGAGCCAGAATCTGGTGAAGGACGACACGCTGTCGTCGATCCACATCGAAGAGTACGACGTCGACGCGCGCGACACCAAGCTTGGTAAGGAAGAGATCACCCGCGATCTCCCGAACGCAAGCATGGAGGCCCTGAAGGATCTCGACGAGCGCGGCATCATCCGCATCGGCGCCGAGGTCAACCCGGGCGACATCCTCGTTGGCAAGGTCACGCCAAAGGGTGAGACCGAGCTGTCGGCTGAGGAGCGCCTGCTCCGCGCGATCTTCAACGAGAAGAGCCGCGAAGTTCGCGACACCTCGCTCAAGGTTCCGCACGGTGTCGCAGGTACCGTGACTTCGGTCAAGGTGTTCGACGCAGAGAGCGGCAATGACGATGACCTGGGCTCGGGTGTGAACCAGCGCGTCGTCGTCTACATCGCCCAGAAGCGTAAGATCACCGAGGGTGACAAGCTCGCTGGCCGCCACGGCAACAAGGGCGTCATCTCGAAGATCCTTCCGGTCGAAGACATGCCGTTCCTTGCAGACGGTACGCCTGTAGATGTCATCCTCAACCCGCTCGGTATCCCGGGCCGAATGAACTTCGGTCAGGTGCTCGAGATCCACCTCGGGTGGATCGCGAAGCAGGGCTGGAAGATTGACGGATCGCCGGAGTGGGCAGCCAAGCTCGCAGAGGCAGCTCTCGAAGCCGCCCCGAACACGAAGGTTGCAACCCCAGTGTTCGACGGCGCGACCGAGGAAGAGATTGCAGGTCTCCTCGATTCGACCCTCGTGAACCGCGACGGTGAGCGCCTCATCGACTCGACTGGTAAGACACGTCTCTTTGACGGCCGCTCGGGCGAACCGTACCCGTACCCGATCTCAGTCGGCTACATGTACATCCTGAAGCTCCACCACCTCGTCGACGACGAGATCCACGCT
>JBEBUJ010000012.1:0-41676 GCA_040393365.1 Leucobacter denitrificans
TAGCCATGAACTACGCCCCCTTCACTGCGTTGCGAACGAATACGAGACGACCGCGAGCGCCGGGAACCGCACCCTTGACGAGGATGAGGCCCTTCTCTGCGTCGATTGCCTGCACAACGAGGTTCTGTACGGTTACTCGATCGCCGCCCATACGGCCGGCCATCTTGTGACCACGGAACACACGACCTGGGGTCGCTGCGCCGCCGATCGAACCCGGCTTGCGGTGGTTACGGTGTGCACCGTGCGATGCGGAGACGCCCTTGAAGTTGTGACGCTTCATGGTGCCCGCGAAGCCCTTGCCCTTCGAGGTTCCGACGACGTCGATCTTCTGACCGGCTTCGAAGGTGCCTTCGATGGTGAGCTCCTGGCCAAGGCTGTACTCCGCAGCGTCTGCGGTGCGAACCTCGGTGAGGTGACGGCGAGGGGTGACCCCTGCCTTTTCGAAGTGGCCAGCGGAAGGCTTGTTGACCTTGCGGGGGTCGATAGCGCCCGCGGCGATCTGCACGGCGCTGTAGCCGTCGACCTCGGGGGTGCGGATCTGGGTGACCACGTTGGGGGCCACCTCGATGACGGTGACGGGAACGACCTTGCCGTTCTCGTCCCAAACCTGGGTCATGCCGAGCTTCGTGCCGAGCAGTCCCTTGACGTTGCGTTCTGCGTGTGCCATTTTCGAGACCCCCTTACAGCTTGATCTCGATGTTGACGTCGGCCGGCAGGTCGAGACGCATGAGCGAGTCGACGGCCTTCGGCGTGGGGTCAACAATGTCGATGAGACGCTTGTGCGTGCGCTTCTCGAAGTGCTCGCGGCTGTCCTTGTACTTGTGTGGTGAACGGATCACTGCGATCACGTTCTTCTCCGTGGGGAGTGGCACGGGGCCGATTACGGTTGCACCCGCGCGGGTGACCGTGTCGACGATCTTGCGTGCCGAGTTGTCAATGACCTCGTGGTCATATGACTTCAGTCGGATGCGGATTTTCTGTCCCGCCATGTGACTCTCTACTTTCTCTTGCGTCATCCCGCCGGTTTGTGACCGACGCATTGGACGTCTTGTTGCGTATCAGCGCCCTGGCAGTACGGCACCTCTCGGCGCCATGTGCTGGGTCTCTGTTCACCTGTCAATTCCTACACACACAAAAACGGCCGGACGCATGTCTGGCCGCCAACTGGCGTGCGGGATGTGTTCGCTACCTGCGGCCTCATCTGCTCGAAACCCGAGTGACAATGCACAGCCTGGTAGTGATCCGCATGCACGGAGTACTGAACCTGTCTATTTTGACACAGCGAATCCATCGATGCAACCCGGGCGTGTCGCGCGTGTCGTTCGCACGTTCGTGGGTGTCGGTCCTCGCGAATACGGCGGGGTATCCTGGGCACAGGCTTTCGGAAAAAGGGTGGACACAGGTGTCAGAAACACACGGGCATGTAGCTGAACTTCACGATATCGACGAATCCGATCTTGAGGTTTCACGGCCGAAGACAGCAGCGGCGGGCCTTACGGCTGTTGGTGTCGCGTTTGAGCGGGGACTGCAGCAGGGCGGAGTGAGCCGCACGGTGCGCTCAATGTTCCGCGTCAACCAGCCAGATGGCGTGGATTGCCCGGGCTGCGCCTGGCCGGAGTCGATCACGGGCGACCGCAAGAAGGTGGAGTTCTGTGAGAACGGGGCGAAGGCGCTTGCCGAGGAAAACACGCTCCGTGTGGCCACTCCGGAGTGGTGGGCCGCCCACCCGATCTCAGTGCTTGAGGGAAAGACCGAGTATTGGCTCGGCCAGTCAGGGCGCATCACCCACCCGATGATCATTCGCGAGGGCGAGACCCACTATTCGCCCGTCTCCTGGGATGAGGCGTTCTCCACCATTGCAGAGCACGTTCGCGCTACGACGGCCGATCGCTGCACCTTCTACACGTCGGGTCGCACACCCAATGAGACAGCATTCATGTACCAGTTGCTTGCCCGCTCACTCGGTACCAATAACCTCCCCGACTGCTCGAACATGTGCCACGAGTCATCGGGCACGGCTCTGAATCCGACGATCGGCATCGGAAAAGGCACGGTCTCGCTTGAGGATCTCGAACAGGCCGAGCTCATTTTCGTCGTCGGGCAGAACCCGGGCACGAACCACCCGCGCATGCTCGGCTCCCTCGTTGAGTGCCGCAAGAACGGCGGCAAGGTCATCGCGGTGAATCCGTTGCCCGAGGCCGGTCTGCTCCGCTTCAAGGATCCGCAGACCCCGAAGGGGCTGATCGGAGAAGGCGAACGCACAAGCGACGAGTTTCTTCAGATCAAGGTGGGCGGTGACCAGGCGCTCTTCCAAGCGCTCGGGCACCTGCTGTTGCAGAAAGAGGCTGAGGCCCCAGGCTCAGTGGTGGATCGCGACTTCGTCGCATCGTCAACCGAGGGCTTTGAAGCCTACGCCGCCGCTCGGGCGAACCTCGACTGGGATGAGATCCACACCGCAACGGGTCTCGAGCGCGGAGAGATTGAGCACATTGCCGATTTACTCGCCGCCTCAAAGGCGACCATTTTCTGCTGGGCACTCGGCATTACCCAGCAACCGCACTCGGTCGACACTATTCGAGAGATCGTGAATCTCCTGCTGCTGCAGGGAAACTTTGGGAAGCCGGGAGCCGGCGCGTGCCCGGTTCGCGGCCATTCGAACGTGCAGGGAGACCGCACATTCGGCATTTGGGAGAAGCCGACCGAGGATATGCTCGCTCGAATTGATGCGGAATTCGGGATCGAGTCGCCGCGGCACCATGGCTACGACTCGACTGAGGCGATGGAGGCCATGCACCGCGGTGACGTCGACGTGTTCGTATCGCTCGGAGGCAATCTTGCCCTCGCGAACTCAGACACCGCCGTCATGGAGGCGGGCCTCAAGAACACCGGGCTCACGGTGCACATCTCGACGAAGCCAAACCGCTCGCATGTGGTGCACGGTAAGACCTCGATCATTCTTCCGACGCTCGGGCGCACCGACGTCGACGACAAGCACCCCGGCGGCGCTCAGTTTCTCTCGGTAGAGAACTCGATGTCGGTAGTGAGTCGCACACAGGGTCGCTTGAAGCCGATATCTGACCACCTCCTCGCGGAACCGGTTATCGTCGCACGCATGGCAAACGCGATCTTCGGCCCAGATCACGTCATCGATTGGAAGGCGATGGCTGATGACTACGATGTGATCCGCGACCACTGCTCGCGCGTGATTCCCGGCACAGAGGATTTCAATACCCGCGTGCGCACCGAGTTCGGTTTCGTACTCCCGAATCCGCCTCGCGACCGCCGGAGCTTCGCGACCGTTCAGGGCAAGGCCCAGTTCTCGGTGCGCGAGCTCGAGTACCTCACTCCACCCGCTGGCCACCTCGTGCTGCAAACGCTGCGTTCACACGATCAATATAACACCACGTTCTACGGGCTCGATGACCGGTATCGCGGCATCAAGAACGGCCGCAGAGTGATCCTCATCCATCCAGAGGATTTGCGCGAATCCGGGTTCGCCGATGGAGACATCGTCGACGTCGTGTCAGTGTTCAGGGGCGAAGAGCGTCGCGCTGACAAGTTCCGTCTCGTCGCATATCCGACAGCGCGCGGGTGCGTCGCAGCGTACTATCCCGAAGCAAATCCGCTCGTGCACCGCGAGCTCGTGGCACGCGAGTCCAATACCCCGGGCTTCAAGGCGGTTATGGTGCGGTTTGAAGCGTCGAGTCAATGATCCGGTCATCGCGGCTGTAGATCGTCATCGAGGGGTGCCGCAGGAACCCCACGAGCGCGAGCCCTGATTCGCGCGCGAGTTGCACCGCGAGTGACGACGGTGCCGACACCGCGGCGAGCATCGGGATCCCTGCCATCAGCGCCTTCTGCGTGAGTTCGAAGCTCGCGCGCCCCGACACCATGAGCACGCGGCCTCTCGCCGGCAGTTCGCCGTGTTCGAGTGCCCACCCGACAACTTTGTCGACCGCATTGTGCCGCCCCACGTCTTCGCGCAACACGAGCATCTCCCCCGTCCCTGCATCGAAAAGCGCCGCCGCATGCAGTCCTCCGGTTCGGTCGAACACGGCCTGACCCTCGCGCAGGGTCTCAGGGAGCCTCGCGAGCACGCTCGCTTCAATGACGAGGGGATCCTCGTGCACCTCAAATCGCGACGTCGTGCGAACCGCGTCGATACTGGCCTTCCCACAGACGCCGCACGAGCTCGTCGTGTAGAAGTTTCGCTCGAGACTCGGATCCGGTGGGGTAACTCCCGGGGCGAGGGTGAGATCGAGCACATTGTAGGTATTTGCTTCGCCGTCATTCGTACTCGCGCAGTGGATCGCTGAGGCTAGCTCTCCCGGAGCACCAATCACACCTTCGGACACCAAAAAGCCAGCTGCAAGCTCAACATCGTTGCCCGGCGTGCGCATGGTCACCGCGAGCGGCGATCCACCCACTCGAATCTCGAGCGGCTCCTCGCCCGCAACGAAGTCTGCGCGCTGCGTGCGCCGTTCGCCGACAACGAGGCGTGTGATTCGCTGACGCGAAGCTATACGTTGTGACACGGCCGCCCTCTACTTGCGTCGGTAAGCGAGGTCGCGGATCGCACGACCTTTCGCAATACCCTTGTTCTCGAACGCGGTGAGCACTCGCCCATCAAAACGCTCCGCCCAGTCTGCGTCGAAGTCGCGCACAAAGTCTGGGGCAGCGTCGAGCACGTCGCGCATATGCTCGGCGTATTCCTCCCAGTCGGTACCGAGCCTCAGCACACCGCCCGGAGCAAGAGCGCGGCTGGCGATTCTCGCGAAGTCTTCGTTGATGAGCCTGCGCTTGTGATGGCGCGTCTTCTTCCAAGGGTCTGGGAAAAAGACCCAGATCTCAGATACCGAGCCTTCAGGAAGAAACGTTTCGAGCAGCTCGGGTGCGTTCACCTCTGCGAGCCTAAGATTCTCAAGCCCTGCTTCCTTTGCTCGCAACACGGTTCGGGCGAGCCCCGCACGAAACACCTCGACGGCCAGAAAGTTCTTCTCGGGGTGGGCTTCTGCTGCATGCAGGATCTGGTGGCCTTGCCCCGATCCGACCTCGACAACAAGCGGAGCTTCGCGGCCGAAGATCTCTTCGGGCTCGCCGCGTTCACCGTCTGCCACACTCGTCGCTGCCGGGCCGTGCTTGATATCAAGCACAAAATCGTCGCGCGATTCCTCCCACGCGCGTATCTGCGACGGCGTCATGCGTCCGCTTCTCCGCACGAACGATACCGGTTTGTCGCGGAACGTCGTGGAATCGAAGACCTTCTTGGTCTCAGGCTGTTCACTCACGTCTCTACGCTAACAAACCTGGCATGTGTGATCGCACTACGATGGAATGACACGGTCGGTGAGAAAGAGGGAGCAATGAAGCGAATACTGTTGGTCAACGGTCCAAACCTCAACCTCTTGGGCACTCGCGAACCCGACGTGTACGGGAGCGACACACTCGCCGACGTGGAGCGGCTCGTTACCCGAGTCGCAAAGGAGTACGGACTCGCTGTACGGGCAGTGCAGAGCAACCATGAGGGCGAAATCATCGACGCGATCCACGAAGCTCGCACGGACTGCGACGGCGTCATCATCAACCCTGCAGGGCTCACCCACACGTCGGTCGCGTTGCGCGATGCGCTCGCGGGGATTGCGCTGCCGTTTGGCGAAATCCACATTTCAAACACTCACGCTCGCGAAGAGTTTCGGCATCACTCGTTCCTCTCCGGCATTGCGGAGTTCGTGATTCTCGGCGCCGGTATTCAAGGGTACGAGTTCGCGGTGCGCCGGATGGCGTCGCTGCTCGCCCGTTGAATACTCTGAGTACACGGTTTACTCGGTGTACTCCAGCAGAGCACCCGTTAGCCGCGCGCTGAAGCGGTGACGAAGAGATCGAGCAGGTCGGGGTTATGCGCGTGCACGAGCACGGCGAAGACCACCGCATCGAACAGCAGGTGCACGGTGACGACGTACCCAAGCGACTTCGTGCGCGTGAAGATGATGCCCTGCATGAGTGCGAAGGGGATCGTGAGCACTGGGCCCCACGCCCGGTAGCCGAGTTCCCAGAGGAACGACACGAATACGACAGATTGCAATACATTCGCGGCCCACATTGGGAAGTGCCGCAGCATCACCGTGAACACGGTACAGATGAAAAAGAGCTCATCCCAAATCCCGACCGCACCTACACCGATGAAGAGCCGCGCAATGAGATTCGGGGTATCGACCGCTGGCCAGTTCGCGTACACACCCGACGAGATGAAGTAGAACGGCAGAATGAGCCAGGCGGCGACAAGTACGCCGACGAGCCAGCCCCAGTGAAACTTGCCCCAGCGTCCGCCCCCTCGCCACGGAAACTTCACGACTCGGTCCCCGTAGACGTAGCGGGACACGAGGTATGGGACGGCGACGGCTCCGCCAAGCGCGAGGGTGAACCTCAGCATCGCAAGGTTTCCGAGCTCCGCCTCAAGCGAGATCGTGCGAACAATCGCGAGCCCAATGGCGACGAGGGAGAGATCACGAAGCAGCGAGGGTGTCCCAGGCGCCCGGGGTGCTGCCTGGCGATCCGCCACCCACGCCACGCCGAGCCCGGCGGCGAGCAGGGCCCACCCAATCCACAACGATTCGAGCACGAAGAACGCGGGCGCCGCGAGCACGGTGAGTGTTGCGGCGAGCGCAGCCGTGGCACGCACGCCTGCCGGGTGGATCGTGGTTGTCACGCACCCAGGTTAGCGCCGAACGATCCGAGCGATCAGAATTCGAGAAGCGCGACGTCGGTGGTTGCCATTAGCCTGAAACAATGAACACTCAGCAGACAGCGGCCGACGCTCACGACAGTATCCGGGTACACGGGGCCCGCGAGAACAACCTCAAAGACGTGAGTGTCACGCTGCCAAAACGACGTCTCACCGCAGTGACCGGCGTGTCGGGCTCGGGTAAGAGTTCACTCGTATTTGGCACCATCGCGGCAGAGTCTCAGCGCCTCATCAATGAGACGTATTCGACGTTCGTGCAGGGCTTCATGCCCACGCTCGCGCGGCCCGACGTTGACGTGCTCGACGGCATCACGACCGCGATCCTTGTCGATCAGCAGCGCATGGGCGCTGACCCCCGGTCCACCGTCGGCACCGCGACCGACGCGAATGCGATGCTTCGCATTCTGTTCAGCCGCTTGGGAACGCCGCACATCGGGTCCGCAAAGGCCTTCTCGTTCAACGTGGCCTCAATCTCGGGTGCGGGCGCGGTCACACTCGAGAAGGGCGGTCGCAAGACGAAGGAACGAAGAGAGTTCAAGATTGTCGGCGGCATGTGCCCGAGGTGCGAGGGGCGTGGCCAGGTGAGCGACTTCGATCTCACCGCGATCTACGACGAGAACAAGTCACTCAATGAGGGCGCACTCACCGTGCCTGGGTACTCCATGGACGGATGGTATGGCCGGGTGTTCGGTGGCAACGGCTTCTACGACCCCGATAAGCCGATCAAGAACTTCACTCAAAAGGAGCTCGACGCACTCCTCTACAAGGAGCCGACAAAGATCAAGGTCGACGGCATCAACATCACCTACGAGGGCATGATTCCGCGCATTCAGAAGTCGATGCTCTCGAAAGATCGTGAGGCGATGCAGCCGCACATTCGTGCGTTTGTGGATCGCGCCATCACGTTCGACACCTGCCCCGAATGCGAGGGCACGCGCCTCACGGAACTCGCACGCTCGTCGAAGATCGCGGGCATTTCGATCGCCGATGCGTGTGCCATGCAGATTTCAGACCTTGCCGAGTGGGTAGGCGGCATCACCGATGCTTCGGTAGCTCCTCTCATTGAGAACCTGTCGGGAACACTCGGTTCATTCGTCGATATCGGCCTCGGGTACCTCTCACTCGATCGTCCGGCGGGCACGCTCTCGGGCGGCGAGTCTCAACGTACGAAGATGATCCGCCACCTGGGGTCGAGCCTCACCGATGTGACGTACATCTTCGACGAGCCCTCGATAGGGCTGCACCCGCACGATATCGAGCGCATGAACGAGCTCCTACTTCGCTTGCGAGACAAGGGCAACACCGTGCTCGTCGTTGAGCACAAGCCAGAGATGATTCAAATCGCTGACCATGTAGTGGATCTCGGGCCAGCAGCCGGGTCTGGCGGTGGCGAGATCTGTTTCGAGGGCACGGTCGATGAACTACGCAAATCAGATACCGTTACTGGCAGGCACTTCGGACATCGCGCCAAGCTCAAAGAAGCGGTGCGCACTCCGTCAGACAAGATTGAAGTGCGCGGCGCCGATCTGCACAACCTGCAGCAGGTCGACGTCGACATTCCTCTTGGGGTACTCGCCGTAGTGACCGGCGTAGCGGGTTCCGGGAAGTCATCGCTCATTCACGGCTATGTGTCGAAGCGCGACAGTGTCGTGGCGGTGGATCAGTCACCGATCAAGGGATCGCGCAGGTCGAATCCCGCGACCTACACCGGGATTCTCGACCCGGTGCGCACGGCGTTTGCGAAGGCGAACGGGGTGAAGCCCGCGCTGTTCTCTGCAAATTCCGAGGGCGCCTGCCCAGTGTGCAAGGGCGCGGGGGTTATCTACACCGACCTCGTGATGATGGCCGGAGTCGCGACGCCGTGCGATGAATGCGAGGGCCGCAGGTACCAGTCAGAGGTGCTCGAGTATCGACTCGGCGGTGACGAGTCCGGTGAACACGGTAAGAACATTGCCGAGGTGCTTGAAATGTCCATGGCCGAGGCCCACGACTTCTTCGCGGGGACCTCACCGTCCGGGTCCACAGCAAAGGTGCCGAAGGCAGCCAAAATTCTCGAACGGCTCGTCGATGTGGGTCTCGGTTACCTCACGCTCGGCCAGCCCCTCACCACGCTCTCGGGAGGCGAACGTCAGCGGGTGAAACTTGCAATCGCGATGGCTGAGGAGGGCGGCGTGTACGTGCTCGATGAGCCGACGACCGGACTCCACCTCGCAGACGTCGATCAATTGCTCGGTGTGCTCGATCGAATCGTCGACTCCGGCAAGAGCGTCATCGTCATCGAGCACCACCAAGCGGTGATGGCGCACGCTGATTGGATCATCGACATCGGGCCGGGCGCCGGTCATGAGGGCGGCACAGTGGTGTTCGAGGGGACTCCCGCAGACCTTGTAACCGCGCGCAACACAACGACCGGCGAGCATCTGGCCCGGTACGTAGCGGACTAGCGCCGCTTACTCGCACCTTGACAGCGCAAAGTACGCCGCGTATAGGGTCAATGACAAAGTTTGTCATCCAATTTACAATCGAGGTATGGCCACGATGAACATCTCGCTCAGCAACGACCTCAAGGAATTCGTCGAATCACAGGTGATCGAGGGGGCTTATAGCTCGTCGAGCGAGTATCTACGTCAGCTCATTCGCGAGAAGCGCGAGGAAGCGAGGTTGAGTGCGCTCCTTCTCGAAGGCGCAATGTCTCCCCTGGTCGATCAATCACACGAAGAAGTAATTTCGGAGATGCGCAGTCGGATCAACAAGGCGCAGGACGCATTGCATGCGGGCTAAGACCAGCATAGGTTGGTCTTCATTAGCACTGCGGGACTTCAGTTCCGCGATCGATTGGTACCTCGAAACAGCGGACTTCGAGGTGGCTCATCGGTTAACTGACTCAATTGATGCCGCCATTCCGTTAGTCCTTGAGCGCCCAGACCTCAGCCGAGCAACTCGTGTAGTTCAAACCAGAGATTTCCGGCAGTTCTCGCTTTCGAATTTTCCGTACTCGATCTTTTTCGAGGTGCAAGGTACCCAAATACGGGTTGTGCGCATACTCCACGAAAGCCGAGATGTTCCGACCCATCTACAGCAATGGGCGGGGAGCATCGGTAGGTAGCGAACTAGCGGCGCTTGCTCGCGCAGGCGACGCAGTGTTCGGCAAAGGGTCGCGCCTCGAGTCGTTCGGGCGGGATCTGTAGACCGCACCGCGTGCAAACTCCGTAGTCGCCCGCATCCCAGCGTTCGAGCGCTGAGAGCACCTCAGCCTGATCCGCCCGCGCCTGAGTGGCAAGCCCACTGAGCCTCGACCACTCAGTCGACAGCGTGACCCCCTCCGGGTCGTGCTCATCGTCATCATTTGCGTCGGCCCGACTCAATGTGAGTGCGCGAAGGTCTGCTTCGATCCGCTCGACTCGCGCGGTCACTTCCGCACGCAGACCGAGCAGCATCTCGTGCAACCCGCGCGGCTCACCCCGATCTGGCATCGCTACTTGTGTGTTGATTCGGAGACAGACAATACCGACGGGAGTTCGTTGAGCGCATCGATGACGCGATGCAATTCTCCAACTGCACGAGGCTTCGGAATAAGGGTGACGCGCGCGAGTTCTGGGTGACTGTCCCCCTCCTCAGGGAAGGGATCTGAGACTGCAAAGGAGCCGTGCGAAAGCAACCCATCAAACTGTTCGTTGAGTGCCTCAATCTCCGCTCCCGTAGGTTCGTTCTTGAGATACAGCATGAGGGTGTCGTGTCCGCCAGCGCGGGCACCGGGATGGACTGGAAACCACCGGAGGTCCTGGTAATTGCTCCAGAACTTGCGCACGTGCGCGACCGCCTCCTCCGCAGAGTCGGTGATGAGCACGCGCTCGAGGTCTCCCGGTGTGGCGAAGCCCGCCGCCTCGATCTCCTCGATAACGAACCGCTCAAATCCGCTCCAGTAGCTCCCGCCAGCGCGATCGAGGAGCACGATAGGAACAGGCACCATCTTCCCGGTTTGCTGCAGCGTGAGTAACTCAAAGGTTTCGTCCATCGTGCCAAACCCACCGGGGAGACACACAAAGGCGCTCGACTCCTTCACCAGCATGAGCTTACGAGTAAAGAAGTACTTCATCGCGACGCTCTGCGTTACGTCTTCGAGGAACGCGCTCGGTTCCTCCTCAAACGGCAGCCGGATAGACACACCGAGTGACTGTTGAGGCCCTGCCCCGGTTGCCGCAGCCTCCATAATCCCAGGGCCAGCTCCGGTGACCACCATCCAGTCATCTTCCGCAAACGCGCGAGCGGTCTCCTCCGCGGCAATCGAGAGAAGGTCGCCAGGCTGGGTGCGCGCAGACCCGAAGATGGTTGCCTTGCGAATACCGGTGAACGGCTCAAAGATGCGAAACGCTGCACGCATCTCCTCAAGTGCAGCGGAGGTAATTTTTAGATTGAGTCGCGACGCCTCATCGGTGCCCATACCAACTCCGGACTCAAGGATTCGGCGAATCAGCGTGCGTTGCTTGGTGATCTCAGCGGCAGCAAGGAGATCGTCGATGGCGTCTGCGGTCGCGGGGCTCACTGGGGTGGTCATGGCCCCAGTCTAGGCCGACGGCCTGAGCCAGAAATACAGGCCGACTAGTGTTGAGGCATGCCCGATCGGAGAACTCATCTCGCCTCCCCACACCACTCGGGAGAGCTCGCGCGTGTACTTGACGAGCTCCGCACGAGGCATGAGGTGCCGAACGAGTTTCCTGCGGCAGCATGTGCCGAGGCCGAGTCAGCGGAGGCTGACCTCCCATCGCTCGACCTCCGCGAGATCCCGTTTGTCACACTCGACCCGGCAGGGTCCCGTGACCTCGACCAGGCGTTCCATATCGAGCGAACGAGCACAGGCATGATGTTGCGCTACGCGATCGCGGACCTCCCGGGGTTCGTCACACCGGGCGGCGCGATTGATCTCGAGGCGCGGCGACGCGGTCAAACGCTCTACCTGCCAGACGGGCGTGTGCCGCTGCACCCTCCCCTGCTCAGCGAGGGTAAGGCCTCACTGCTTCCCGATGAGGAACGCACGGCGTTCGTGTGGACCATTCCGGTAGACCATACAGGCGCAGCAGCAATCGATGGCGCGGCAGTGTCAGACGCACGGGTCGAACGCGCAAGGATCCGCTCTCGCGCGAAACTCGACTATGTGTCAGCCCAGCAGTCGATCGATGCTGGGGCAGCGCATGAGCAGGTTGACCTCCTCCGCGAGTTCGGGCTCCTCCGCATCGAGCAGGAGTCGCGGCGGGGCGGAGCGAGCCTCAACATGGCCGACGAGGAGATCGTGCGCGACGAACACGGATACCGCATCGTGCGCTCATTCCCTCTCGCGGTCGAGGAATGGAACGCGCAGCTTTCCTTACTTACAGGAATGGTCGCGGCCCGCGTGATGCTCGACGGTGGCATCGGAATTTTGCGCACTATGCCCGCGCCAGACGAGGAGGCGCTCAGTGAGTTTCGAACACGCGTCGCGGCGCTCGGTAGGCCCTGGCCATCTGATGTGAGCTACGGGGAATACCTCCACAGCATTCCCCGCGACGGCGTGCACAGCGTTGCGGTGCTGCATGCCGCGTCGAGCCTGTTCCGCGGTGCGGACTACGCCGTATTCGGAGTGTCTGGGGAGGACGGGGTACTCATCGCGCCGCCCGCGTCGCCGAACCAGGCTGCCATCGCTGCACCGTACACTCACGTGACCGCGCCGCTCAGGCGGTTGGTGGATCGCTGGGCGCTCGTCATCTGCGAAGCCCTCTGTGCGGGAACCGAGATTCCAAATTGGATCATGCAAAGCCTCGGTGACATCCCGTCACTCATGCGGTCTTCCTCTTCCCTTGCGGGGCGGCTGAATTCAGCAATCATTGACCGGGTGGAAGCTGCGCTGCTTCGCGACCGCGTTGGCGAGCTTTTCTCCGCAACGGTGTTGCAAGCGCGCGAGCATTCAGCACGGGTGCTCGTCGAGGATCCGCCTGTCACTGCGAACGCGGAACTCGTTGGTGCTGTCGCTGGTGAGCGGGTCACGGTGCGCGTCGCGCGGGCAGACGTACAGACCGGTGAAATTGAGCTCGAGGCCGTCTAAGACTACTTGAGTCGTCGAGTTACACCGTGACAATCTCGGGCGCGCCAGACTCGCGCTCGTGCCCCATCTCGTCGGCGATACGGTTTGCCTCTTCGATAAGGGTTGCGACAATCTCTGCCTCGGGCACGGTCTTGATGACCTCGCCCTTCACAAAGATCTGGCCCTTGCCATTGCCCGAGGCCACACCAAGATCCGCCTCGCGCGCCTCGCCCGGCCCGTTCACAACGCACCCCATAACCGCGACGCGAAGCGGCACAGTCATGCCCTCGAGACCCTTCGTGACCTCGTCGGCGAGCGTATACACATCTACCTGCGCGCGGCCACACGACGGGCACGACACGATCTCGAGCCTGCGCTCACGCAGGTTGAGCGACTGCAGGATTTGCAGCCCGACCTTAATCTCTTCCGCCGGCGGAGCCGAGAGGGAAACGCGAATCGTGTCACCGATGCCCTCAGAGAGCAAGATGCCGAAGGCGGTCGCGCTCTTGATCGTGCCCTGGAACGCAGGGCCCGCCTCGGTCACCCCAAGGTGGAGCGGCCAATCACCCTGGGCCGCAAGCTGACGGTACGCGTTGACCATGACGATCGGATCATTGTGCTTTACCGAGATTTTGAAGTCGTGAAAGTCGTGCTCCTCGAACAGTGACGCTTCCCACACTGCGCTCTCGACGAGCGCCTCAGCGGTTGGCTTGCCATACTTCTGCAGGAGCCTGCGGTCGAGCGAGCCCGCATTCACGCCAATGCGGAGGGACACTCCCGCGTCTCTCGCGGCCTTCGCAATCTCACCGACATTGCCGTCGAACTGACGAATGTTGCCGGGGTTTACGCGAACTGCCGCGCAGCCCGCATCAATCGCCGCGTAAATATAGCGCGGTTGGAAGTGAATGTCGGCAATAACCGGAATCTGGCTCTTCTTCGCAATGATATGCAAGACATCCGCATCGTCTTGGCTCGGCACCGCGACGCGCACGACGTCGCATCCCGAAGCCGTCAGCTCAGCGATCTGCTGGAGCGTGCCGTTGATGTCGGTCGTCGGCGTGGTCGTCATCGATTGCACAGATATCTGCGAATCACTGCCTACGCCGACCGAACCGACCTTAATTTGCCGGGTCTTGCGCCGAGGTGCGAGCACAACCGGCACCTTCGGCATTCCCAAATTCACTGCTGCCACGGAAGCGAGTCTACCCGGGCTCCCTGAGTCTCAGCGGGTATGTACGCGCTGAGCGATGCACGCTTCGCTCAGCCAAACAGATTCACCGGTTTCACAATATCGGCATACATGAGCAGCACGCTCATCGCACCGAGCGCAATCACAACAACAAACGTGACGGGCACCATCTTGGCCGTGTCAACGGGACCCGGGTCGGGCTTGCGCAGCAGCCGTGCGAGTCCGCGCTTGAGCCATTCGTAGACCGCACCGGCGACATGTCCGCCGTCGAGCGGCATGAGCGGAACGAGGTTGAAAACGAGCAGCGCGACATTGAGCGACCCAACGAGGCTGACCATGAATTGCGCGCGCGCCGCGAATGGCGCCTGATCCATGCTTGCGACTTCACCGGCGAGCCGCCCGACACCGACAACGCTCATGGGTCCGTTGGGGTCGCGTTCTTCCGCACCAAACGCTGCGTTCCACACGTCGACCATGCGTTCCGGGAGCCTGATGATAACTCCCGCAACGTTTTTCACGTTCTCACCAACGAACGCCGGAACCTCAGAGATCGGCTGCCGCACCGTTTCGCTCGCAGGTGTCGCCCCGATCATGCCGACGGTCTCAGTGATCGGGTTGTCATTCGCGTCGACAACCACTCGGCCACTGTCATCGAACACGTACCGTTCGTTTGCTTGCGGGGTGAGCGTGAGGTCGTGTGTGGATCCATCGCGTTCAACCGAGACCAACAGCGCAATGCCGGGCGATTCGCTCACAATCGTGCGGAATTGCTCCCAGCTTTCAATCGCTACCCCGTCAACCGCGAGGAGCGTGTCGCCAGGGAGCATGCCGGCTTCAGCGGCCGGCGCGGCCGGATCGTCACTCGAGCAGGTAGTGGCGGTGCTCGACGCAGGCACCAGACACTCACTGAGATACGCGAGCGTGGTGCTGCTCTGCGCTACTCCGAATCCACAAATCACAATCGCGAAGAACACGAACGCGAGCACGAGATTCATGAACGGGCCACCGAGCATGATGATGATCTTTTTCCATGCTGGCAGCCGGTAGAACGTCCGGTCGTCTTCTCCGTGAGCGACCGATTCTGCGCTTGCATCGCGGGCGTCGTCAATGAGCCCCGCGATACCCCGCCGAGGCTCTGACGCACTCTCGGCTTCCGCAGTGACTTGGCCCTCTGAGTGGTGCCTGTTGATGCCCGCGGGGGCTTCCTCCACGACCGAGTTCAAGAAACCGGTCGACGCCTCGCGGGGCGCCTCACCGGGCTTTGCGGGTGGGTACATGCCGATCATGGACACGTACCCGCCGAGCGGCAGCATCTTCAGGCCGTACTCGGTCTCACCCATTTTGCGAGACCACAGCGTGCGCCCGAATCCGACCATGTACTGGGTAACCTTCACCCCGAACAACTTCGCGGGCACGAGGTGACCGATTTCGTGGAGCGCAATCGAGATTGCGAGTCCCACCAGAACGATGAGGATCCCGAGCACATAGAGCAAGACGGTCATCACTTGAACAGGCTAGCGCGGGCGGCTGTGAGCCATCCCCTGGCGGGAGAGTGGATCTAGCTCACTTCTGCGTCGTTTGCTGAAGCGTACTCCTCTGCGGTGAGCAGTGGGCCTTCCTCGGTGACCTCGACTCGGAAGAGCCAACCTGCCCCGTACGGGTCGCTGTTCACAAGTGCGGGATCTTCGGTTGCCGCGTCATTCACCTCGACGACGCTGCCGGTGACCGGTGAGTACAACTCCGAGACCGACTTCGTAGACTCAATCTCGCCACACACCTCGCCAGCGGTCAGCTGCTGGCCAACCTCGGGAAGATCAATGTAGACGATCTCACCAAGTGCGTCGGCAGCTACCTCGCTCACGCCAATCGTGGCGGGGTGTTCTGCGTTGATCCACTCATGCTCTTCTGAATAGCGGTAACCCGCGTGAATCTTGCTCATGTTTGCTCCTTTAGTTGGAAGGTTTGTGTGCGCAGACTAGCTCTGGCGCTCGTAGAACGGAAGCGGTACGACCTCAAACGGCTCTGGCTTGCCGCGCAGATCCACTGCGACGGCCGCGCCGATGTCGGCGAACGCCGCATCGATTCGCGCGAGTGCAACCGGGTGGCCAAGTGTCGGGCTCGGGAGGCCGCTCGTGATCTCGCCGATCTGCTCCCCCGGAGTCCCGCCTGCTGCCACCGCGTGAACCGCGTAGCCCGACCGTCCGGCTCGACGACCCGCACCCGAAAGCCCCACGAGCACCCGCGCGGATCCGTCTGCCTTCGCGGCTTCGAGCGCCGCGCGACCGATGAAATTCTCTGTCTTCTTGAACGAGACAACCCCGCCGAGTCCCGCCTCGAACGGCGTGGTGTCGAGACCGAGTTCGTTCCCGTAGAGCGGCATTCCGGCCTCGAGCCTCAGCGAATCGCGTGCCGCGAGTCCGCACGGAATCAGCCCGTGCGGCGATCCCGCTTCGAGAAGCAACTGCCAGACCCTTGCCGCCTGTTCATTCGGCAGGAAGAGTTCAAAACCGTCTTCACCGGTGTACCCGGTGCGAGCGAGCATGATATCGACACCATCGATCTCGATCGACGTCCACGCGTAGTACCCGAGGTCGCGCACTGCATGCTGCTGTGACTCAGCGACGACCGCGCACACGATTGCCTCTGAGGCGGGCCCCTGCACTGCGATGAGGCTCGTCTCGCTCGATGCGTCGCGCACCTCTACGTCAAATTCTGCGGCTCGCACCACGAGCACGTCGGCGACGGTCTGAGCGTTGCCTGCGTTCGGAACCACGAGGAATCGAGTGTCGGAAACGCGATACATGATGAGGTCGTCGATAATCCCACCGGCCTCATTGCAGAGCAGCGAGTACTTCGCCTTTCCGATTTTCATGATCGCGAGGTTTCCGACGAGTGCGGTGTTCAAGAACACGGCAGCGTCTTCGCCTGACACCCACACCTCTCCCATGTGTGAGAGGTCGAACAGGCCCGCCGCCTCGCGCACCGCGCGGTGCTCGGCGAGCTCGCTGCCGTACCTGAGCGGCATGTCCCAGCCGCCGAAGTCGGTGAATGTGGCGCCGAGTGCTTCGTGCTCGGCGTGCAGTGCAGTGTGCTTCAACATGGCTTACTCCTCAAACGCTTCAATGGGTGGGCACGAACATACGAGATTGCGGTCGCCAAACGCTCCATCGATTCTCGAGACGGGCGGGAAGTACTTGTCGACCCGCAAGCGCTCGCTCGGGAAGATAGCCTGCTCGCGGCTGTACGGGCGCTCCCAACTATCGCTCACCACGACGGACGCCGGGTGTGGCGCATTGCGTAGCGGCGATTCCTCGGTCGCGTACGCACCCGAAATGACCTCGTCGATCTCTGCGCGAATCGTCACCATGGCTTCGATAAACCGCTCAATTTCGCCCAAGTCCTCCGACTCGGTCGGCTCGACCATGAGCGTGCCTGCCACGGGGAACGCGAGGGTGGGCGCGTGGAAGCCGAAATCGATGAGTCGCTTGGCGACGTCTTCTGCGGTGATTCCCGATTTCGAGGTGAGTTCGCGCAGATCCAGGATGCACTCGTGTGCGACGAGCCCGTCGTTTCCGGTGAACAGCACCGGAAAGTGTTCCCGAAGCCTCGCCGCAATGTAGTTCGCGCTGAGCAGCGCCGTCTTGCTTGCCTGGGTGAGACCCTCCGCTCCCATCATCGCAACATACGCGTACGAGATGGGCAGCACGCCCGCGGAGCCGAACACGGTCGCGGCGACAGGAATCCCGTCAGCGGTCGTGATGTCTTTCTCGGCCGTAGGGTTGCCGGGAAGGTACGGGAGCAGGTGCTCGGCGACTGCGACCGGGCCGACCCCCGGGCCGCCGCCGCCGTGCGGGATTGCGAAGGTCTTGTGCAGGTTCAGGTGTGAAACATCTCCGCCGAATTCACCGGGCCGCGCAAGCCCTACGAGCGCATTCATGTTGGCGCCATCGATATACACCTGTCCGCCCCCCGCATGCACCTTCTCGCACACGTCGCGCACGTCTGCGTCGTACACACCATATGTGGACGGGTAGGTAATCATAATCGCCGAAAGCGCATCGCGATGCGCCTCGATCTTGGCGTCGAGATCCGTCATATCGATCGCCCCCTCGTCCGTGTTCTTGACGACGACGACGCGCATCCCAGCAAGAACCGCAGATGCCGCGTTCGTACCGTGAGCAGAGGCCGGAATGAGGCACACGTCGCGCTCGGCGTCGCCATTTGCGAGGTGGTAGCTCCGAATTGCGAGCAACCCCGCATATTCGCCCTGGGACCCGGCATTCGGTTGCAGCGAGATGCCCGCGTAGCCCGTGATCTCGATGAGCCAGTTTTCGAGACGGTGGATCAGCTCGCGCCACCCGGCGCTCTGCTCTTCTGGCACGTAGGGGTGGATCCCAGCGAACTCAGGCCACGAGATCGCTTCCATCTCTGCCGCGGAGTTCAGCTTCATCGTGCACGAGCCGAGCGGAATCATCGTGCGGTCGAGCGCGAGGTCGCGGTCGGAAAGCCTGCGCAGGTAGCGCATCATCTGCGTTTCCGAGCGGATCTCATGGAAGATTGGGTGGGTGAGATACTCGCTCGTGCGAATGAGCGACGATGGGAGCGCGAGAGTCTCGCTGAAGTCATCAGCTGTGCGTTCCGCGCCGAACACGCGGGCGACTCCCGCAACCGTGTCCGCAGTTGTCGTCTCGTCGAATGACACCCCTATGGTGTCTGCATCAACGAGTCTCAGGTTGAAACCGGCCGCCGCAGCCTCCGCGACAATTGTCTCGGCACGACCGGGCACACTCGCCCACACCGTATCGAAGTAGGTCTCGCTCACGACCCGAACACCGGCTGCGACAAGCGCCGCGGCGAATCTGTGAGCGTGGGCGTGCGTGCGCTTCGCAATTGCCCTGAGCCCGTCGGGCCCGTGGTACACGGCATACATCGACGCGGTAATCGCGAGCAAGGCCTGTGCGGTACAGATATTGCTCGTCGCCTTCTCGCGGCGAATGTGCTGCTCACGAGTCTGCAGCGCGAGCCGGTACGCAGTGCGGCCTTCCTTATCCTTCGACACACCAACAAGCCGCCCGGGCAGCGAGCGCTCGAGTCCCGAACGCACGGCAAGATAGGCCGCGTGTGGGCCGCCAAAAAAGAGCGGCACACCGAAACGCTGGGTATTGCCGACGGCAACGTCGGCGCCCTGCTCCCCCGGAGGAACAATGAGCGTGAGCGCGAGCAAGTCTGCAACGACGGTCACCATCGCACCGCGATCCTTGGCGGCCCGGATCGTCTCCGCGTGATCCACAACGGCGCCGTTATTGCCCGGCTGCTGCAGCACGATGCCGGAAATTGGCCCTTCCGGCAGACCCTGCGAGAGGTCTGCTATTTCGACCTCGAATCCGAGCGCCTGTGCACGGCCCTGCACCACCTTGATGGTCTGCGGAAACAGGTTCGCGTCGAGCACGGTCTTCGCGTCAGCGGCCGCCTTATTCGCGCGGCGCATGAGCAGCACCGCCTCTGCGGTGGCGGAGCTCTCATCGAGCATCGATGCGTTCGCGATCGGAAGCGCGGTGAGGTCTGCCACCATGGTCTGGAAATTCAGAAGCGCCTCGAGCCTGCCCTGCGAGATCTCAGGCTGATACGGCGTGTAAGCGGTGTACCACGAGGGGCTCTCGAGCACGTTGCGGCGAATGACCGGCGGCGTGTGTGTTCCATAGAACCCCTGCCCGATGAGCTGGGTCTTCACCACGTTCATGCCCGCAAGCCTGCGGAGTTCCGTGAGGTTGTCCTCTTCGCTGAGCGCAGGAGGAAGGTCGAGTGCATTCGAGCTTCGAATCGCCGCGGGCACAGCAGTATCGACAAGGGCGTCGAGGGTGTCATACCCGAGAGCATCGAGCATGACCTGCTGATCAGCTGCAGCAGCAATACCTATATGTCGATTCGCGAACGCGGGTGACGATGCCTGTTGAGTCAAAGGTGGATCTCCGAAAAGTCAGGGCCACACTCGGCCTGTGAAAGATCCTCCCCGCTCTGTACGTGACCTGAGAGATTCGGCGAGAAGTCTTGGCGACGCCCCACCTTGCACCGTCGGTGAGCGGGATTGCCCGCTACTTTTCAGAGTTGCCTGTGCATGCGGTACGTGTGCCTGAGAGTTTCCCGGGGAGGGATTGCTCCTACGGCGTCGGGTGTTCACCCGATCTCTCCCGCGATGCATAAACGGCGTGTTCAGTTATGCGTTCGATTCTACCCGCAGTCGAACGCAACCCGCGACCGCTCGCCTATTTGTCGAACAGCTTGTGCGCTTCTGCCCGGGCCCAGCGCTCGGCCTCGGCCAGCGTCTCAAGCGTGAGCTCACGCGGGGGCTCGTGGCGATCCACAACCTCGCTCACGGTGTCGACGATGTGTGTAAACCGGATCTTCCCGCCGTGGAACGCGTCGACCGCCTCCTCGTTCGCTGCGTTGAACACAGCCGGGTAGGTCTCTCGTTTGCGCCCGACGTGCTTCGCGAGCGCAACTGCAGGAAACGCCTGCTCGTCGAGTGGCTCGAACTCCCAACTCGTCGCTTGGGTCCAGTCGAGTGGTGCGCCCGCGCCCGCGAGTCGGTCAGGCCAGGTGAGTCCGAGCGCAATTGGCAAGCGCATGTCGGGCGGTGAGGCCTGCGCAATTGTGGATCCATCGATGAACTCAACCATCGAATGCACGATCGACTGCGGATGCACCACAACGTCAATGTCACCGTACGAGACGCCAAACAGGAGATGCGCCTCAATGACTTCGAGTCCCTTGTTCATGAGCGTCGCAGAGTTCGTCGTGACGACCCGGCCCATGTCCCAGGTTGGATGCGCGAGCGCTTGCGCCGGGGTGACCTGCTCGAGTTCTGCGCGTGAGCGACCACGGAACGGCCCCCCAGATGCAGTGAGCACGAGACGCCGGACTTCATTCTTTGCGCCGGAACGCAATGCCTGCGCAATCGCCGAGTGTTCAGAATCGACGGGCACAATCTGACCCGGTTTCGCGAGTCCGGTCACCAGGTCTCCACCGACAATAAGCGATTCCTTGTTCGCAAGTGCAAGGGTGCGTCCCGCTTTGAGCGCGGCGATTGTCGGGCCGAGACCCACAGAGCCAGAAATGCCGTTCAGCACCACGTCGGCGTCGACATCGCGCACGAGCTGCATGGCGGCGTCTGCGCCCAGGCCCGTGTGCTGAACGTTGAACTCTTCGGCCTGCTCGCGCATACGATCGGCATTCGACCGAGCGATGAGCCCCACCACCTGAAAGCGGCTCGGCTGCCGCCTGATGACTTCGAGCGCCTGCTCGCCGATTGAACCGGTGGATCCCAAAATAACAACGCGCTTCATGCACACCATTCTGCATGAAGCGCGTTGTTACATGCTTATTCGGCGTGCACGGTTCCGAGGATATCGAGCACGAATACCATGACATCGTCGGGCTCATGCCCCATTTGCTCGAGCCTTGCAGCCCCGTACCCGCCATCTTCAGCTGGAACGACAGAGATGATCTGTGAGCCGACCTTTTGCCCCTCGAGTGCCTGCTGGAAGCCGCCGATGACCTCCGTCGTCAAGAAATCGATTGGTGCGCCGCGGCTCCAGCTTGAGTCGAACTCTTCGCCGGTGCGCCAGATGACGCCTCGGTAGTTCACGTAGACGCGGTCTCCGGCCTGCACCGTTTCGCCGTCGCCCTCGATGAGCGTCGCAATGCTGAGCTCGGTCGGTGCGTCGGCGCCCTCGGGCATAGTGATCGTTGGTGCGCCGTCGTCGGCGAGCGTTACCGATGGGAACCCTTCGGGCGCTGCAACCGCCTTGCCCTCGGCCCGCTTCAGTAGATCGTCTGATTCGAGCGTGCCCGGCTCGGCCGACTCGGCAGAATCTGCGACCTCACCGAACTCCATCACGATGACAATGGAATCCTCCTCGGTGAGCCCCTCAAGACCAGTGTCCGCAGCCGCTGCTTCTCCGAACACCTCGGCGTATGGGGTGACGATCGCAATCTGTTCACCAGGAACCGCGCAGCGAATTCCGTCGTACGCCCATGTCGAGAGCTGATCCTGCGCCGCCGGAATCGGGCTCGCCGCAACCTGCTGCAGGCTCGTACCGTCGGCACCGTTGAACATCGACATCGCGACCTCGATGGTCTGTTCCGCGGTTGGCTTGTCGCCCTCGCCCTCCTTGAGGATCGAGCGCTCAGAGGCCTCAACCGAAACCGGGGTCTTGGAAGTGAGTTCGAGATCGGCGCCGACCTCACCCGCAACCTCGATCGTCTTGCTTGCACTGCCAGGGGCGAGACAATCTTCACCCGAAGTGTCAGTGTTTGCTCCGCCGGCAGAACATCCGGTGAGCAGCAGCGCTGTGGCAGCGAGAGGTATGAATACGCGTGAAAGTTTCACTGATGTCCTGTCTAAAGAGAGTGGCTGACAGTTCGAGCCGCCATGTGGTCAATGTAATAAGTCTGATGCATCTGGCTATCGAGACCCTGAGAGTAATGGTGCTGAGAGTAACCTTTTGAGGCTATCGGCTGGCCAGTGCCGCTGCGTACAGTTCCTTCGATGAGATTCCCGTGAGGTCAGAGACCTCGCGCGTGACATCTTTCAGACGTTCACCGGCAGCAACGCGCGTCGTCACCTCTGCGAGCGCCGTATCAAGTGTCACCGACTGCGCTGGAGCACCACCAACGACGAGCACGATCTCACCACGAACGCCGCCAGAAGCCCACTCCGCCAGTTCGCCAAGTTCGCCACGCTTGATCTCCTCATGCAGCTTGGTGAGTTCTCGGCACACAGCAGCGCGCCGATCCACACCGAATGCGGCAGCGAGGTCGTGCAGCGTCTGCGCGACCCGCGACGGCGACTCGAAGAACACGAGCGTGCGTCGCTCGTGGGCGAGTTCTTTGAGCAGACGTGCGCGCTCGCCTGGCTTGCGTGGCATGAAGCCCTCGAAAGCGAAACGATCGGTAGGGAGTCCCGATGCGGCGAGCGCGGTGACAACGGCAGAGGGACCAGGGATCACGCTCACCTGCACACCCGCGCCTGCGGCAAGCTGCACGACGCGATATCCGGGGTCAGAGACGGTCGGCATTCCGGCGTCGCTCACGAGCACGATGTCTTCGTGCTTCGCTCGCTCCACGAGGTGCGCGGCGCGTTCATGCTCATTGTGGTCGTGAAGCGCCACGAGCTCTGCGTGCGTCTCGATTTCGAGAAGCCGCAGCAACTGGGCTGTATGGCGTGTGTCCTCGGCCGCGATGACCCTGGCGTGGGCAAGGGTGTCGCGAAGCCTTGGCGAGGCGTCTCCGAGGTTTCCGATTGGCGTCGCCGCGAGCAGAATCATGACCCAATCGTACGGGCATTTGCGTGTGATGCTGTGCGCTTCGGGTAGGCTTGGGCGGCTATGCAACATTCCCGCCCCACTCCGACGCTGATCTCGCAAACCGGCGTGACCTACTTCCCACTCGCCCTTGTCGCACGCTTGCCGTTCGCGATGATGGTGGTTGGCGTGCTCACGCTCATCGTTTCTGCGCGCGGATCACTGGAACTCGGCGGCTTGGCGTCGGCTGTCGTGGGTGTTGGGTCGGCGGTCGTGAGCCCGTTCGTTGGCGCCGCAGCCGATCGATTTGGGCAGCGAATCGCGCTGCTCCTCACCGCGGTGTCGCACAGCATTTCGCTTGTCACACTCGCTTGGATCGCATATTCGGCGGCCCCGAATTTCTGGATGCTCGCGGTTGCTTTTGCCGTGGGTGCCACGAGCCCACAGGCCTCCCCCATGTCGAGGTCACGTCTTGTACTCATCATCCAACACTTTTTGCCGGTGGAACGTCGGCCGAAGGCACTCGCAAAGGTGCTCGCCTACGAGTCCGCCGCCGACGAAGTGGTGTTCGTATTTGGGCCGGTACTCGTCGGAGTGCTGGCCACAGTGTTTGGCGCCCGCACCCCGATCATCGCTGCTGCCGTACTCAC
Source organism: Leucobacter denitrificans (assembly GCA_040393365.1). Classification (GTDB taxonomy): domain Bacteria; phylum Actinomycetota; class Actinomycetes; order Actinomycetales; family Microbacteriaceae; genus Leucobacter; species Leucobacter denitrificans_A. Next base: position 23,939 of record JBEBUJ010000012.1, read on the forward strand.
TATTCTTGTCATTTCGGCGTTCGCGCTGCATCACACAAGTGCGCCCGCGAAGAGCGCAGCGGAGCGCGCGGAAACGCTTGCTCCTGCGGCACACCTCGCCCGTCCGGCATTGCTCGCGGTGGTTGCGGGCATCACTGGAGTTGGATTGGTCTTTGGTACCACCCTTACCGCGCTCACTGCGTTCATGCAGGAGCTCGGAGACCCGGAATCGGCGGGACTCTTTTACGGAATCATGGGTGTCGGGTCGGCGATCCTCGCGATAACTGTGTCACTGTTCTCACCAAAATTTACGCTCCGGTACCGTTGGCTCACCTTCGCCCTGCTTGTCGTGGTGGGTGAAGCACTGCTCGCGACCGCTGAGACCATTTCCCAGATCTCGCTCGGTCTCGCGGTCACGGGCTTCGGTATTGGTCCGTTGCTCGTCACCCTCTACGGGCTCGGTGCTGCGCGCAGCCCTGAGGGCCGCTCCGCAACCGTCATGACCATGCTTGGTTCTGGCGTGATCCTCGGCCAGTCTCTCGCTTCGGCGGTCACCGGGAGCGTTGCGGAGAACGTGGGCGTGAGCGCGTCGCTCGTGCTGCCGCTTGTCGCCGCGGCATTTACGCTCGTGGTTGGCGGGTTGAATTGGATGCTCACTCCCTATGGTTCGGGCCGCGACGCGTGAGCGTATTCGCCAAGAGCGTAGCCACCTGTGACACGCTCCCATCCGAGATTGTGGATCGAGTGGAAGAATGATCACATGAATGCTTCTCTCACCTCGTCTGAGGTTGCCGATTTGCGGGCTGCCTTCCCGTATTTTGCCGCTATTGATGCGACCGACGGATCCGCGCCCGCATATCTCGACTCTGCCGCAACCTCGCAGCGACCATTGGTAGTGCTCGACGCCGAGCGGGCGTTCCTCGAGCGTTCAAATGCCGCGGTTCACCGCGGCACGAGCGGAGCCGTTGGGGCAGCTACCGGAGCATTCGAGGGTGCCCGCGATTTGATGGCAACATTCGTTGGCGCGGAGAGCCCGGAGCAGATTGTGTGGGCTGAGAACGCGACCGACGCCCTGAACCTCGTCGCACTTGGAATTGGTGAGGCGAACTCCGGAAATGGGGTGCCCGGGTCTGAGCGATTTCGCCTGGGTGCGGGTGACGAGATTCTCGTCACTGAGGCCGAACATCACGCAAACCTTATTCCCTGGCAGCGTCTCGCACACAAAACCGGAGCCACCCTTCGATACATCCCGGTGAATGAACATGGAGTGTGGAGCGTCGATGACGCCCGCACCGCCCTCACAGACCGCACGCGCATCTTTGCGTTTGCGCATGTGTCGAACGCAACAGGATTTCACGCACCCGTGCGCGATCTCGTCGACCTTGCGCATACAGTGGGCGCGACTGTAGTGCTCGACGCGTGCCAATCGGTTCCGCACATTCCCGTGAACTTCACCGAACTCGGCGTCGATTTTGCAGCGTTCTCTGGTCACAAGATGCTTGGCCCAAATGGCATCGGGGTGCTTTATGGAACGACCGAAATGCTCGCTGCGCTTCCCCCCGCGCGCACCGGTGGATCCGCAATTACCAAGGTGACGATGGAGGGCGCGGAGTTCATGCCGCCCCCACTGAGGTTTGAGCCTGGCACCCAGCCCGTTTCGCAGGTCGTAGGGCTCGGGGCGGCAGTTCGTTTTCTCACTGAGGTAGGCATGAACCGCATTGCAGCCCGCGAACACGATCTCGTCACCCGGCTCGCAGAGGGGCTGGCTGAGATCCGCGGTGTTAGACTCTTAGGCTCCCCAGATCTTTCGCGACGAGTCGCACTCACCGCAATAGCGGTCGAGGGCTTGCACGCTCACGATGTCGGCCAGTTTCTCGATGAGCGAGGGGTGCTCGTGCGCGTCGGTCATCACTGCGCTCAGCCCCTGCACCGCGCGCTCGGTATGGCATCATCTACGCGAGCGAGCGTGCATGTCACGACAACCGAAGATGAGGTAGACCGCTTTCTCGACGCGATTCGCGGGGCACAGAAGTATTTTGGGGTCGAGGTGGCAGCATGAGTGAGCTCGACAGCCTGTATCAAGAGGTCATTCTTGACCACTCGAAGCGCCCGGTCGGCCGGGGCATGTTCGAGGCCGCGCCCGGCGCACTGACTGCGACGCATCACGAGTTCAATCCGAGTTGCGGCGATGAGATCGATCTGTCGATTTCGGTGGATCCCGTGAGCAATAGGATCACCGGGATCGCTTGGGAGGGAGATGGGTGCTCGATTTCACTGGCCTCTGCTTCTATCCTGTCTCAACTCGTGCGCGATGAGGGACTAGATATCTCGGGAGCGAGGGAACGGATCGACGCGTTCCGGGAAATGATCCACGGGAAAACGGACGCACCAGACGAGGAACTGCTCGGCGACGCGGTCGCCATGCAGGGCGTTTCCAAGTTCGTGATGCGTGTGAAGTGCGCGATGCTTGCCTGGGTTGCGCTCGAGGCCGACCTCACACAGATTCAGGCGACCAAATAGCCCCTCAGGTGCGCGCCGTTCACAGTGGGCTTCTTCGGTCGACCGGCCCGTGCGCCCTGTGGAAAGCCCTCACTGGGCGCTGCGTCTGACACATGCTCGGTGCATGACATCAACTTCTCGCACCACACCAGAAGTGCTTCGTTGCACGACCACTGCCGACTTTCTCGCCGCACTGCCCCAACTTGTCGGGTTCACCGCGCCCCACAGTTTGCTCGTCGTGTTGTTCTCAGGCAGTCGCTCGACGGCTTCGATCCGCGTCGACTTGCCTGATAGCGAGGGTGCGCGCGATATCACCACATACCTCGACGCCGTGGTCGACATACTTCGCAGCAACTTTCCACCCGAGACGCTCGGGTCACCCGCACTCGTTATCTCGAGCGAGACGGGCTTCACTGAAGCGGGCAACATCCCTTGGCGCTCGCTCGCTCGGGCGTTGCGGCGACGACTCACCCGCGAGGGAATGTCACCGCGCGAGCTCTGCTGCATCGCACCCGACGGTTGGGTGAGCTACCTCGATTCCTCAGCGCCAAGGTCAGGCCGACCGCTGCAGGAGATTTCGGCAAGCCAGGTCGCTACGGCTGAACCTCCTCCCACACTTGAGTCAATTGGTGAGTACGGAACACCAATCCCTGAAATATGCGCATCTGTCACGCAGGAACTCGAACACACACCTCCCATGGGATCACCCACCGAGCGCGCGAACGCCGCTCGGGAGTTTGCGGCGGCGATACACTCGTCCGACTCCGAGTCTCTTCCGAGTCCCAGGGTTTTTGCTGGCCTCATTCGTGTTGCCCAATACCCCGACTGCTGGGAGGTGATTCTCACGCACTTCATGGAGCGAGAAGCCGTGTATGAACGAGCCGGCGATGCTCCCGAAAGCCGCGCAGAACTCCGGAGGTGCGCAGAACTCATCGCCACCATTGCAGCTCACGCGCCCGAAGAGCTGAAACCCAACGTCTTCGCACTGTGCGCAGTGGTCTGGAGTTATGTTGGCCTGCATTCGGTCGCACAGCGTCAACTCGATTACGCTACGCAGCTCAATCCGGAGTGTTTTGGTGTGCGCATCGCCGCCCCTTTCGTCGCATCTCCGTACTTCCTACCCAACTCGGCAGCATGATTCGCCATCCGGGTTTGTGCGTTCACACCAGCGACCTCGACAGTCGCGCACGCCCTCACTACATTGAGGTGCATGCCGACGCAGCCTACGTATCCCCACCTGTTCGAGCCGATCACGATTCCCGGCACCGGCATCACGTTGCCAAATCGGGTGATCATGGGCTCTATGCACATGGGGCACGAGGAATTGCCCGGTGGCTTCGAGCGGCTCGCTGCGTTCTACCGCGAACGCGCCGAAGGCGGAGTCGCGCTCATGGTCACCGGGGGCATATCCCCCAATCCGGCCGGTCGCTTGACGCCACACGCCGCAACCCTGATGACTGAGGAGGACGCGCAGCCGCACCGTCTCGTCACTCAGTCCGTACACGACGCAGGGTCGCGAATTGCGCTGCAGATTTTGCACGCTGGTCGGTACGGGGCGCATCTGGGCGCAGTCGCGCCGAGCTCGCTCGCTGCGCCCATCTCGCCGGTTACTCCGAGAGAGCTCTCAGATGCAGAAATCGAAGAGACGATCGAAGACTTTGTGCGCGCTTCTACCCTCGCCCAGTCGGTCGGGTATGACGGTGTGGAGATCATGGGCTCTGAGGGCTACCTCATCAATGAGTTCATCGCGACCGAAACAAATCAACGCACTGACCGCTGGGGCGGTGATCTCGACGGAAGGCTCCGGTTCCCCATCGAAATCGTGAGGAGAGTACGCGAAGCAGTCGGCGCCGACTTCGTCATCATCTATCGCCTCTCCATGCTTGACCTCGTTCCGGGTGGATCGACACTCGCAGAAGTGCTCGAACTGGCAGCCCGAATCGAGGCAGCTGGGGCCTCACTCATCAACACAGGTATCGGATGGCACGAGGCACGCATACCGACCATCGCTGCTTCTGTGCCGCGTGGCGCGTTCTCGTGGGTCACTCGCGAGCTCCGAGGCAGGGTCGGCCTCCCGCTCATCGCGACCAACCGCATCAACACCCCTGAGGTAGCCGAGCGCATCCTCTCTGAGGGTGATGCTGACCTCGTGTCGCTCGCTCGTCCATTTCTCGCAGATCCCGAGTTCGTCGCGAAGGCTCGCGCCGGCACCCCCGAACGCATTAACACCTGCATCGCGTGCAACCAGGCATGTCTTGATCATACGTTCTCGGGCAAGCTCTCCTCGTGTCTCGTGAATCCGAGAGCTGGACACGAGACGGAACTCGTCATTGCCCAGGCGCGAATAGCCAAACGGGTCGCCGTGGTGGGGGCCGGTCCCGCAGGATTGTCATGCGCCGTTACCGCGGCAGAACGCGGCCACAGCGTGACGCTCTTCGACAGCGGTTCACGTATCGGCGGGCAACTGAACATCGCGATGCAGGTGCCGGGCAAGAGTGAGTTTCGCGAGACACTGCGTTACTTCGGTGTGCGGATCGCGGAAACCGGAGTCAACCTCAGGCTGAACTCGACTGTCGACGCCGCAACGCTTGCTGCAGCAGATTTCGATGAGATCGTCATTGCGACCGGCGTGGTTCCGAGACCCCTGAGCATTCCAGGCGCCGACCACCCTTCAGTACTCGGATACCTCGACGTGCTCCGCGACAAGGCGCCGGTCGGTCGATCGGTAGCAATCATAGGAGCCGGTGGTATCGGCTTCGACACAGCTGAATTCTTGTCAGAGCCTGCCGGTTCGCCTGGCCTGTCGGGTGAACCCGACACCCCCGAAGACTTTCTCGAGCATTGGGGAGTCGACTCTCGGTACGCGCACCGGGGTGGAATCACCACACCGCGCCCGCTCGTTCCAGCTCGAGAACTCGTGATGCTGCAGCGCAAAGATGGCAAGCTCGGTGCGGGACTCGGCAAGACGACCGGATGGATTCACCGAACCGAACTCGCCCGCCGCGGTGTCCGGATGATCGGCGGCGCCCAATATCTGCGGGTCGACAATGAGGGTCTCCATATTTCTGTCGATGGTGAACCGCGCGTGCTTCAAGTGGATACCATCGTAGTTTGTGCCGGACAGGAGTCCCGCCGTGACCTCGCTGACGAACTCGCGACGCTCGGGATCACGTCACATCTCATTGGAGGCGCAGACGTCGCGGGCGAACTCGACGCAAAACGTGCGATCAACCAGGGAACTCGCGTCGCCGCCCAAATCTGAGCTGGTGCTCACCGAAATCCGTCCCAACGCACTTCGCCCTGGTTCTACCAGAACGAATTCTGGTGTACCGTGGGTACAGATATTCGCATAACGGAGTGCCATGAAAAAGTCAGAACTTCAACCCACAACTGGGCTACTCGAACCGACAACCCCTTTTCAGAGTCATCGTTTTTACGAGAGCACGTTGAACGATGCTGCGCTCAATTCTCTCATCGATTTGCTCATCGATATGCAACCGGGACAACAGCTCCCGAGCGAACGCGAGTTGACCCACATCCTTAACGTGAGCCGCAATACGCTCCGTGATCGCATCGGCCGACTCGAGTCCATGGGTGCGCTCTCGCGCAAGGAGCGCCAGGGAACGTTCTACACCGGTGTTCAGGCCGAGCAGACGAGCGATGTGCTCATTCTCAGCCTGATGTTCCAGCAGATGACCCTCGAGTCTCTCATCTCCGTGCGTCACGCGCTCGAGCGTCAAGCAGCAATCGAGGCGTGCGTCAATGCGACGCCAGAAAGCCTCGCCGAACTCGATGCGAGCATCGAAGTCATGCGGCATACCGAGGATGGCAAGGAGCTCCTTGAGGCAGACGCCTCATTCCACCGTGCGCTCTTTGCGGCATCTGAGTCTCCCGCACTGCTCTTTTTCTCGCGGATGCTGCATTCGGTGCTCAAGGGTACGCTCAAGCATCTCACCCTCGAACAAGACTTTGAGACGATGCGCCGAGTGCACACCGCGATAGTCGACGCACTGAAGACACGTGATCCACAAGCAGTCACCGAGACAATCGATGCGCACTTCGACTGGTTGCGAGAGCTTCGAAGCATCGAACGAGCGGCACAGGAAGTATAGTTTCCCGCACCGCCCGTACGACCAGTTTTACTGCGCAGCAGCAGGCGGTGCCGAACTCTGCACGAGCCCGCCGTCGACTGGAATACACACGCCGTTCACATAGCGCGACTCATCGGAGGCGAGAAACAGTGCGGCGTTCGCGACATCGAATGAGTCACCCATCTTCCCTGTGGGAGAGAGTGCGTCTCGGGCTGCCACCATCTCTTCGACCGAATCGTAGGCATCACTAATCTGGCGATAGATCATCGGGGTGTTGATGTACCCAGGCGCCACGGTGTTCGCGCGGATTCCCTTCGCCGCATACTCGAGCGCAAGGTTCTGCGTAAACTGCGTGACCGCACCCTTCGTCGCCGAGTAACTCGGGTAGTTGTAACCGATATAGCGCATTCCACCGATCGAACCGATGTTGATGATGCTGCCTGACCCCTGCTCGAGCATGTGCGGGAGCACGTGCTTGCAGGTGAGAAACATGCTCGTAAGATTCACGTTGAGCACGAGATTCCACTCGTCAAGCGGCTGCTCGATCGGTCCGCCCATACGTGCGATACCGACATTGTTGTGCAGCACGTCGATCGTGCCGAATTCTGTCACCGTGCGCTCCACAGCTGACTGCACTGACGCGTCATCGGTAACGTTTCCCACAATGCCGAGCACCGCGGGTTCGATTCCAGCAGCCTCGCACTCTTCGCGAATGCGCGTCACACCACCGTCGACCGCGGCCTCGTTCATATCGACAATTGCGACCTTGGCACCCTCACGCGCGTAGGTGATCGCAGCCGCGAGGCCATTATTGATCTCGCCGCCGATCGATCCACCGCCAAAAATGAGGCAGGTTTTGCCAAGCAGTCGGTTCATGAGCACTGTACCTTTCGATAATTTGGGAAGAAAAAAGGAGGGGATGGCGTGCACCACCCCCTCCTCGTGCACGGAATTACGCGAGTGTGCGCTTCACCGCGGCAACGATGTCGTCCTTCGACGGAATCACTGCCTCTTCGAGCACCTGAGCGTACGGAATCGGTGCTCGTGCACCGCCGACACGCACAGGAGCCGCGTCGAGCTTGTCCCACGCCGCCTCAACGGTCTGAGCGACGAATTCCGCGCCCCAACCGTAGTCGCGAACAGCTTCGTGACCGACAACGAGGTGACGGGTCTTGCCCACCGACGCGTACACTGCATCCATATCGAACGGGTACAGGGTGCGTGGATCGATGACCTCGATCTCGATGCCCTCAGCTGCGAGCTCTTCAGCCGCCTGCAGCGAGTAGGCGAGGATCTGCTGGGTCGCAACAACGGTGGCGTGCGTGCCCTCGCGAGCGATGCGCGCCTGACCGAACGGAATCGCCTCGGTGCCGACTGGTCCGCGATCGTAGTACTGGTTCTTGTGCTCCAGGAAGATCGTCGGGTTGTCAGACGCTGCAGCGGTACGCAGCAGCCCGTAAGCGTCGCCGGGGGTGCCGGGAACGACAACCTCGAGTCCTGGGATGTGCGCGAAGAGCGTCTCGAGCGACTGCGAGTGCTGAGCTGCCTTGCCAATGCCCGATCCACCGTTTGAGCGGATCGTCACTGGTACGTCGAACTGACCACCGAACATGTACCGGTTCTTCGCGGCCTGGTTGATGATGCCATCGAACCCGAGGAACGAGAAATCGGAGTACATGATCTCGAGGATCGGACGAGTACCGCGCGATGCAGCAGCCGAGACCGCCGAAAGCAGGACCTCTTCACTGATCGGGGTATCCATGACGCGCTCGCGACCGAACTTCTTGAGAAGTCCGCGGGTCACACCGTAGGTGCCACCGCCGGTACCCCAGGTCGTGATGTCTTCGCCCAGGGTGAACGACTCTGGGTGGTCCTCCATGATCTGGTGCATTGCGGCGTTCAGTGCACGCCACGTCACCATGTCTTTTCCGGCGCTCATGCGTTTGCTCCCTTCGCATACACATCGGTGAAGGCCTCGCTGACATCGGGGTACGGCGAGTTACGCGCGAACTGCTCTGCAGCTTCAACCTCTTCGAACAGTTCTTTCGAAGTGGTCTCCCACTCCTCTGCGGTGATCACACCGGCCTCGATGAGACGTGCGAGCAACTTCTCGATCGGGTCGTTCGACTTCGCAGCCTCGACCTCGTCCTTCGTGCGGTAGATCTCGGTATCGCCGGCCATGTGGCCAAGGTAGCGGTAGGTTTCGAGTACGAGCAGTGTCGGACCCTCACCTGCACGTGCACGCTCGACAGCAGCCGAAGCGAGCTCGTACACCTCTTCGAGGTTCATGCCGTCGCCGTTGAACGACGGGACACCGTATGCTTCACCACGCTTCGACAGGTCAGTCTGCGCAACCATGTCGTTGATCGACGCCGACTGTGCGTAGTGGTTGTTCTCGAGCACGAAGATCACCGGCAGCTTCCAGATCGCTGCGAGGTTGAACGCCTCTGCGAGCACGCCCTGGTTCGAGGCGCCATCGCCGAAGTACGACACAGCAACAGTACCGTCGCCAAGCTGCTTCGATGCGAGGGCAGCGCCCGTTGCAATACCAATGCCAGCGCCGACGATGCCGTTCGTGCCGAGCACGCCGAGCTCCTTGACGCCAATGTGCATCGATCCGCCCTTGCCGCCGCAGTAGCCGTCTTTACGACCGAGAATCTCAGCCATGGTGCGGCCGAAATCTGCGCCCTTTGCGAGGGTGTGCGCGTGACCACGGTGGGTCGATGCAATTGCGTCTTTGTCGGTGAGTGCGAGCGACACGCCTACGGCGATCGCCTCCATACCGAGTGACGGGTGGGTAGAGCCGCGAATGAGGCCCTCTTCTGAAAGCAGCGGCATGCGGCGCTCGAACTCACGGATCTTCGCCATGAGTTTCAGGCCCGCGAGGCCCTGCTCGTTTGCTTGATACTCAGTCATATCGTTCCCTTACGCGATGGTAGCGATGACCTCGTCGAGCTCGACCAGGTCACCCTCTTCCTTCTTGAACGTGATTACGCCAGCTGCCGGAGCGACGAGCTCGCTCACGAGCTTCGAGGTCTCGAGCGATGCGATGGCCTGGCCCTCAGTGACGGTCGAGCCGTCTTCTACAAGCCATTCACCGAGATCTGCTTCTTCGTCGTCTCCGAGAAGTTCTTTGGTGAGGATGACGTCCATGATATGCTCCTTAGTTTCTTTCGGTAGGTGTGTAAAGCTTCTGACGTTTAGTGGGCGATCGCAACCGTCTGGTCAATTCGCTGAACGGTGAGTTCGAACGTTGCGGCCACGAGATTCTCGCCCCTGACAACCTCTCCTGCGCGAATCACTCCGTGGCGATCGACCAGGGTGCAGCTCAGGCGGGCCTGCAGTTCACCGTCAACGGTGCGCACATCGCCGATGAGCGCGATGACCTCGGTTGCGGGGCCATCGACGACGAACTGCTCGCCGCTCACGCGGTCGACGAATGTCGCTCCAACGAAGCTGCCGAGGCCGGCACGAACCGACGCACTCTCGTACCCGGCGTCAGCGCACACCTTCAGCAGCGCTTCGGTGATGTCTTCGTTCGGCAATACCCGTGCGATGATCGTGTCTGGTTCCTGCTGCATCTCTGCGCTCCGCTCTTCCGGCGTGAAAACCGGCATGTTCGTTTCCGGGTCTGTGGTGCTGCGCCAGAGCGCCCCGTACACCGCGGTGACGATTGCAATGGGAGGAGGGTCACCGGCCTCCGTCTCAAGCCAGACGTGCCCGCCTTCAAGCGTGCCAGTCGGCGACTGCCAGAAGCAGTGGCTGTGCATGTATGGCGCATCATCACGTATTCCGAGTGTGACGGATCCGTACAGCAGAGGCGCCCGGTCGTGGGCTTTCGTCTCTGAGAAGCTCAGTGCTCGTTCCGAGGTTGCGACGTCGGGAGTGCAAAAGCTGAGCGGCGAGTATTCACCGCCGTGAAGCTCGGCATAGCCGCTGTGGGCGCCGAGTGAAGCAAGCGCTTCGTGAAGTTGATCGACAATGGGCTTGCCGGGTTGCAGCTCGCAGATTGCGCGCCGCGTGTGCACCGGAACCGAAATGATCCTCGGTTCCGTTTTGGGGCCTGGATGAACCAGTGGTTGCATCGTGGTCTCCTTCCAGCTTGTAGCGTAAGAAAGATATGTGGATCCACATGGGGTGCCCCGAGTGTGGGGCTTTACCGGTGCGCTCCGGGGTGTGGAGCGCACCGGTAAAAAGTACTACCTGTGTGAAGTTGTTATCCGATCGCGGTGCCGCCGCACACCTTGAGCGTTTCGCCCGTAATGTACGTTGCTCCGCCCGATGCCAGGAAGGCTACCGCAGTTGCGATGTCTTCCGGCTGACCGATGCGCTTGATCGGCTGCTGATCAACGGGATACGGAACCCCCTTGGTCATCGCTGTCTCGACGGGCCCTGGCGCGACGGTATTGCAGGTGATCCCAAGCGGGCCCACCTCCTTCGCAACCCACTTTGTGAAGGCGATGACGCCACCCTTCGATGCCGCATACGCGGGGCCGGTGCGCTTCGCCCCGTCGCCGCCCGACATGGTGCCGCCAACGATGCCCGAGATTGAACTCACATTGACGATAGCTCCGGAGCCTGCATTCTTCATGTGCGGATATACCGCAGCCTGAGTGAGAATGAAGGTTCCCTTGAGATTGGTCTCAATGTCGCGATCCCAAATCTCGTCGGTCATCTCTTCGAGTGTGAGTCGCCCTGCGGTACCGGCGTTGTTCACCAGCACATCAAGCGATCCCCACTCCGAAACCATGGAGCCCAGGCATGCGCTCACTGCGTCGCGATCCCGAATGTCTACGATCTCGCTGCGGGCGCGAACCGCGCCGCCAGTCTTCTCTGCGATCGCAGCGACAGTTCCTGCGCCGTCAATCACATCGATGATGAGCACATCGGACCCACGCGATGCGAGTTCAATCGCAATCGCCTGGCCGATACCTCCGGCAGCGCCGGTGACGACGCTGACCTTCCCCTTGAAATCCTGAGACATTGTGTCCTTTTCTTCTGACGCTGGCTACAGACCGAGGAGGTCTGGAAGCCAGTTGCTGAGTGCCGGAATGAACGTGACGAGCATGAGCACACCGATTCCTGAGACAACGAACGGCATGACGCCCTTCGCGGCCTCACCGAACGGAATCTTCGCAATACCCGCCGCGACGAAGAGGTCGATACCCACCGGCGGCGTAATGAGGCCGATCGCAAGGTTCATCGTCATCATCACACCGATCGTGGTGAGATCCATGCCGAGCTCAAGGAGCACTGGCACAAAGAGCGGAATGAAGAGATAGAACGCCGAGATCGCGTCGATGAACATACCGGCGATGAGCAGTGCAAGGTTGATGAGCAATACGAGCAATACCATGCTGTCCGTGAGGCTCAGCATCCAGTCAGAAACTGCGCGAGCAATCTGGTTTCTCGTAATCACGTACGCGAACAGCGTTGCCGCCGCGATGATGAGCATGATTCGACCAGACATGACGCCCGCGGAAGTGAAGATATTGAATACTTCCTTGAACTTCAAGTCACGCGTGACAAACAGGCCGACAACCAGCGCGTACACCGATGCAACGGCAGCTGACTCAGTCGGTGTGAAGATTCCACCGTAGATGCCACCGAGAATAATCACCGGCACCAACAGTCCCGGAATCGCCCGGAAGAACGCCTTGAAGATCACGCGCGCGGGCGCCCGGTGAGTACGCATTCCGAGTTCATCAGAGTCTGCGGTCACCTCGTCGTTATGTTCCATAGTCTGGACAGATGACGCGCTTGTGCCGTCGTTGGAAGAACTTCCAGCAGCTGCCTGAGCAAGGAGCTTGCCACCCGAGTTCCTACCGAGCGCATGGTCGATATGTGAACTCGCGCTCGCCTTTGCCATCGCCATCTCACGTGGCAAGAACCGAGCAATGAAGTACAGAACAACCACAAGAATCAGGCCGGGCACCACACCCGCCATGAAGAGTCGACCAATGGTCACACGATCGCCACCACCGGCGTAATCAGCAGCAACCACCGCGAACACGATGTACGCGATGCTCGGGGGCAGGATGATGCCGAGCTCACCCGACGTGGCCACGAGGGCTGCCGAGTGGCGCTTCGTGTAGCCGTGCTTTGCGAGTGCTGGAATAAGAATGCCACCGATGGCCGCAACCGTTGCGGGACCCGAACCCGAGATCGACGAGAAGAGCAGCGCAGTCAAGATCGCCGTGAGGGCGATGCCGTTCTTCATGTGCCCGAAGCACGCATCGGCAAACTCGACCAAACGTCTCGAGATACCCGTGAGCTCCATAATGACGCCCGCGAGGATGAAGAAGGGAATCGCGAGCAGTGTCTCTGAAGACAGACCAGCGTAGAGAATGCTCGACGCCGGCGCGAGGGCCTTAATGCCACTGCTGTAGATGATCGTCGCGAGAGCGGAAAGGCCCATCGAGACAGATACGGGTACACCAATGAACAGGCAAATGAGGAAGGTTCCGAATAGTACGAGCTCGATCATGAGCGTTCGCCCTCCTTGTGCTGCAGACGCTCTTCGTCGCGTTCGCGAGTCTTCGCATCAATCTCAGCGGCAAGCTCCATGGCCTCAGCTTCTTCGCCCACGAATGCTTCACCGCCCTTGAGTCCAATAATTGCGATCTGGATCGTGCGGATCACGCACAAGAGCGCGCCAAATGGCAGAGCCATCGAGAAAATCCACTGCGGAATCTGCAGTGACGGCGTGAGGCGCCCAGATTCGAGCTGCTTGAGCGCAGTGTCGAGACCGAGGTAGACGAGCACCCCGAAGAAGATGAGCATGCCGAGGCACACGAGCACAATGATGAGCTTGTGCAGTGCTCCGCGAGTTGAATCGCGGAGCAGGCTGAAGCTTGGGTGGCTGCCGAGCCGCGTTGCAGCGGCAGCGCCGACCATCGTCAGCAGTACTGCGAGGTTGATGAGCAACTCGCTAGTAAACGAAAAAGAGGCGTGGAAGACGTAACGCGCCACCACGTTGGCAAAAGCCAAGAGCGTGATGAACAGGAATGTCAGCGCGATGATCGTATCTTCCACCCTGCGAAGGATGAGATCAAACATTTTGATTTCCAATTCCAAGTAGAGGCGGCGCATCGCACCGCCTCTACTTATAGGGAATTACTGAGGGGTAACAGCCTCGAGAACTTCAGCAGTCCACTTGTCTGTGTATGCGTCGTAGATCGGCTGCAGAGCCTCACGGAAGGCGGTGAGCTGCTCAGGAGTGAGCTCGGTAACCGTCATCTGCTCCTGCATCTCGGCAAGCTGCTCCGCCTCCTTGTCGCGGCTGAGCTCGATTTGGTAGGCGTTCGCCTCGGCAGCTGCCTCATCGACAATTGCCTTGTCCTCGTCGCTGAGCTCGTTGTACAGGTCGAGGTTCATGCCGAGGATCAGCGGATCGTAGACGTAGTTCCATACCGAGAGGTAATCCTGAACCTCCATGAGACCGTTCGAGTAGATTACGTCGAAGGGGTTCTCCTGGCCGTCGATCGTTCCGTTCTGCAGCGAGGTGAATACCTCGGAGAAGTTCATGGTGACCGGGTCAGCACCGAGTTCCTTGTAGATCTCGATGAAGAGCTCCGAGCCAGCGACGCGGAACTTCATGCCCTTGATGTCTTCTGGCGCGGTGATCTCGTGCTTGCTGTTCGTGAGCTGGCGGAAGCCTGACTCGCCGAAGCCGAGCATCTTGATGTTCATGTCTTCGGTGAGACCCGCGTACGCATCAGCTGCACCTGCAGCGATTGCCGCATCAGCTTCTTCGTAGTTCTGGTAGAGGAACGGAGCGGTGATCGCCGAGAAGCGGGGATCGATACCCGAGTAGATGATGGGCGAATTGTAAGAGAACGCCTTGCTGCCATCAGAGAGCATCTCGACGCCTGCTGCGGGGTCGCCACCCGAAAGCTGCTCGTTCGCGAAGACGTTGAGGGTCATGCGCCCATCAGACTTCTCTTCGAGGAGTTCGCCGAACTTCTCAGCCCCTGCCCACCACGTCGAAGTCTCCGACACGGTGATGGTCATGTCCCAGTTATAGGTTTCGCCGCTAGCGTCTCCGCCACCGTTCGAAGCACCGTCTCCAGAGCAAGCGGTGAGCGCGAGCGCGGAAGTAGCGAGAATTGCTACGAGTGCAGTCTTCTTCTTCAACTGATCTCCTCCTTGAGATATCAATTCCGTGTGGAGGGTTGATTCCTCACGGATCTCTCTGATGAATGCGCAGGATGTCCGCTCACTCATATGTTTCCATTACGTTTCGGGTGAAACGCACCGCTTCATTATGCATGGTCTGGTAGAACCAAGCAAGTCGGTTTCGATTGATTTGACGATCCCCACATCATCGACTGAACTCAGTGCGCGCGCAGTTGCGCCAAATTTCACTGACAAGCGTTGCAGTTCCGTTACCTGATTGTAATCGTGCTGGTTGAACCAGAGAAGAAATGAGCTAGATAGTTGCGATGATGATCGGAATCGTCACGGTGGCGACGAGGCTCGTGATGAGTGTCACCGCGGCAACGAGACGAGTGTCACCGTCGTACTCGAACACCACGATGCTTGCCGTCGATGACACCGGCATGGCAGCCATGACAACCGCGATTGCGATCCACAACGCCGCGAGTTCGCCCCCAAAGAGCATCGCAATACCAAGGGTCGCGAGTGGGAGCACGAGCAGCTTGATCACCGAGGCGCTCAATACGGCTCCGATGGAGACCCCCCCAGTCGCCATTCCCTCGAACGCGGGTTTCACCGTGAGCCCGACCGCAAACATTGCCGCGGGCACCGCGGCGTTACCGAACATCTCGATGCTCAGGCTCAACACTTCGGGCACCCGGATCTCGAGCATGCTCACGAGCACTCCAGCGACCACACTCAGCACGATGGGATTCAAGAGGATCGAGCGCTTACACACCCGCCACAGCACATCGCCAATACCGCGCCACCGTTGCTCCGGCTTGCCCTGCGCGGCGCTGCCAAACGATTTCAGCAGCGGATACCCGACCATGAATAAGACATTGTGCAAGAGCTGCCCGATTGCCGCCCCAAGCGCGGCATCGGGGCCGTAGACACTCATGACGATCGGAATGCCGAGATAGCCCGCGTTCCCGTACGTCGCCGCAATAGCGAATGGGCCGGGAATGACGCGGTGCTCGCGAGCGCGCGAGAATTTGCGCTGTATCAGACTGGCCGCGTACGCCGCGAAATACACCAGGGTCGTCGCACCGAGCACCAGTGCGATGAAGCCGAGGGGCACGCCGTTATTCATTGGCGCATTGGCGACTGCAACAAAGATGTAGGCCGGAAGAGAGAAGTAGAACACAAAGGCGTTGAGGCCCGCCTGCGCACTTTGAAATCGCTTCGAGAATCCGGCCGCGATGCCCACGCCGAGGAGCACAAAGAGCGGAGCGATCACGGCGAGCACTTCGAGCACGGACTCACTCCTTCGGGTCATCATCGGCACGTGTCCTCTCAGGATGTTACCCTGGTTGGACCACGGAACCCTAAATCCCAGGGTCCGCATTTTGTGTGACTACCCATCAACATCAATGAGGACGTATCAGTGAGCGAATCAACTTCGACCGAAGACCAGAGCATTTACGGGACCACCGAGAAGGTCACCCGCATCCGCGCCACCATCGCGAAGCGCATGATGGAGTCGCTGCAGGGCTCAGCCCAGCTCACCGCCACCGTCGAGGTTGATTTAAGCGCGATCTCCGCTATCCGCGCCAAGGAAAAGGATGCGTTCCGCGCGCGCGAGGGTGCAGGGCTCAGCTACCTTCCCTTTATCGTCAAGGCTGCGGTTGAGGCCCTGCAGAAGTTCCCCAAGGTGAACGCGACGCTCGACCTCGAGGCCGGTCTCATCCGCTACTCCGAGGCAGAGAACATCGGTATCGCGGTCGATACCCCGCGCGGTCTCCTGGTTCCCGTGATCCACAACGCAGGCCCGCAGAGCATTACTGAGCTTGCGAAGAGCATCGCCGATGTTGCCTCACGCTCGAACGAAGGCAAGGTCACCGCTGGCGATCTTGCAGGGGGCACGTTCACCGTCACGAACTACGGCTCGGTCGGCACCCTCATGGACACGCCGATCATCAATCAGCCGCAGGTTGCGATCTTGGGCACCGGTGCGCTCGTGCGCCGCCCGGTCGTGGTGAAGGATGACAGCGGCGCCGAGTCGATCGAGATCCGCGACATGATGTACCTATCGATGAGCTACGACCACCGTCTTGTCGATGGAGCCGACGCCGCCCGCTTCTTGAGCTTCGTGAAGACTCGCCTCGAAGCCGGTGACTTCACGCTCTAGGGTGTTCCGCGAGAGCGGTTTCTCGCGGCGATAGGGGCCGTGTTCAGTCAGTTCGCAAGCATCGCGATCTCACTGAGCACGGCCTCTGCCACAACTAAGCTCGACGTGACGTTCGCCTCGGAGACGACGTTGCTCAAGCTGAAGTGGTAGTCGCCTGCTTCGCCAGACGCCGAGATCTCGTGGGTCGTTTGTGTGGCGTGTGGATCGGCAATGAGCCGAACCCGCGCGGCCTCCCAGAGCCCTGTCGCGTCGGCAAGGGCAGACGCGACGTTGAGCGATGCCGGAAACTTCGTGACCGCCTCGACAACCGTGCCCGAAAACAGCTCCTCTGACGAGGTGAGTGCCCGCAGGCGAGCGGCTTCTTCGCCCGTCATCCACTGCTGAATGAGACTGTCAGCCTGCTTCGTCGAAGTGAGCGTAAGCTCCGTGAGCCCACCCGGAATTCCTCCCGGCCTCGCAGCGGCACGCAAGATATCGAGGCCGCCAATCGCGCCACTCGAGCGTCGTAATCGCCCCGGACCTGCGGTGAGTGAGGTTCGCATCTCGGGGTCAGCGAGCGCACCGATCGAGACGATCAATAAGTCACGCCCTGCCTGCACGATCGTCGGCCCGAACTCGCGCACCGATGCGATACCCGCACATTCGACAACGAGGTCTGACTCATCAATCGCGCGCTGAATATCTGCCCCGAAGTCCGTGACGGAGAGGCCTGCAAACTGCTCGGTTGATCCGGCCCGCCTGGTCACCACACCAGCAAGCGTCGCACCGACGACGTGCCCGCCCGCAAGTTCACGAATGACCCGAGCACCAATCGAACCTGTGCCAATGACCGCGACTCTGAGGTCTCCTCGCCCCGGGCGGTCTGCGAGGCCACTGCGCCT
>JBEBUJ010000013.1:0-40344 GCA_040393365.1 Leucobacter denitrificans
ACGGCGGCCGGTCGCGATCACGCGGTGAGTGCGGCTGAGATCGCGCACGATCCAGGCGCCCATGCCGCCCGTTGCGCCGGTGACGAGTGCCACCGGGAGTGCGGCATTGTCGTTGCCGGTGTCCACGGTGCTGCCTTTGCCCACTGTGCTCGCGTCGGTCATTACGGCAGCAGACGGTTCGGGCCGCGGAATAGATAGGTCGTCTCGCGGATCGACGGCTGCTTCAGCATGAGCATGAGCACGCGGTTGAGTCCCATACCGAAGCCGCCGTGCGAGGGGACACCGTATCGGAAGAAGTCGAGGTAGACCCCGAGTTCCTTCGGGTCCATTCCCTTCTCGATGGCCTGCGCTTCGAGCACCTCGATGCGGTGCTCGCGCTGCGCGCCGGTGGAGATCTCGGTGCCGTTGTAAATGAGGTCGTAGCTGCTGGTGAGCTGCGGGTTGTCCTCGTGACGCATGTGGTAGAACGGGCGGATCGACGCGTCATAGTCGGTGAGGAACACGAAGTCGTGCCCGTACTTCTTCTTGACGTGTGCCGCGATGCGGCGCTCGCCCTCGGGATCCATGTCGGCGTCGGCGCGTGGCACCTCGTAACCCTCTGCCTTTACGATCTCCTTCGCCTCTGCGAGCGGAATGCGCGGGAACGGGCGGGCCGGAACTTCAAGGTCGACACCAAAGTGCTTCTTGATCTCCTCGCCGTGCTTCTCCTTGACCGCTGTGAGGCCAGCGACCATGAGTTCCTCGTGGAGCTCCATGACGTCCTCGTGCGAGTCGATCCAGCTCATCTCGGCATCGATCGAGGTGAACTCAGTGGCGTGACGCGATGTGAACGAGGGGTCTGCGCGGAAGGCGGGGCCGACCTCGAAGATGCCGCCGAAGCCAGCTGCCTGCGCCATCTGCTTGAAGAACTGCGGGCTCTGCGCGAGAAACGCCTTGCCCTCGAAGTACTCGACCTCGAAGAGCTCTGCGCGTGACTCAGACGCAGAGGCCATGAGCTTCGGGGTCTGGATCTCGATGAAGCCCCGATCCACCCACACCTGACGCAGCGCGTGCAGGAACGTCGTCTGCACGCGGAACACGAGGTTCTGTTCGGGGCGGCGCAGATCGAGGAAGCGCCAGTCGAGACGCACGTCGATGTTCGAGTCATCTGCAACCGGGTTGTCGGGGAGCGCAGCCGCGACGACGTCGATCGTCTCGATCTGGATCTCAACACCGCCGAGCTTCACGCGCTCGTTGTGCTGCAGCTCACCCGTGACCGTGATGAAGGTTCCGTGGGTGAGCTCGGAGATCGTGGTCGTGCGAGGCACGAGAATGTCGGAGCGCGGATTCTCGGGGTCTGGCTCGCGAAGCACGCCGCCGTTCACCAACTGCACGCCGCCACTCTCATCGCGAAGCACCACGAACTGCACGTAGCGCTGGTCGCGCACCTTCTCGACCCAACCAGAAACTCGTACGAGGCCGTCTTCGCGGGCGGCCAGATCCTTGATTAATACACGCTCAGTCACCTGGTCAGTCTACAAGGGATCGTTGCCACGCTTTTCGAGTCGGCGCAGATTGCTAGAAACCACCTCGGCACAAGCAGCAATCTGCGCCGACTCGAGGGTGGGGAGTAGGGGGTGGCGGGGTAGGGGGTGGATCGGGAGAGGGGAACCTAGCCCCGCAAGCGCAGCACCTCAGTGAGCAGCGCATCGGCGACCTCGCGCTTGCTGCCCTGTACCGCTCCGGTAATCGTGTCACTCGAATCGATGAAGATGAGCGAGTTGTCTCCTGCCTCGAAGCCCTCGTTCCAGCCGACGGCGTTCACGGCGAGCAGATCCACACCCTTTCTCGCGCGCTTGCGCTTACCGCGCTCAATAAGCTCTTCTTCGTTCTCGACCGTCTCGGCGGCGAACCCCACGATCGTGAGCCCGGGCCGACGGAAGCTCTGCACGAGCCCCGCGAGAATGTCCGGGTTCTCGGTGAGCGCGATCGACAGCGCGTCTCTGCCTGAATCCTCCTTGCGAAGCTTGCCGTCTGCGACGTTTGCGACCCGGTAGTCAGAGACCGCCGCCGCCATGATCACGATGTCGGCATTCGTCACCTCGTTTTCGACAACGCCCTGCATCTCAGTGGCG
Organism: Leucobacter denitrificans; assembly: GCA_040393365.1. Lineage (GTDB taxonomy): Bacteria > Actinomycetota > Actinomycetes > Actinomycetales > Microbacteriaceae > Leucobacter > Leucobacter denitrificans_A. The sequence goes on from JBEBUJ010000013.1 coordinate 2,115, forward strand.
GTGCCGATACGCTCGATGCGCACGCTGGGGTGGATCGCATCCTCCAGCACACCCTGCTCGACGTTCGCGGTCACAAGCACCACGTCAGCGCCCCGGGCCGCGGCTGCTGCCGCAAGCGCGATGCCCTGTCGGCCACTCGATCGGTTGCCAATGTAACGCACGGGATCGATGGGTTCGCGCGTGCCACCGGCGCTCACGAGCACTCGGATACCGGCAAGGTCTGGGGCGGGCGCTTCGAGATCGCTGTCGGTGAGGATGCGATCCACCGCCGCGGCGATCGCCTCAGGCTCGCTCATGCGCCCCGGCCCGCTGTCGGCGCCGGTGAGCTGGCCCGACTCGGGACCGATGAATTCGATGCCCCGTTCGCGCAGCACCTGCACGTTCGCCTGGGTCGCCGGGTGTTCCCACATCTCGGTGTGCATCGCGGGCGCGACGAGCACGGGAGCCTGGGTCGCAAGCAACGTTGTGCCGAGCAGGTCGTCGGCGATGCCCACGGCCATGCGTGCGAGGGTGTTCGCCGTCGCGGGGGCGACAATCACGAGATCGGCTTGCTGCCCGAGTCGCACGTGCCGAACCTCGGGTACATCGTCGTGCACAGACGTCGTGACGGGGTTGCGGCTGATCGCCTCCCAGGTCGGCAGACCGACGAAGCGCAGCGCGTCTGCGGTCGGTACGACATGCAGGTCGTGCCCCGCGAGCACCAGCAACCTCGCGAGCGAGACCGTCTTGTACGCCGCAATTCCACCAGTCACCCCGAGTACGATGTTCATATCTGGTATCTTCCCATGCTGTTACCACCGCTGTGGGTGGTTATTTACGAATGGAGTCGCATGTGCACCGCAATCATTGAGGTGCCGCGTGATCCCGCACGGGGCGCGCGCGTGCTCGCGGTGCGCGACGAAGATCCGAATCGGCTGTGGGATCCGCCGGGAGAGTGGTGGCCCGAACTTCCCGGTGTGATCGGAGTGCGAGACCGGCTCGCGAACGGTGCGTGGCTCGCCGCGACGCCCACACGGGGCACGCTTGCGGTTTTGCTGAACCGTGCACCCGGCGGTCCTGCTCACGGTGTCGGAACGCACGCTGACGAGCTCACACTGCGGTTCTCACATGCCACCCCGGCAACGACAGGCCTGCGTTCCCGCGGATCGATCGTGCTTGCCGCGGCACAGGGGTCGCCCGTGAGTGACCACCCCGGCACTGAGGCGTTCAACCTTGTTGAAGTGCATGGATCCACCGCCCGCGTCACGACCTGGGACGGCGCGCGCATCACTCGAACAGACCTCGTGCCTGGGGTGCACATGATCGCTCACCACGAGGTCGATGATTCGACGACCGCACGCATTGCGCGCTGGCTACCCGAGTTTCGATCGCTCGCGGGTCTTCCAGACGACAGCTGGCGGGCCGAGTGGATCGCGCTCCTCGACCGCACAACCGAGCTACATCCAGATGACGACCGGGCGATCGTGCGCGACAATGCCGTGCACGGCTACCCGACCCAGTCGCTGCTCATGTGCACCGCGGAAGTGCGGGGCGCAAGGGGCCCGCACGATGGAGCAGTCGAACTCGACTATCGCGTGCTATAGCCCGTACCGCCACTCCTCCGACGACTGCAGCAGGCCCGCTCCATCGAGCCTCGCCTCGACCTCTTCGACGAGCATCGTCGACGCGTTCTCGGGGTAGATGCGCTCCCAACTGATCTCGCCGCGGTGCGTAAAGACCTGGCGGATCACCTCGGCAATCACATTCCCGCGGGTCGGCGGGGCAAGGAAGTTGCCGCCAGCAAGCAGCGACTCCCCGCGGTCTGACCCGAAGCGCAGCGTCACGCATGGCACCCCGAGCACGTTCACTTCCTCTTGGATACTCCCGGAGTCTGTCGCGATCAGGGCGCATCGCTGCATGGCAGCGAGGACGTGCGAATAGTTGTCCCACACCGGCGTCGAGATGAGCCGGTCGCCGTGTCGGGCTTCGAGGGCGGTGAGCCACTCGCGCATCCCGAACCGGTCGATCGCTGACTCGGTGCCGTTGAGCCTGATGAACAGGATCGAATGGCCGCCCTCGAGCAGTTCCTCCATCCCGTCCATGAGCGCGGTGAAGCGCGCCCGGTTCTCGGTGTTCTCCTTGCGGTGCACGCAGTATCTGATGAACTCGCCCGACGCGAACGCAGGGAAGCGCTCGAGCAGTTCCTGATCCGCCGTCTCTGTCATGCCGGTCTTCAGCGCATCGACGATCGAGTTGCCCACCACCGCGATAGTTTTCGGATCGAACCCGTCTTCGAGCAGGTACTCGCGGTTCAATTCCACCGGCGCGGCATGGAACTGCGCACCAGCATCGACAACCCGCGTGTTGAACTGCTCGGGCGAGGGTTCACGGCTGCCGCGGCCAAAGTTCGCCCGCACGAGGTGCTGCGCCTTAAACGTCTGAAAGTCGAACGTGCCACCCTCGATGCGGTCGTGCCACTCAAGCAGCACCTCCCGCGTCGGTGAGAGTGTGCGCAGACCGGCTTCGACGTGCACGAGACCCTGACCGAGCCCGAACGCGGCAAGTGACCCCGACATCGCGGTCGACGTGTCGCCGTGCGCGTAGGTGATTGGCGGGCCAACCTCGCGATCGAGCTCCATGAGGTAGTCAGCGAGCTTACGCGACACCCCGCTCGTGACTGTCACGGCGTCGCCGGATACCCCGAGGTTCACGCTCTCGCGAATGTTGAACTCCTCGAGCATTGAGCCCGAGAGGTTATGTGAGTAATGCTGGCCCGTGTGGCAGACGATCGCGTGATGCCCCCGCGCGACGAGCTCGTGATACACCGGGGCCTGCTTGATGATGTCGGGCTTCGTGCCGACGAGCACAACATGCACCGGTTCGCGGGTGCCCCCGATGATCGGTACGGATCCATGCGCCTGCGTATTCGCGGCAGCCTGTGCGTTCACAGCAGCCCTTCCTCTCCCGCGTCCGCGACCGCGGAACGCCACTCTTTTACCGACTCGAGCGAGCTCGCAACCGATCGATTCAACACGTAGACGGCATCGTCGTGCGAGACGATGATGAGATCCTCGACCCCGCACGCCACGATTGGACGCCCGTCTGTCGAGATCGCAACAACATCTTGTGAGTCTTGAATGAGCGCCGCGGGAAGCTCCGGCGTGCCGAGCTTTGCTCGTGCCTGCAGCACCCGCTCCCAGGTGCCGACATCGCTCCACCCGAAGTCCCGCACGAGCACATCAACCTGTGCCTCTGCGATGAAGAACGGGTCGAGCTCGTGCCCCTGCACCGGAATCCCGTCATACCCGTATGTGCGCTCACTGACATCGTCAGCCCAGTGCTTCGCATACGCCAGTATTTCAGCGGTGTGGATCGGGTATACCTCGCGCAGTATCGCAAGCACGTCGCCTGGCCTCGCGAGGTAATTCGCGGTGTTCCAACACGCGACACCGCTCTCTCCGAGCCGCTTCGCTTCCTGCAGGCTCGGCTTCTCCGACAGTGTCACCGCCCGGAAGAAGTCGGGATTCTCTGTGGGTTCGAGCCGCATGTACCCGAGCCGATCGTCGGGCTCGGTTGGCTTTGCACCAAGCACCGTGACCATCGCGCCATGATCGAACTTGCCCGCGGCGAGTTCGGCAATGGTTCGTTCGAACTCCGCCGCGTCTTGAACATAGTGATCTGACGGGCAGGTGAGCACTCGCACATCATCACCGTGCAGCTGCTGTATGACCGCATGGGCGAGCACAAACGCGGTCGCAGGCCCCAAGGGGCGACGCTCGAGAATGATGTTCTCCGCTGGCACCGGTATGTTCGCGGCGCAGACATCGGGCATGTATGTCTCAGTCGTCGAGATGTAGATGCGCTCTGGAGGAAACACGCTGAGCAGCCGATCCACCGTGGTCTGAATGAGGGTCTTCTCGCTCACGACCGATACGAACTGCTTCGGTCGGTTCTTTCGGCTCAGCGGCCACAGGCGCTGGCCCTGACCGCCGGCGAGCACGACAGCTACGGGTTCAGTCACGTACGACGACTCCTCGTGAGTAGTTATATTGGGTGCTCACCACAAGCCGTGCAGCGAGCATTCTGCGAGGTCCGCAACCATTCTGCGAAGTACACAGCCTCGTGGTGAGCCTACCTCAGGGGCTGGGACGGCAACTGGCATCACGGTGGGAACCCACAATGTGAAATTTCATCTGATGAATAGCAAGCGTGCTGGCGCAAAACGGGTGTGCGGGGGCGGTGCTGAAATGGTGCCATAATGGAAGTCGCAGTGAATTCTCAGCAATGTGGCGCGCCCGCAAATCGAGCGCTTGGCAGTGTGATGTGAGCCTGTAGCGTGACGACCAAGGAGGATACTCGTGTCAGCCCAAACCGCAGATGCCCCGGTAACGAAAAAGAAAAACCGACCGGGCGGAACGCTCTATCGCGGTAATGAGGGAATGTGGTCGTGGGTATTACACCGCATCACCGGCGTGGCGATCTTCTTCTTCCTGCTCGTGCACGTGCTCGACACCGCACTCATCCGTGTGAGCCCAGAGGCGTATAACGCGGTCATGAGCACCTACAAGACTCCGATCATGGGACTCGGCGAGGCTGCCCTTGTCGCAGCGATCGTCTTCCATGCATATAACGGTTTGCGCATCATTCTGGTGGACTACTGGAGCAAGGGTGCGAAGTACCACAAGACGATGTTCTGGATCGTGATCGCGCTTTGGGTTGTGACCATGGCAGGCTTCCTGCCCCGTCACCTGATGAACGTGTTCGGTCACTAAGCGAGGTTTGGAATCATGGCAATGACAATTGACGCCCCCCGCGCAAAGACCCCAGCGAAGAAGCGCACCAACTGGGAAAAGTGGGGCTGGATCTATATGCGCGTCTCGGGCGTGCTGCTCGTGGTGCTCGTCTTCGGGCACCTGTTCTCGAACCTTATGATCGGCGACGGTGTGCACGCGATCGACTTCGGGTTCGTCGGCGGCAAGCTCTCCAACCCATTCTGGATGGTGTGGGACACCCTGCTGCTCTGGCTCGCGCTGATCCACGGTGCGAACGGCATGCGTACGATCGTGAACGATTACGTGACCCGCCCGGGTCTCGCGAAGACGTTCCGCGTGTTGCTCTTCTTGTCTGCAGCGCTACTCATTCTGCTTGGCACCCTCGTGATCTACACCTTCGATCCGTGCCCGGAGGGGGCAGACCCCGAGCTTGTCGCCTCCTTCTGCTCGACCCTGTAGTCGGCGCGAGCGTCTAGATTCTCAAAGATTTCGAAGTTAGGAACCCTGTGACCACGAATACCCATGAGGGCGAGGACGTAACCGTGAAAGACGGTGTGACGTACCACCAATTTGACGTCGTTATCGTCGGTGCCGGTGGTGCCGGTATGCGCGCGGCGATCGAAGCCGGCCCGAAGGCGAAGACCGCCGTGATCACGAAACTGTACCCGACCCGCTCACACACCGGTGCTGCGCAGGGCGGCATGGCGGCGGCGCTTGCGAACGTCGAGGAAGACAACTGGGAGTGGCACACCTTCGACACCGTCAAGGGTGGCGACTACCTCGTCGACCAGGACGCGGCGGAGATTCTCGCGAAGGAAGCGATCGACGCGGTCATCGACCTCGAGAACATGGGTCTTCCATTCAACCGCACGGCCGAAGGCAAGATCGATCAGCGCCGTTTCGGCGGGCACACTCGCGACCACGGCAAGGCCGCGGTTCGTCGTGCTTGCTACGCAGCAGACCGTACGGGTCACATGATCTTGCAGACACTCTTCCAGAACTGCGTGAAGCTTGGCATCAACTTCTACAACGAGTTCTACGTGCTCGACCTTGTCATGACGGGTGAGGGCAAGGATCGTAAACCAGCGGGCGTCGTAGCGTACGAGCTCGCCACCGGTGAACTCCACGTGTTCCAGGCGAAGTCAGTGATTTTCGCGACCGGCGGTTTCGGCAAGATCTTCAAGACGACCTCGAACGCGCACACGCTCACCGGAGACGGCGTCGGCATCATTTGGCGCAAGGGGCTTCCGCTCGAGGACATGGAGTTCTACCAGTTCCACCCGACCGGTCTTGCGGGCCTCGGCATCCTCTTGACCGAGGGCGCGCGCGGTGAGGGCGCTATCTTGCGTAACGCGAGCGGTGAGCGGTTCATGGAGCGCTATGCGCCAACCATTAAAGACCTCGCGCCGCGTGACATCGTCGCCCGTTCGATGGTGCAAGAAGTGCTCGACGGTCGCGGCGCTGGTCCGCACAAGGATTACGTGTACCTTGACTGCACCCACCTTGGCGCCGAGGTGCTCGAGACCAAGCTCCCAGACATCACCGAGTTTGCTCGCACTTACTTGGGTGTCGACCCGGTTGTCGAGCCTGTTCCAGTGTTCCCGACCGCGCACTACGCGATGGGCGGTATCCCGACCAACGTGCAGGCCGAGGTGCTCATGGACAATGACACCGTCGTGCCTGGCCTCTACGCGGCAGGCGAGTGCGCCTGCGTGTCCGTGCACGGATCGAACCGTCTCGGCACCAACTCGCTGCTCGACATCAACGTCTTCGGCAAGCGCTCGGGCAATGCCGCGGCCGACTACGCACAGACGGCATCGTTCGTCGATCTCCCCGCGGATCCGGCAAAGGAAATCCGCGAGCTTGTCGACAGCTTCCGAACCGGCACGGGCACCGAGCGGGTCGCAGATCTCCGTCGCGAACTGCAGGAAGCCATGGACCGTGGAGCGCAGGTATTCCGCACCGAAGAGTCACTCACGAACGTGCTCGGCGTGATCCACAATCTTCGCGAGCGCTACAAGAACGTTGGCATCCAAGACCGCGGCATGCGCTACAACACCGACCTCCTCGAGGCAATTGAGCTCGGATTCTTGCTCGACCTCGCAGAGGTGCTCACCTACGCGGCCCGTAACCGCAAGGAGAGCCGCGGCGGGCACATGCGCGATGATTACCCGGATCGTGACGATGAGAAGTACATGCAGCACACGATGGCGTACCTCACGGGCGACCCGCACTCGGCGAACCCAGAGGACCACATCCGCCTTGACTGGAAGCCTGTCACCGTCACAAGGAACGAGCAGGGCGAGTTGAGGTACCCGCCGCTGGAGAGGAAGTACTAGGCCATGAGCACCGCAACTGCTGAAGCTGGAGCCGCAGTAGAGGAAGCACCGAAGCCGTTCACGGTCACCCTCCTCATTCGTCGCTACAATCCCGAGTCGGGTCGCGACGCATACTGGGAAGACTTTGACGTCGAGATGTATCCGACCGACCGTATTCTCGACGCCCTCCACAAGATCAAGTGGGATGTCGACGGCACGCTCGCGTTCCGTCGCTCATGCGCCCACGGCATTTGTGGATCGGACGCGATGCGTATCAACGGTCGCAACCGCCTCGCGTGCAAGACGCTCGTGAAGGATCTCGATATCTCGAAGCCTATCTACGTTGAGGCGATCAAGGGTCTGCCCCTCGAGAAAGACCTCATCGTCGACATGGAGCCGTTCTTCGAGTCGTACCGACAGGTGCAGCCGTTCCTCGTCGCGAGCTCTAAGCCCGAGCCCGGCAAGGAACGCATCCAGGACGTGGTGGCTCGAGAGCGCTTCGACGACACGACCAAGTGCATCCTCTGCGCTGCGTGCACCTCATCGTGCCCGGTGTTCTGGACTGACGGTCAGTACTTTGGCCCCGCAGCGATCGTGAACGCGCACCGTTTCATCTTCGATTCGCGCGACGACAATGCGCAGGTTCGCCTCGACATCCTGAACGATAAAGAGGGAGTGTGGCGCTGCCGCACCACCTTCAACTGCACCGAGGCCTGCCCGCGTGGTATTCAGGTCACCAAGGCGATTGCCGAGGTCAAGGCCGCGATCCGCACCGGCAAGACCGACTGACAACGCTCACGTATACGCGGAGAACCGCCCGGCGTTTTCGCACCCGGGCGGTTCTCCGCGTATACGGGGCCGGTGTGCTGTTGCGGCAGCACTAGATACAGCTGAGATTCGCGTCCACGGGTGTCCATGGCGAATGCGTGCCGTCTGGCGCGACCAGCTGTATTTCGAGAGCTACCTCATCGATGGAATAGCCGGCGAACAGGGTGCCCCATGCGGGGAACAGCTCGGGATCCTGCCCGTACCATCCCGGTTGCGGTTCTGGATCGGTACCGGTGAAGAAGCCGAAGTCGAATACGTTTCCCTGCGGGTCGGTGAACACGCCTCCGGAGAATACGTTGCCGGGATCGCCCTCGTGCGCGGGATCGTAGCTCGGATGGATGATTTCTAGAGGTGATCCGTCGGGCACGGTGCCTCGGAGCCGCAAGAGACCGTATCGATCGGCCGTGCCGATGAGCCCCTGGCCCGCGAGGTAGCACTCGAAGCCGGGTGTGTAGTCCTCTCGGAGCAGTTCGTCTACCGGTTGTGAGGGCTCCTCCGGCGTCGTTCCGGCGCCTGGAGGCTCTTTCTTAGGGGGTTCCTCCGGAAGAAGTTCGGCGACGGGTGGGATCGGAGTTCGCACCGGGTCTCCCACGGCGATGGCATCGTCTCTTGAGTCCGCAGCGGCGAGGGGCTGCTTCTCGTCGCCGGAGTCTGCAGCGCGATCAGTCTCCGATGCCGGGCGAGCGGGCGCCGAACCATCAGGGTCCGCAGTAGCGCTCGTGTCCGCGGATCGATCCACCGCGGTCACCGACGGGGCGCCCGCGAGCGTGATTGCGAGCACGGCGGCGACCCCCGCTGCTACTGCGGTGAGCGCGACCCCGCCGACGATCGCGGCCGGTGCGCCGATCGAGGCAAGCGTTCCGCCGACCGCCGATGCTGCAGAGGAAGCGGCCGATGCAGAGCTTGACGATGCGGTGGATGCGGTGCCGGATGCCCCGGACGCGCCCGCCTGTTCGACCCCGACTGCACCGTGACCGAGGGTACCGAGCAAGGCAGCTGCACCCGATCCGCCGAGCAGCGCCAGGCCGAGTGTCAGGCCGAGCTGCCGATTGAGAGTCGCGAACATTCCGGCGGTACCGGCGCAGCTCGAACAGGTCTCCAGATGCGACTCGACCTCTCGAGTTGCGCGCGCGGTGAGAGAGCCGAGCTGATGGCGCTGGAGATGTTCGAGCGTGAACATGCATCGCGCATCGAGCCCGTCGCGGCGCGCGTGCTGTTCGATCCACGCGGATTTCAACGCGTCGCGGGCGCGCTTGGCGAGCGCAGACACGCTGTTCGGTGAGATCCCGAGCAGTGGCGAGGCCTTGCGCGGCGGCAGGCCCTCGACCTCGGTGTACCACAGCGCCGCTTGCCATCTGGGGCTGAGCGAATCGAACGCCTCTGTCACTGCCCGACGATCGAACGTCTCGTCTTGCCATGGAGCTGACGCGTCAGCGTCGGGAACGTGGTCGAGGTCTTCAGTCGGGTCTTCAGGAGATCGGTTGTGGGTCGTCGCAACCGTGTGGATCACGCGATACAGGTAGGGCCTGAACGCCCCGGTGGGCCCGCGACCCCGACGCACAAGTTCGAGCACCCGGAGGTACGCCTCGGACACGACGTCATCGGCGTCGAGCGCGGGAGCGATGCTCCTCGATGCGACGATACCTGATCCGCGATGTCGTTCCCAGAGCACTGAGAACGCCTCGTTGTCGCCGTTCCGGCAGGCGTCGAGCAGCTCCTCGTCGGGGCGCGCATCGCGTCCCTTGGCAGCCCCCATTATGTCCCCTCGGTCCGGTCCGCATTCCCCGACGCCCGGCTCAGGCGTGGTCGGCCGACCACGCGTTCTCAGGCGCAACGCCCGACTCCCACACCCTAACCCTCCTCGCACGATTTGTCACTCGGGCAGTGCTTGAAAACTTTTTGAACCCCGCGTCATGAACTGACGGGTTCGCACTCTAATGAGAGTGAAGGTGTCTTTTCGAATGCGCGTGTAGGGAACGCGCGGTGACTCGCGAGACGCATTGGCCGTAGCTGATATGGCCGTACACACTAGGGGAATAGGATCTGCATGTTTGGATCGGGTATTGGAGCGCGCTCAGTTCGGCGTCGTCTCGGCAAGTTCATCGCGGGTGGTCTCGCGGCACTCATGATCGGCACGGCGCTCATCGCGACCGGGGGCGGACTCGTTCCCGCGATCGCGGCCGAGGGGGCATCCCTGCAGCTCGTGAAGCAGGTGAAGAAGCTCGACGGATCGTTCAGTGATGAGGCTCGCGACCTGCGCCCGGGTGACTCCGTGTCGTACCGAGTCGAGTTCAGGGTTAATGACGAGGATGCGGACGCCCCCGCGCTGGTCGCCGACGTGCTGCCGCCCGAGTTCGCCGGCTGGGAGATCTCGCAGCTCACCGCGGTCGTCGGGGGATCGACCGCAAACGTCACGCTCGATCTTCCGGGGGTGACGACCGGTGCGTCGCCGTCGGCGCCTGTGGCAGGCATCGTTGGCACAACCGAGGCGGATCGCACGATCACCGTTGGTATTGAGCAGCCGGTACAGGCCGGTGCGGGCAATGCGAGCGGACTCGGCATGACGACTCGTGACACCGGAGTGCTCGAGTACACGCTGACGATCCCAGCGGACCTCTCGCCCACCGATCCGAGGCTACGCAAGGATCTCGTGAACACGGCGACCTTCACCGCGAAGGCGGGCGCGCAGGATCTCCGTGTAAGCGACACCGCGCTCATCACAGTCGACAACCCGATCCGGGTCGATATCACCCCATCGAAGACCTGGACGCCGCAGTCGCAGAACTTCCAGCCGGGCGCAACCTCGACCATCACCATTGGGGCAACCCAAGCGTCGAACGTCGATGCGAGCAGCCTGAGCCTGAGCGACCCCGCCGATGCCGCGCTCGCCCCCGACGGGGCGACCGAGCTCCCCTCGGGCAACCCGTTCAACTTCGTCGATTTCGCAGGCTTCATCGCGCCGACCGACCCGACGACGAACCTCCCCACCGGCGCGACCTCGGCATCGGTAGAGGTGTACCGCATGAGCGGTGGCACCTGGAACTGGGTCACCTGGAGCAGCGCAATTCCGAACGAGGATATCGCGGGTGTGCGCACGAGCTACGAAGGCACGATTCCCGCAGGAACGGAGGTCGCACAGGGCTTCACGGTCACGCAGCGCTCCACCGATCGCACCTCGGGTGACAGCATCTCGAGCGGATACGACATCTCGAACGCGGTGCTCGCGACGGTAGATGTGCCGGGTGAAGCATCGGTCTCGAAGGAGGCAGAAGCGCCCTTCGAGGTCGCGCCCGAGCAGGTCGGTGTCACCGCGCTCAAGCACTTTTACGCGCTTCCAGACGGTTCTGAGACCACCGATCTCACCGGTGTAACCGCCGGTGAGAGTGTCGGAGTCGTGCTGCGCGCGATCAACGGCGAAGCGCCTGCGAGCACGGTGCTCGACAGCCTGACCATCGCTGAGCCGGCGAGCGGGTCGGATGCGCGCTTCTTCGGCGAGGACCTCATCTTCGCTGGCTTCGACAACGGAGACACCGACGCGATCTGGCCGGTGGACGCCAATACTGCCACTGTCACCTGGACCTACAGCGACGAGAGCAGCGACACCGACACAGTTTCAGCCCCTTCGGCACTTCCGGGTCCAGCCACGGGCAAGACGGTGTCTGGCTTCGAGATCACCTTTACGGGTGCGATCGCGCCGGGCGCCGCGAGCGAGGTTCGATACCTACTCGACTCGAATTCCGACGAGACGTTCGTCGCGCCAGGTGCCGTCACGCAGAAGCTTCGCAACACGATCGAGGTCACGGGCTCGAAGACCGGTCTCGCGGACGACGTGGACACGGCGAGTGCCACAGTCGCCTACGTCGCGCCGAAGATCGAGGTATCGATTGACAAGCGCGTCGGCCCAGGAATTGTTATGCCGGGGCAAGACGTCGTTGTGCAGCTCGACACCGAGGTGAGCACATCAGGCGGCCGCACGAAGCCCACCGAGATCGTCGTTGACGACGTGCTCGGCGAAGCAGGCACGTTCTGGGATGCGTTTGACGCGAAGCAGATCCTGCCGCCCATCACCCGCCCGACGAACAGCGGCACTCCGATCACGACGGCGACGCTCACCATTCGCTACCAGGATTCGGCCGGCGACTGGCAGGTGCTCGCAACCGATCCCGATGAGGATGAGGCTATTGACATTCCGGCCGGCGCGACGGGCTTGAGGTTCACGTACACGAACACCGATGGCTTCTCGCAGACGACGTTTGTGAAGCCGAACATCTCGTTCACCGCGCGCGACACCCTGCGCAGCGACGATGACGTTGCCACCGGCACCGATGAATTCTCGAGCGTCAAGCGCTACGAGAATCTGGCTACCGCGGAATCGACCGGCAAGCTCGACGACCGCGTGGTGACGGGCGACGACACCGACAAGGTTGACGTCGGAGTGCGCGGCCAAGCGAACAGCGGTCCCGGCACAGGCGGTGTGTGGGCCGACAAGGATTGGGCGCACACCCAGCTCACCTCGCAGTCACATGCGACGACGTGGACGACGCAATCGTGGGCAGTGACGGAGTTGGGATTCGATGCCGTAACACTCGACGATCCGGCAACTCCGACCGCGAGCGGTGCCGGCACCGTGTTCGAGGCGTTTGACCTCACGCACATCAGGCCGATTCTTTACTCGGGCAGCGCGTCGAATAGCACGATCGATCCTCAACTGCGCTGGGATACTGTCACCGCGGTAGAGCTGTGGAACGGCGTCGATTGGGAGCCAGTGACAGCGCCGGACGGATCGTGGATGGACGCGAACGGCTTCAAGGGCTACACGCTCACGGAGGCAGAGCAAGAGACCACGCTCGGCGCGCGGCTCGTCCTCGCGGAGAACACCGCGGCGCGAGAGGCTGCGCGTGGCGACGATGACGACCTCACGGTGCCGGCCGCCGGCAGTGGCGTCGCTGCCTCCGCCGACATTCGCACCTATCGTCTCGACTGGCAGTTGCGCGAGACCGCTCGCACCGCCGACGGTTCACTCAAGTGGGTGAAGGAGACCGATACGCCCTTCAACTGCGAGGACGGGGCCACGGGCTGCATCGACAACCTCTTCAAGGTCACCGGGTACCCGAGCTCGGGGTCGGAGGTGAGCGATACGGCGAACGACACGATCCAGTTGCTCGACGGTGCCATGAATGTGGCGCTCACGAAGCAGGTGCAGGCGATGCCAGAGGGCACCGCAGGAGACAGCGTGAGGCTCGTCGCACCGAACGCCGGAGAACTCGAACAGGGCGACTACCCGACTGCGCGTTACACGCTCACGGCCCGCAATTCGTCGACGGCGCCCGCGGACTCGCGCGGGGCGATGCGCCTCGCGAAGATCCGGGTCACCGACACATCGACGAACCTCCAGGCGCAGACGCCGGACATCGCGCTCAGCCCGTTCGCGAACCGCGACTTCGCGAACGAGGTCGCATCGCCAGGCGGCAACCACTTCGACGAGTTCACGCTCACCGGTGTGAGTTTTAGTGCGATTCCCGAGTACATTGACCGAGATGAGAGCACGGTCGAGCTCTGGCTCTACGACGGTGCGGATCCGGAGGGGACGACCGCGGTGTACACCCTCGGAGAAGCCATCGAACAGGACGCGGCATTTGTCGCCGCTCTCGAGAACGCCATCGGCATCGCGGTGACGTTCTCGGGAGAGAACCCCGAGGAAAACGGCAACAGCATCCCCGCAGGCGTCGACCTTACTACCTACCTCGATGTGCAGCTCCGGGCGACCGAGCGCTTGAGCGGAGACCCCGTGCGAGGCGGCGGCATCGGCAGCGTCGTGAACCTGCCGAACGAGGCCTACGCCCGCGGCTGGGATGCGGTCATTGCGCCCGATGACCAGCCGACGAGCCGCGACACAGCGAACGTCGAGCTCACGCAGGCGCAGATCAACGTGCTGCTCGAGAAGACGATCTCGGTCGACCACGACGGCACTCAGAACCAGACCGTCTACGAGACCGACCCGCAGGCCCCGGTGAACGTGCTGCTCACGGCTACGCCCGCGGGATCCACGGCACCGCTGAACACGCTGAACATCGAAGACGCGACGGTGTCATTCTGGAACCGCTTTGAGTTCGTCTCGTTCGGCACTGCGCAACTTCCGCGAGACGCCGACCGGGCGACATACGAGGTGCTCGTGAATGACGCGTGGGTAGGCTTCGCCGATTACACCGACGACACCGCAGATATTCGCGGCGTGCGGGTGGTGTTCGACCGGATGGATGAGCAGCTCTTCCCGCTCGGTGCAACATCGTGGAGCGCCTCGTGGACCAGCGCGACCCTTCCCGTCACCGTGCAGTTGCGCGACGGTGTCGCGGTTGACTGGAATGCGGACTCCGAGGTGAATCTCGCGACCGTGACCGCGAACAACGAGACGTATGGCGACGCGACCTGGACTGACGGCAAGACGGTGGACTTCTCCCCGGGAGTGCATCAGTTGCGCGTCGAGAAGCGAGCGCCTAACGACACGTCGACCCACCAGGTCGATGCGCTCACGAGCATGCCGTGGAAGCTCGTCTTCACGAACACGGGCAGCAGCTACCTGCCGATCACGAGCGTGACCGACGCGCTGCCAGAGAATCTCGAATGGGACGGGGAGGAGCCTGTCGTGGTGAGCACTCCGGGTGTGAGCGGTCTCAGCGGTATCGACAGTTCCCCGACCGTGACGCTCTCTGATGACGGGCGCGACCTCGTGTTCGAGTGGCCGGCGGGTTCTCGGATGGAGCCGGGCGAACGCGTCGAGATCACCCTCGGTCTCATGATGCAGCCGATGGCCGCGAGTTCGCGCGCGCTCAACGAGGTGATCGTCGAGACGGGTGTGAATCTCGAGACCTGCGAACAGCCCACCGATTTCGGCCAGGCACCGAACACGCCTGCGACCGCGACGCAGTGCTCGAACACGAACTACGTGCAGCCACGAGTCGGCACCGTGATCGGTGTGCGCAAGACCGTGAGCGGCGAACCCGTCGACACCCTCGGCGAGAACCTCGTGAACGGCGCGCTCGATACGCGCACCCTCGAGGAGTGCTCTGACGGGAACTACTTCCCGATCGGCACGGACTACACGCGCAACCCGTGCGCGTCGTACACCGCGGTCGGCGCTACCGACACCTGGAAACTCGAGAACATCAACTCGGGAACGAATCCGCTTGCTCGCATGGTCGTGGTCGATATGCTCCCCGCGACCGGTGACAAGATGCTCTCGGGCGGCGCGCCGCGCGGATCCACATTCGCACCTGTGCTCGCGGGCACGGATATT
The DNA here is from genome assembly GCA_040393365.1 of Leucobacter denitrificans. Lineage (GTDB taxonomy): Bacteria > Actinomycetota > Actinomycetes > Actinomycetales > Microbacteriaceae > Leucobacter > Leucobacter denitrificans_A. The sequence goes on from JBEBUJ010000013.1 coordinate 17,306, forward strand.
CGCCTGAGCGGTCTTCCTGCGGGAGCAACCTACACGATTGAGGTCACCGAGAACACGTCAGCCTGCGTCGGTCCCGATGCCGGCGCCTCGCTGTGGATCGCGGATCCGACGTGCGAGAACCAGACGACGAACCCGGCGAATGTGTGGACTCCGCTCGCGAGCTACACGGGTGATATCGCGAACATCGCGGGGCTCCGCTTCGACATCGACATGTCGGCCGCACCGCTGCAGCCCGGCGGCAACGTCATCATCGAGTTCGAGACGATCAACGTGATCGGCGACGGATCAAACGAGAATCTGCAGGCCACGCTTGCGCAGTTCGAGGAGCGCCAGTTCGCGTGGAACCAGAACGGCGCGATTGCGTGGGATGAGTACGGTACTCGCGTCAACCTTCCCGCGTCGCCCCAGCGCGCCGGCGTCACGGTGAAGACGGGATCCCTCGTCATCTCGAAGGAGGTCACGGGACTCGGAGCGGATCGCGCGCCGGACTCCTTCGACGTCGAGTTGTCCTGTACCGTCCCGAGCGGGCTCGCGGATCCTGAGCGCGTGCCGCTCGATCTCGGAGCCGACGCGCTCGTCACCGTGCCGAAGAACGGCTCAGTGACGCTTGAAGGGTTCCCGCTCGGCACGAACTGCGTCGCGCAGGAACGGGGTCCTGTGGGGAGCTATCTCGAGACCGCTCGCCTGATCGATATCACGCCGAACGTGGAACCCGCATCCGATGGGCTGAGCGCCGATCTCAAGATCCGTGAATCCGTGGAGGGAGAGCCGACCGAGTTGCGGCTCATGAACGGATACGCCCCTATCCCGCCGGCACCCACGAATCCCGAGAATCCGGACGGACTCTCGCTCACTGGAGCAGCGGGCGGCGGCCTCTTCGCGGCGGCGGCCGCGATCATCCTCGCGCTCGGCGTGGCGCTCGCCGCGGCCGGAACGGTTCGAGCCCGCAGGCGCGACCGCGATACACTCACCACATGAGTGAGCGTCCACTGCCAGCTGTCGTCGCCCGGTGGCGCGACCTCTGGCAGTGGACGCGGCGGCAGCGCCCCTATCGCGCGTTCTCCCACTTCACGAACGTCGGTGGGAGCGTGCTGTCTGGCGGCATGAGCTATCAGGCACTGTTCGCCGTGTTCGCGGGGCTGCTCGTCGGCTTCGGGGTGTTCGGCATCGTGCTCAGGGAACAGGCGGATCTGCTCGAAGTGATCGTCGAGCAGATCAATCTCTTCGTTCCGGGCCTCCTCGGTGACAGCGGTGCGGTATCGGTGCAGGAGCTGCTCGCGGCTCGGGCGATCGACTGGACGAGCGTTGTCGCCGGGGTGTCGCTCGTGTGGATCGCAGTGAACTGGTTCACCGGCACCAGGCGCTCGATCCGCATCATCTTCGGGCTCGAAGTGAAGGAGTACCGCAACGCGGTGTACCTGAAGCTCCGCGACTTCGTGCTCGCGATTTGCTTCGCGCTCGCGATCGTCACGTCGGCGGTGCTCACGATTATCAGCTCGAAACTCACGGATACGGTGCTCGAGTGGATGGGTGCGGATCCCGAGGGCTGGTTCTTCGGCGGCCTCGGCACCGTGGTGAGATACGGCGCGGTGTACGTGTTCGACGTGCTCATTCTTATCGCGATCCACCGCGCACTCGCCGAGGTGCGGATCGGCCGGTGGAATCTCGTCACCGGGTGCATGCTCGGGGGCGCCGCGCTCTTCGGACTCAAGATGCTCGCCGGGATGCTGCTCGGCGGAGCATCGAACAACCCGCTGCTCGCCCCTTTCGTGATCTTTGTCGGGCTGCTGCTCTGGTTCAATTTCGTCTGCCGCACGTTGCTGCTGACCTCGGCGTGGATAGCGACCGGGGTCGACAAGACACTCGGCCTTCCCGACGACTCGTCTCGATCGAGTATGCTCAATTTCCTCGAATGAAGTTGGTGTCGCTCCTTGGTGGTCGCTCCCCGGGGTTGATGCTTGCGGATCTCATGATTGCTCCGGCGGGCGTATCCACGGGCTCCTGCTCCAAAGCGCCTCAGCGCCACGCCGTCTCAGGCTCGGTAGGATAGTCGCATGGCTTTGAACGGCAGCATCCGCATCGGTGTGATTGGCGGCGGGCAACTAGCACGCATGATGGTGCCGCCCGCGATCCACCTGGGACTCGACATCTCGGTGCTCGCAGAAACCGAGGGCATGAGCGCGAAGCGCGCGGCCGACCGGGTCGGCGACTACCGCGACCCCGACACCGTCTACGCCTTTGCCGAGACCGTTGACGTGGTGACATTCGATCACGAGCATGTGCCGCAGGAGATCTTGCTTGAGCTGGAACGCCGCGGAGTGCAGGTGCACCCGAAACCGCAGGCGCTGCAGTTCGCGCAAGACAAGATTTTGATGCGCGAGAAGCTCGCTGAGCTTGGGGTGCCGGTACCGCAGTGGGCCGCAGTCGAAGACGAAGCATCACTGCAGGAGTTCATCGCCGCGAACGGTGGACGAGCTGTTGTGAAGACCGCGCGCGGAGGATACGACGGCAAAGGCGTGCGTGTCGTGTCAAACGCCGACGAGGTGCGCGACTGGTTCACGGCGCTCGCGGAGGACGCCCGCGGAGGATTCTTGCTCGTCGAAGAGCTCGTCGACTTCACGCGCGAGCTGTCGCAGCTCGTTGCGCGGCGCCCTTCCGGAGAGATGCGGCACTGGCCAGTAGTCGAGACGATCCAACGCGACGGGGTGTGCGCCGAAGTGCTCGCGCCCGCGCCGGTTGCGAACGAAGCGATACTCGATGAGGCCGCCCGCATCGGTGAGGCGGTCGCTTCTGGAGTCGATGTCACCGGCGTGCTCGCGGTCGAAATGTTTGAGACGACAGACGGCCGAGTGCTCGTCAACGAACTCGCAATGCGACCGCACAATTCGGGCCACTTCTCGATCGAAGGGTCGGTCACAAGCCAGTTCGAGCAGCATTTGCGCGCAGTCGCCGACCTTCCGCTTGGAGACACCTCGATGACCGCTCCGGCCGCGGTCATGGTGAACGTGCTCGGCGGGCCAGCAGAGGGGCCGATGCCCGTGCGTTACCAGAAAGTGTTCGCGGAGTACCCGTCAGCGAAGATCCACAGTTACGGCAAGCAGCCGCGCCCGGGGCGCAAGGTTGGGCACGTGACGGTAGTGGGCGATTCGCTCGACGAGGCGAGAGCCTTGGCGCTCGCGGCCGCAAACGCCTTCGGATAATTTTGCAGCTCACGCTGCCAGCTTGCCATCGCCGATTCGCCCGTGTCAGTGGCACCTTCACCACGAGTACGATAGACACATGAGCGAAACGAGCCCGAGTGGCAGTGCACCGGTCAGCCCACTCGTGGGCATCATCATGGGATCCGATTCCGATTTCTCTGTGATGAGCGATGCGGTGCAGATGCTGCGTGAGTTCGGTATTGCACACGAGGTCGAGGTGGTGAGCGCGCATCGCACCCCCGACAAGATGGTGACGTACGCACGCGAGGCGGCGGATCGGGGGCTCAAAGTCATCATCGCCGGTGCCGGCGGCGCTGCGCACCTGCCCGGCATGGTGGCCTCGATGACCACATTGCCCGTCATCGGAGTTCCTGTGCCACTCGCGAAGCTCGATGGGCTCGACTCGCTGTTGTCGATCGTGCAGATGCCCGGCGGCATTCCCGTCGCGACGGTATCGATTGGCGGCGCGAAGAATGCGGGCATTTTGGCAGCGCGCATGCTTGGCGCGAGCGATCCACAATTGCGTGCGAAGCTCGATGCGTACGCGAAGCAGCTCACCGACATGGTCGAAGAGAAGAACGCGGCGCTGCAGGCGCGGGTCGCGTCCGATTCGCTCCCCGAGTAGGGGTGAACGCCACACCTGACCTGCGGTTTCCACAGGGAAGCCCCGCCTACAAGCGCACACTCATCGCGCTCTTTTGTGCGGGGCTAGCGAACTTCGCGCTCATGTACGCTCCGCAGCCCCTGCTCCCAGAGATCGCCGCGCAATTTCGGGTGAGCGCAGACGCGTCGTCGTGGGCGATCGGTGCGACGACGATCGGGGTCGCGCTCGGTGTGCTGCCGCTTGCTCGGCTGTCAGATCGAGTGGGCCGAGTGAGGCTCGTTCGGTGGACGCTCATCGCCTCGATTGTGTGCGGCGTCGCTGCGGTGCTCGCTCCGACCTTCGAAACACTCATCGCGGCACGTTTCGTGCTTGGGATTGCGCTCGCGGGCGTTCCCGCGATGGCGGTGACAGTGCTTGCGGAGGCGATCCACCCACGCGCCCTCGGTGCTGCCGTAGGCACCTACATCGCGGGTACCACGGTCGGTGGACTCGCGGGGCGCATCCTCGCTGCGGCGATCGCCGACCGGTGGGGCGTGACTGCGGGGCTCGTTGCGATCGTGGTGTGTGCCGCAGTTGCAACCGGTGTCTATCTCGTGACGGTGCAGCCCGCGGTTGTGGATCGCAGCTCGTCGCTGCCGTTTTGGCCTGCACTCGCATCGAACCTTCGCAACCCGGGTGTCATGGTGCTCGTCGCGCAAGCGTTCTTGCTCATGGGCGGTTTTGTCGCGACCTACAACTACATCGCGTTTCGGCTCGAAGCCGAGCCCTTTGGGCTGAGCCTCGCCCAGGTGTCGTGGCTGTTTCTCGCGTACCTGGCGGGCACGGTGTCATCGCGAGTGGTGTGGCGGTTTGCGGGCGATCGAAACCCAACGCTCACGCTGTTCGTCGTGCTCGGGCTCATGCTCGGGGGTCTCGCGCTCACGCTTTTCGAATCGCTCATCGCGATCATGACGGGCATTGTGATCTACACGGCCGCGTTCTTCGCGGCGCACTCGATCGCTTCGGGACTCATCGATCGTCGCGCGACCCGCTCGGGAGTGAGTCTCGCGCCACCGCTGTATTACCTCGGGTACTACGCGGGGTCGAGCGTGCTTGGGTGGATCGGCGGCATTGCGTTCTTGAACGGGGGATGGGTCGGCACGGTCGCGCTGGTGGCAGCGACGGTAGTGCTGAGTGGAGTGCTCGCGGCAGTGGCTTGGAGCGCTAGATAGTCGCGTGGGTTTCCCACAGTTGCCAGGCGACGCCCTCCCAAGAGAACGTACGCCCACGATCCGCGGCCTGCACGGTGAGGCGCTCGAACTCACTCGTGCCGTCGCCGGGACCCGCGATATATAGGCGTGACAGCGCGGTTGCGAAGCCGACCGGATCAGGCTCGGTGAGGCCGCCGTCGAGCACGAGCTCACTCGTCGCGTCGACACCCGCGTGCAGCACCGGTACTTTCGACATGAGTGCGGCGATGACCGTGTATCCGGTTGCGGCGAACGATTGTGGCTGCAGCATGAGACTCGCGCCCGAGATCACGGCACCCGCGTCGCGCAGATCTTCGGCGGAGATAACGGTGATGCGATCGCGCAGTCGTTCTGGAACCCGGCTCGCGAGTTCAGAGGTCGGTGTCTGGCTCTTGCCCTGCTGCCCCTTGCCTTGCTGGTTCTTGCCCTGCTGCCCTTTGCCCTGCTGTACCGGATCGAGACCGGTGATGACCGCAACGTGCGGCAGCGTAGCGTCGGCCTCGAGTGCGTTATACACCCAGTGCAGCCGACCAAACTCGTCATCGTTCGCCGTGGTCACGAGGTACCGTTCGGGCAGCCCGAGGCGCGTGCGGCGTACAGCAGAGTCGACACCGGCAAGCAGTACGTTCGGAGCTGACGGTGGAATGACCTGAACGGGCAAGTTGTACCCGTACATGTTCTGCAGCAGCGAGGCGGTGGAGTGAGAGGTTGTCACAATGACATCTGCGAACCTCACCGCACGCTTCACGAACGCGCGAGTGAGCCTGGCATGTGCGGGGGAGAGGAGTTCGGGCACCTCCCAAGCGAGTCCGTGGGGCACGGTGACCGTAGATTGGGTGCCGTCGTCGTCGCTCCGAGAGCGCAGCGGCATCATCGGGGTGACCGAGTGGGTCATTTCACCGTCGAGGGGCCTCGCGGTGGCGTTTGACTGCCACAGAATTGGCAGCGAGCTCGCGCGCATGGGGAGCACCTCGACCGCTATTTTTGGGGAGGCGAACTCGGGTGCGTGGCTGCCGCGGGCAACGAGAAAACGGGCGCTGCAACTGCGTGGGGCTGTGCTCGCGATGGCATTGACCAGGTCGTGTGCCCCCGCAAAATGCATGGGAGCCTCCCAGTCGGGGAAGGGTTCGGCGATGAGGCTGAGCGTCGCCATAACTACCTCCCCTCTGCGTGCTGTGCATAGCTTCCACCTATTCTATGGGGCCGCAAAACCCGCAGATGTGCACCCACCCTGTGAGTTCACGGAGTGCCTCGCGGTTCTCCCCAGCCACGCAAAGTACCCTGCTTGCTATGCGTGTTCTTCTCACCGGCGGGGCCGGGTACATTGGCTCCCACACCGCTCTCGTGCTGCTCAAACGCGGTCACGACGTGGTCGTGCTCGACGATTTCTCGAATTCGAGCAGCGAGTCGGTGCGGCGAGTCGAAGAGCTTACGGGTCGTTCGATCGAAGTCATCGAGGCGGATCTCGCGGATCGTCACGCGGCCGACGCCGCACTGGCCGGTATCGACTTCGATGCTGTGATCCACTTCGCGGGACTCAAAGCAGTGGGCGAATCGGTAGCGCAACCCACGAGGTACTACCGCGTGAACATTGATTCGACTCTGAACCTGCTCGACATCATGCGGGAGCGCGGGGTCGACAAGCTCGTCTTCTCATCGAGCGCGACCGTGTACGGCGACCCGGAGTACGTGCCGCAGGACGAGGAGCACCGGGTCGGCGTGGGCCTCACGAACCCATACGGCTGGTCGAAAGCGATGATCGAGCAGATGATTCGCGATACGCAGGTGGCGTGGCCGGGGTTCGGCGCGGTGCTGCTGCGCTATTTCAATCCGGTCGGGGCGCACGAGTCGGGGCGCATCGGCGAAGATCCGTCGGGGATCCCGAACAATCTCATGCCCTTCATCGCGCAGGTTGCGGTCGGAAAGCGCGAGAAACTCAGCGTCTTTGGCGACACCTATCCAACACCCGATGGCACGGGGGTTCGCGACTACATTCACGTGATGGATCTCGCGGAGGGCCACGCGGCCGCGCTCGAGCGAATCGCTCCGGGGGTCGCGACCTACAACCTGGGCTCGGGAACCGGTTCGAGCGTGCTTGAGGTGGTGCGCGCGTTCGGCGAGGCGGCTGGGCGTGAGATTCCCTACGTGGTCGTGCCGCCCCGTGAGGGCGACGTCGCGGAAACCGTCGCGAACCCATCGAAGGCGAATCGTGAGCTCGATTGGCAGACGACCCGCACACTCGCTGATGCGTGCCGGGATTCGTGGGCCTGGCAGTCTGCGAACCCTGAGGGGTACGGCGCATGAGCGGTGCTGCCGCGCTCGACCTCGAGCGGCCGATCCGCAACCCCGACCTCACCTCACCCCCGCTCATGACGAAGCGGGCGCGCTGGCTCGTCATACTCGGGTTCCTGTTCCCTGGTGTCGCTCAGCTGCTCGCGGGGAATCGCAAGCTCGGTCGGTTTGGCCTCACGGTCACGGTGGTTGTGTGGATCCTCGGCCTCGGCGCCCTCGCCGGGCTGATCTGGGCGCGCACCACTACGCTTTCCATCTTCACGAACGGCATCTTCCTCTTCGTGCTGCAGTGGGTCATCCTTGCGGTCGCGGTGATCTGGCTGGTGCTCGGTTTCGATACGCTGCGCCTCACTCGGATAGTGAAGGTCAAGCGCGGCTGGCGGCTGCCGATTGCGATGCTCTCGATTCTGCTGACGGTGGTTCCCGCGGCGGGTGCCGCGTGGGCGTCTACACTCGTGGGGGCTGGGCGATCCACCATTGGCGATATCTTCGTGGGTGCGCCCGCGGTCGCACCGGTCGACGGTCGCTACAACATCTTGTTGCTCGGCACCGACGCTGGTTCGGATCGCGAGGGTATGCGCCCTGACTCAATCTCACTCGTGAGCGTCAACGCAGAGACAGGCCAGTCGGTCATTGTGGGCCTGCCGCGCGAGCTCATCGAGATGCCGTTCCCCGAGACGTCACCGATGCACGAGTTACACCCGAACGGGTTCGGCGTCGCCCCCAATGTGTTTGGCGACTGGGGTGGCTGCTACACGACGTGCTACCTCAACGCGGTATACACCGAGGTGACCGACTTCCCAGACATATACGGCGGGCTCTACCCCGACGCGGTGTCGCGCGGGTCTTCGCCCGGCATCGAGGCGACCAAAGATGCCGTGCACGGCGCGACCGGTCTCGACGTGCAGTTCTACGTGCTGCTCAATATGGACGCATTCTCGAGCATCATCGATGCGCTCGGTGGGGTCACCGTGACGGTGCCCGAGGACCTGCCGATCGGCGGCAGTATCGATGAGTACACGGGCGAACTCGTGAATGTCGAGTCATGGATCCCTGCCGGCGAGCAGCATCTCGACGGGTATCACGCGCAGTGGTTCGCGCGCTCGCGGTACGGTTCGGTGAATGGCGACTACGACCGAATGCAGCGTCAGCGTGACCTGCAGGCTGCGATCCTCGCGCAAATGAATCCGGCGAATGTGCTGCTCAGGTTCCAAGAGATTGCGAAGGCCGGTTCCCAGCTCGTGCAGACCGATATTCCCGATTCGATGCTCGGCCGATTCGTGGATCTCGCCGACAAGGCTCGCGCGCACACGCCGGTCGACGTTGAGCTTGTGCCGCCCGCTGTGGATCCTGAGTTCCCCATCTACGCGGACATTCAGCAGCTCGTTGCCGAGGGCGTTGCCGCGGCGACGCCGGTACCGGAGACCGACGAGGCGACTGGGTAGGGCAGTGCGCTGACCAGAAATGCTCACGTAGACTAGCTAATTCGAGTGTCGTCTTGGAGCGTCATCCGTCAAAATATGCACCACTTACTGGGAGAGGATCCATGCGCGTTACGGCAGTGCTGGTCGCTTACAACCGACGCGAACTTTTACGAGAAGCACTTGAAGCGCTCGCCGCGCAGACGCGACCCGTGGATCGGCTCATCGTCGTTGACAACGCGTCGACCGATGGCTCGACCGAGGTGGCCGAGGAGATCCTTGAGGACTGGGGTGAGCGTGCGCGGTTGATCCGCTTGGACGCGAACACCGGTGGCGCCGGCGGCTTCGCGGTGGGCATTGCTGCGGCGGTCGCCGACGAGGAGACCGAGTGGGTGTGGGTCATGGATGACGACACCGTGCCGATGCCGGAGGCACTTGCAGGTGCGCTCGAGACGCATGAGCGGTACCGGGCGAACGGGCAAGATGACCTGGCGGTCATGGGTTCGCGCGTGGTGTGGACCGATGGCGAGGATCACCCGATGAATACGCCGAAGGCGAAGATTCGCGCCGACAAGGCGGAGCGCGACCGCGCGGCCAGCGTGGGTGCGATGGAGATCCGCTCGCTCTCGTTCGTTTCGGCGTTTTTGCGGGCGTCGCGCGTGCGCGAGCTGGGGCTGCCTCTTGCGGATTACTTCCTGTGGAACGACGACTTCGAGTTCTCGGCGCGCCTGCTGCGCGGTGCCAGGGGCCTGTATACGCCAGCGTCGGTGGTAGTGCACAAGACGGCGAAGCGCGGCTCAAGTGATGCCGATCCGGGGCCGCGGTTCTACTACGAGGTGCGAAATAAGCTGTGGGTGTTTCGCGCGAGCGACGCCCTGTACCCGTGGGAGAAGGCGCTGTATGAGGCTGCGACGCTCAGGCGTTGGGTGCGTACTTTCCGTGCGTCTGCGGATCGCGCGCAGCTGCAGGACTGCCTGAAGCGTGGATGGCGTGATGGCACTCGCACGAGGCCCCGTTCAACGCGCGATGTGTTGCGTGGAGCGGGTGTTCCCGTGGACGTCATGGTCGAGGTGGAACGCCTCGAAAAAGCGGAGCGCCGCGCGTAATCGTTGTTCACGCCACTTGGTCTCGGGGAGGCTGGGCTCTGGGCTCTGGGCTCTGGGCTCTGGGCTCTGGGCGCCGCGCCGCGTGTACTTGAGTCGTCACGCCACGTGTTGGATGAACCGTCTCGGCGGTGGTGAGGCGGCGGCGTGCTGCCACGCATATTGGAGCGGTAGTGGAGCTCGCATCGAAACTGCTGGGTGTGGTGATGCCTGGCTCGGTTTCGAGCCAGGCGGCGGATGGAGCAGAAAGTCCTCGAGCTCGTTTCTCGTAATGCGCCAACCATTGTGGTGTAGCTGTTTGTGATGGAATCGGCAGAGGAGTATCCCCCGATCAATGTCGGTGTTGCCGCCGTCTGCCACCCATTCATCAATGTGGTGTGCTTCGCAGTAGCTTGCGGGTCGATCGCACCCGGTCCAGCGGCAACCGCCGTCGCGGACTGCGAGCGCGATTCGCTGCTTGGTCGTGAAGAGGCGCTGCTCCCGACCGACGTTCAGCGGGTCGCCCTGGCGGTCAACGATCACCGGCACGACTCCACTGTTGCAGCGCTGTTGTGCCGCGCTGCCGTGGGGAAGCGGCAAAGCGTTGTCCTCGAAGCGGGTGGTCCAAGCTGGTGTGATTGCTGGGGCGGTGGATAGCGAGCGCGCGCGGAGCTCTGCCTGGTGCTCTTGATACTCTGCGCGGTCAACAACCTGTACGAGGCGCACTCCTGCCTGGCGCGCACCGAGCACGCTGTCAGCGCTTACGAGCGTGCCTGCCCGCATGAGATCAATGAGGAGATCGTTTGAGAGTTGCTCATTCGTGCGCGGGTCATCTTTAAGTTGCTTTGCCGCTGCCTGTTGCGTTGGATCAACGAATCGTGGCCCACCCTTGCGGGGGCGAAGCGCCGTGTCGATCGTGGTGCGGATCCATGCCGCTGATTCGTCATCGAACACAAACGAGCCATGTGAAAGTCCATTGCGGTCGGTCCACATGCGGAAGGACCGTGCTTCGAATCGCGCCAGGAATCGCGCATTCATGCCTTCCGGGTCCAGAGTGTCACGGATCGCGCGTGCCTGTTGCGCAAGGTCTTCGACGGTGATGTGTTCGGCCAGCTCAGTGAGACGCTGAGCGGCGAGCGACCAGGCTTCGAAGGCCGCAGGAGAAGGTGTTGCTCCTTCCGCAGTCGCTGAAGCATTCTCATCGGCAGCTATGAGGCCATCAGGTAACTCGGCGGGTGGCTCCCCGAGGCCGTGGCGTATGACATCGTGCTGTGCGATGCTCAGCTTCCCTGCCATGAGGGCCTCGCGTAAAGGAGCATGCCAGAGAACCGTTGGAAGAGGGTGAGTCGGATTGCCGCTCTCGCCTGTTTCATGCACCTCTAAGTCAGCCTGAGGGGATTCGAACAGCGACTCTGCAACCCGCACTTGGCGGGCGGCTTCCGCTCGTGTGCTGCCGGTCACCTGCTGCACGAGTGATGTAGCGTTGCGATGCCCACGCCGCTGAGCTAAACCGCCATGACCTGCTGAGCGGGCAGACCGTGCGCTGATGACGCCAACAGTGATGAGTCTGATGCGTTCGGCGGCCTGCGTGAGCGCGGTCGCGAGCGCCGCCATGTTCATTACCGAGTCATCGTCGAAGAGCGAGACCGCCGACGGGAGTGAACTGGCAGAAGCAATCTCATCGAGCTCGCCGCGGATTGCGGTGAGCTGATGGATGAGGTTGGTTTCGCCTGACATGTATATAGTCTCCGCTGAACCACGGACATGGAAGTGGGTTATGCACAGGCAAGTCGGAGTGTTTCACGTGAGTGAACACGGAAGCCCATTGTGAGCGGGGCTACTGCACCCGTTACGAAGAAACCGTTCCCTGCCCGTGAGCGGACCTGTGACCGCTCTCGTGCCCGGACCCGTGACCGCTCCCGGACCCGGGCCACTGCGCGAGCGCCCGAGCGCGCCCGTACTGGGAGTTGCGCAGCCCAAGAAGCGCCGAGGCGAGCAGCGCCGACGTCACCGACGCCGCAAGGATCGCAACCTTAGAGATTTCGTGCTCAATCGACCCCGGAACGAAGCTGAGATCTGCGACGAGCAACGATACCGTGAAGCCGATTCCTGCGAGCATTCCGATGCCAAGTAGGTCGATCCACCGCAGTGCCGGGTCGAGCTTGGTGCGGGTGCAAATCGTGACCAGCCACGTTGTTGAGATGATTCCGAGTGGCTTCCCGAGAATCAGCGCCACGGCGATTGCGAAGGTGAGTGGATGGGCGATCGCATCACCGACGCCACTCCAACCGCCGATGCTTACGCCGGCCGCAAAGAACGCAAAGACGGGTACCGCAATTCCGGCGGAAAGTGGCCGGAACCTGTGTTCGAACTCTTCTGCGAGACCGCGCGGTTTCGGCGCATCTGAGAGAGTATCGCTGCTGCTCCCGCCACGACGATCCACACTGGCCTCAGCGCCCCTGTGCAACACAGGAATCATGAACCCGAGCAGCACACCAGCGATTGTGGCGTGAACGCCGGACGCATGCATGAGCACCCAGGCGATGACGCCGATGGGGAGCAGGATCAGCCAGGCGGCGAGTGCGTGCCGCCCGAAGAACACGGGGTAACGCCGTGCAATGAGCCCGTATCCCGCGATGACAGCGAGGGCGAGCAGCAACGGTACGAGCCTAATCTGGTCGGTATAGAAGATAGCGATGATGCTAATGGCGAGAAGGTCGTCGACGACGGCCAATGTGAGCAGAAAGATGCGAAGGGTCGCAGGCAGGTGGGTGCCGACAATCGCGAGCACGGCAACGGCGAATGCAATGTCGGTTGCCGTCGGGATCGCCCACCCCTGTCGCAGCTCGGGATGCTGCGACGCGACCATAGTGAACATCAAGGCGGGTACCAGCACGCCACCAGCGGCGGCCGCGACCGGCACCAGTGCGGTGCGAATGTTGCGAAGGCTGCCCGACACGAGCTCTCGCTTGAGTTCGAGACCGACCAGAAAGAAGAAGATAGCGAGGAGTCCGTCTGACGCCCAAGCTCCAAGAGTGAGATGAAGATGCAGCGGCTCAAATCCGAGCTCGAAGTCGCGCAGTGCAAAGTATGAGTCGGCGAATGGCGAGTTCGCCCAGATAAGTGCGATTACTGCGGCAAGAACAAGGAGGATCCCTCCGACGGTCTCTGTTCGAAGCAGTGTGGCGAGACGGTTTCTCTCGGAGAAATTGGAATGGCGAGGAATGGCATGTACAGGTGCGGAAGATGGCATGAGTTCTCTCAGAAGTCGGCGTGTGAGCAGGTGGTTGCCCGTCGTGACGACAGTCACGAGAGTGGTGTGGATCGTGATCCTTCGGATCCACCGTGCGCTACATGTCCGTCTCGGAAGGGCTTATGCAGCGCCGACAATGGGGGTGGTGCCAGAGAGCATCTCACCCCAGGTGGAGATATAGCCGTTCGTTCCCGGGTGCGGCAGCGTCCACTCCGTCGGAGTGAAACTCATCACAAGAACTTGAGGCCGCATCAAATCCAGTTTACGCACACACACTGCAGCTACGCCACAAGAGTGCTGCGCCACCTGAGAACCGTGCGACCCGTGCATCACCGCTTCGATCGCGCGGCATCGGGTGAAGAGCGGCACCGGTCACGTAAGCTAGAGGGGCCATGCACCCCATCCCCACGTTTTCACTGCTCCTCCCGGTATACGCGGGCGATAGCGCAGAGTTTCTCAGGCTCGCGTATGAGAGCTCGGTGAACGAGCAGACGTTGCGCCCGAACGAGGCAGTGATCGTGCAAGACGGCCCGGTGCCAGTCGAACTCGCAGAAGAACTCGAGCGCATCGAACGCGAGAGCCCGATCCCGGTTACCATTGTGCGGCTGCCGAGCAATCAGGGCCTTACCCGCGCGCTCAATGCGGGCCTCGATGCCTGCACGCAGCCGGTGGTTGCCCGAATGGACGCCGATGACGTCTCGCTGCCAGAGCGATTCGAGCGACAGTGGGCTTTCCTCTGCGACGGCTTCGACCTCGTCGGCACGGGAATGGCCGAGTTCGAGCATGACCCGACGCGGCCGGTGTCGCGGCGCATTCCTCCTACGGGGTCGGAGCGGATCCGCGATCATGCCCGCACCCATAACCCGTTCAACCACCCGACCATGATGTACCGCATCTCGGCACTTGATCGCGTTGGCAGGTACGAACCGTTCGGAAAGATGGAGGACTACTGGCTCGGAGTGCGGCTCATCGCTTCGGGGGCATGGGTGGAGAATATAGCGGATCCACTGGTGCTGTATCGCGTCGGTGCGGGCGCGTTCGCGCGCCGCGGCGGGTGGCGCGAGGCGAGAACCGAGTGGGCACTGCAGCGCGCGATGCGCGAGATCGGGTTCATCACTCGAGGCGAGTACCTGCGCAATGTGGTGGTGAAGGGGGCGTATCGACTCATGCCAGCTTCACTCAAGCGGATCCTGTTTCGGCGCTTTGTGAGCGGCGGCCTCCCGGGGGATCGAGCGTAGCGACCGAGCGGTGAGCGCGTGGTCAGCACGGAGCCCCCTAGAGGCCCATGAGATCCGGCAGGAAGTTCGATATCGCGGGAACGAACGAGAGAAGCATAAGCACCGCCAGACCTGCGACGAGGAACGGACCGATCCCTCGAACCACCTCTGTCACCGGTATCTTGGCGATTCCTGAGGCGATGAAGAGGTTGATGCCGACCGGAGGAGTGACGAGCCCCAGTGCCATGTTCACCGTCATCGTGATGCCGATGGTCGTGATGTCTATGCCCGCCTCGAGCATCACCGGTACGAGGATCGGGATGAGGAGGTAGAACGCGGGGGTGTTGTCGAGGAACATCCCTACGATGAGCAGGATCACGGTCACGATGAGGATGATCGCGACCTTGTTGTCGGTGAAGGAGATGAGCGCCCGTGCGGCCCTCACCGCGATGAGTTCCGATGTGACGATGTAGGCGAAGAGCGATGCGAGACCAATGATGATCATGATCGAGGCGGACTGCACGCTCGCCCGCACGAATGCGAGGGAGAGCCGCGAGAGCTGCTTCCCCCTCGAGCGTATGAGCGCGAGAATGAGGGTGTAGACGACCGCCACGATCGCCGACTCGGTCGCTGTGAAGATGCCCCCGTAGATGCCGCCGAAGATGATGACGGGGATGAGCAGTCCAGGGATCGCCTTCACGAGCGCCCGCATGCGCTCCTGCCGTGACGCCCTGGGGCCGCCGACGTGCACGCGTTCCGCGGCATGCGGATCAGAGGGCGCTTCATCGCGGGGGAGCGTCGCGGTCGTCCGGCCGCCAATCGCTGATCCGCCGATTGCTCCGAGGAGCGCGTTCGAAGTTCCGGCAGTGCTCACTCCGCCAGGAGCGCCGCCCGCGAATGCTGCGACACTCTTCCCGGCCTTGCTCTGCACGAACATCTCGCGGGATTTCGGCAGGTAGAGGCACACGAAGTAAAAGGCGATCGCCATGAGTATTCCGGGAACGATCCCGGCCATGAACAGTCGGCCGATGGAGATGCGCATGTAGTCGCTCGCGACGACAGCGAAGATAATGAGTGGGATGCTCGGGGGGAGGACGATCCCGATTGACCCTGCGCTCGCGAGCAGGGAGGCGGCGTGCTTCGGCTGGTAGCCGTTCTTGATGAGAGCGGGGATGAGGATCGAGCCGAGCGCGGCGACGGTCGCCGGTGCCGAGCCCGACATCGCAGCGAAGAAGCAGACCGCGATCAGTGCCACGAGCGCGATGCCGTTCTTCCGGTGCCCGACGAATGCGTCCGCGAGATTGATGAGGTTCTTCGAGACGCCTGCGTATTCCATGAGCACACCTGCAAGCACGAAGAACGGGATTGCGAGGAGCGTCTCCGCCGACATTGTCGAATAGAGAATCCCAGGAGTCGTGCCGAGGAAGAAGAATCCGCTGTCTGCGATCACCGCGAGCATCGCCGACAACCCGAGGGCGAAGGCGACTGGCATTCCCATGAGTAGGAAGAGGGCGAAGGTTCCGAAGAGGATGAGCTCGATCATACGAGAACGCTCCTTTCGCGTAGTTCCGAATCAGGCAGTATTCGGCTCTTCGGGTTCCATTCGAGCCAGAAGACCTGGCAGGTTCGTACGATGCTCAGCAGGGCTCCGAGCGGCAGTGCGGCGCTGAATATCCACTTGGGGATCTTCATCGCGGGGGTGAGCTGCCCCGAGCGGACTTCGCTCAGCGTCGTCTGCAGGCCGTACCAGAGCAGTACGGTAAACAGGGTGAGCGTGCCTGCAGCGATGAGGATGAGCAGCAGGTTGCGTACTGGCTTCGGTGCTTTTTCCTTGATGAGGTCGAATCCGAGGTGGCTACCGTGTTTGATGCCGATGGCAGTGGCAACCATGGTCATGAGCACGCCGAGGTTGATGACGAGTTCGATGCTGAAGGCGAGTGACGTGTGGAGGAGGTATCTCGAGACCACATTCGCGAAGCCGAAAGCCATCATCGTGAGGAACGCCCCCACGACGAGGGCGTTCTCCACGATGGTGAGTATGCGGTTGAGCATGGGGCTATCCGCAGAACTCAGGGCTGGACCTGGGCGAACAGCTCTTCGCCCCATACGTCGAGATACTGGTCGTAGATCGGTGCGACCTCGTCGGAGAATGCTGTGAGCTGTGCCGCACTGAGATCGGTGACCTCGAGTTCCTCCGAGAGCTCAGCGAGCTGCTCGGCCTCCCTGTCTCGATTCTCCTGCTTCTGCACCGCGTTCGCCTGCTCGGCTGCGCTTCGCACGATCTCCTGGTCCTCGGGTGAGAGGGAGTCGAAGAGGTCTTTATTCATTCCGAGCATGATGGGGTCGTACACGTAGTTCCAGAGCGTCAGGTAGTCCTGCACCTCGCCGAGTCCCGAGCTGTGGATGATGTCGATCGGGTTCTCCTGGCCGTCGATGGTGCCCTGTCCTAGTGCGGTGAACACCTCGGCGAACGGCATGCTCGTGGCATTCGCCCCGAGCGCCGACAGTGTGTCGACGAACAGCGAGATCGTGGGAACGCGCACCTTCATGTTCTTGAGGTCGCTCGGAGACGTGACGCTCTTACCATTCGTCGTGAGCTGCCTGAAGCCGGCCTCGCCGAAGCCGAGGAATTCGACTCCATGCGCTGCAGCGAGCTCCTGGTACGCCTCGCCGCCCGTGCCGGATGTCACGGAATCCGCCTCTTCCTCATTCGAGAAGAGGAAGGGGGCGTTGATGGCGCCGAACTCGGGGATCACCATCGCGTAGTCGATCGTGGAGTTGTACGAGATGTCTTTGTGGCCGTCGATGAGCTGCTGGATGCCCGCTGGGGTGTCGCCGCCCGAGAGCTGCTCGTTGGGGAAAATGGTCACCTGCATGCGGCCGTCGGATTCTTCTTCGAGTACCTGCGCGAATTTCTCGGCGCCGACGTACCAGCTGGACTGATCGCCGATGTTGATCGTCATCTTCCAGTCGTAAGTCGGGAGACCGTCGTCTCCTGGCTGGGCCGCGTTCCCCGAGCAGGCCGAGAGCAGCAGCGCCGCGGCGATTCCGAGCGGGACGATACTCGAGCGTTTCATAAGACTTCCTTGTCGTGTCGTGTGCGATTCGTCGGCGGATCTTTTGACGAAGCGTTGTCCAACTTATTAATCTGGTAAGGCCAGATTGTTCATCTGGTTGCCCAGTACGGACAAATATAACAGATATTCACTCGACAGCAAGGAAGCCACGATGAATCCGCTCCCCGTAGACCGCCCGATCCCCGCTGACCGCTTGCGAGCGAGGGCGGCGGCTCATCTCTGGCTCCAGAACAGTGATCAGAGCGGTATCGCGCAGAGATATCCGATGATCGTGCGCGGGGAGAACCACGAGGTGTTCGACGCCCAGGGGAATCGCTACTTCGACGGCATCAGCGGACTCTTCGTCGTGAATGCCGGACACGGTCGTGCCGAGATCGCCGCGGTGGCCGAGCGGCAGATGAGCAGACTCGCATACTTCCCGCTGTGGTCGGCGCTTCATGAACCGGGCATCGAACTCGCCGCACAGCTCGCCGAGCACGCGCCGGGCGACCTCAACCGCGTCTTCTTCACCAACTCGGGCAGCGAGTCGATCGAGACGTCGCTGAAGTTGGCGAAGCAGTTCTGGAGGATCCGCGGCTTCGCGGAGAAGACGAAGTTCATCAGCCGGGATGTCGCCTACCACGGCACGACCCAGGGAGCCGCATCGATCACCCGGGTGCCCGGCCTCAAACGCGACTTCTCGCCCTTCGTCCCCGGCAGTGTGCGGGTCTCGAACACCAATCTCTACCGGGCGGAAGAACGCCGCGCCCCGACCGATCCCGAGGCGTTCGGCGCATGGTGCGCTGACGAGATCGAGGCCGCGATCCTGCGCGAAGGCGCGGATACCGTCGCCGCGATCGTCATCGAACCGATCCAGAACGCGGGCGGGTGCCTCGTGCCCCCGCCCGGGTATCTGCAGCGGGTGCGGCAGATCGCGACGAAGCACGACATCCTCGTCATCGCCGACGAGGTGATCAGCGGATTCTGCCGAATCGACGGGTTCTTCGCGAGCGCGCATTACGGGTTGCAGCCGGATATCATCACTGCGGCGAAGGGGCTTGCGAGCGGGTACGCTCCTATCGGTGCGGTCGTCGTCTCCGACAGGGTCTACGAGCCGTTCGCTGCGGGCGAGGCTACGTTCGCCCACGGTCACACGTTCGCGGGTCATCCCGTCTCCACCGCTGTCGCGCTTGAGAATCTTCGCATCATGCAAGAAGAGGGACTCACCGAGCGGGCGCAGTCGGTCGGACTACGGGTGGGTGAGGATCTCCAGACGCTTCGCGACATTCCTGTTGTCGGCGATGTGCGGGGAGATGGTTTCTTCTGGGGGATTGAACTCGTCGCCGATCAGGGGAGCAAGCTGCGATTCTCGCCGGAGAAGCAGGCGGAACTCGCGGGAGCGACTCTCCCTCGCATGCTCATGGAACACGGGATGTACTGCCGGATCGACACTCGGGGCGATTTCCTCCTGCACTTCGCACCCCCGGTGAGCACCCCGGAAAGTGCGCTCGCCGACGCGGTGGGTGACCTCCGGGCCGTGCTCACCGAGTTCTCGGAGGCCGCGCTGTCGTAGCCGACGGCGATGATGCAACTGGCGCCGTCGTGAGGCGCGAATGGCGGTTGCGGGGCACGCGCTGCTCCGCAACCGTTATGCCTGGGGTGCCTTGAGCTTTCGCACCTGCTGATCGAGCCACGCGAAGTGCACGTCCACCGCATCCGACGCCTTCTGCTCGTCTCGGGCGATGACCGCGTCGCAGATGTCCCGGTGGACCTTGCGCATCGTCTCCATATCGTTGTCGAGCGCATCGTATTCGATGGTCTTCACGAGAACGGCATGCATGACTTTCGCGAAGAAGATGAGCACGCTCGATTGGCTGCTCGCGATCAGAGCGTCGTGGAACTCGCGATCGGCTCCCTTGATCTCCTGCGAAACTGCTCCCTGATCCATCTCTTCGAGGGCGACGAGCATTCGGGCGATATTCATGTGGTCTTTCGCCCTGCACGACTCGATTGCGGCCTGTCTCTCCAGCGCGTGCCTGAACGAGATGAGCGACTCGATCGTCATCTCCGATGACATGAGCCCGAGGAACACCATGTCGGCTACGGTCTCCGACGTGATGCCCGTGTAGAACGTTCCCGAGCGATCCTTCCGTTCGACGACGCCGAGCGACTCGAGCCTGCTCATGCGCTCGCGGATCGTCGCCCGGCTCACGCCCAATTGCTCCGAGAGCAATCGCTCGCTCGGCAGTCTCGTTCCGATCTCCATGCCGGTGATCTGGGAGAGCAGCGCAGCGGTGACCTCGTCTGAGAACATGTCCTGCGGATCAGGCTTGGTTTCTGTCATTCTCAGCTTCCCGATTCAAACCGACTCGACATTGTGTGGCGTGCAAACCCTCTCGAAAACCGAGGTTGACGGGTGCTCGGTTGCGGACGACCGCGCTTCAACTATCCTATAGCGGTGACCCCTAGACCCCTCTGGCCCGCTCAGACGCTATCACCTGTACCACGCGGTTGAGGTCTTCAGGCGCAAGCGGCCGATGCAGCGTAAAGCGGATCGCGGTCTGGGCAAGCTCGGCCTCGATCCCCAAGGCGAGTAGTGCTGGCGAGGCTTCGTCGTGACCGGCAGCGCACGCTGATCCCGACGAGACCGCAAACCCTGCTGTGTCGAGCGCGACGAGCACGGACTCACCGCTGATCCCCTCGATGACAAACGATGCGTGACCGGGAAGCCGCTCGCTCGGGTGTCCAGTAACCCGGGAACCTGGCACTTCCGCGAGCACGCGCGCCACCAGTTTGCCGCGACTCTCCATGAGTGCGATCGCGTGGTTCCCCACATCGACGCGCGATGCAGCCACCGCGGCGGCGAACCCGGCGATACCCGCAACGTTCTCGGTGCCCGAGCGCAGTCCGCGCTCCTGACCGCCGCCGTGCAACACCGGTTCGACCGCGAGGTGCTGCCGCACGAGCAGCGCGCCCGCGCCCTGCGGCCCGCCGAACTTGTGCGACGCGAGTGTCAGCGCATCAATGTCAGGCCCCGGCCAAGCCTCCGAAGCGAGCGAAACCGGCAGCGACGCCGCCGCCTGCACCGCATCGGTGTGGATCAGCGCACCGCACTCACGCACCATGCCGACAAGCGAGGGCAAGTCTTGCACGGTGCCAACTTCGGCGTTCGCGAGCCCGATGCTCACGAGTGTGGTGTCGGGCCTGAGCACCCGCTCGAGCGCGGAGGGTGTGACGCGTGCGTCGTGATCCACATCGATGAGCGTCAATTCGAACCCGTGCACGCGTTCGAGATACCGGCAGCTCTCGAGCACTGACGGATGCTCGATCGGTGTTGTCACCAGGTGTTTACCGCGGGGATTCGCGAGTGCAAGCCCGATGATGGCGAGATTGTTCGCCTCGGTGCCGCCAGAGGTGAAGACGACCTCAGACGGGCGCACCCCGAAGGCGTCGGCGAGGGTGTGCCGAGCGTGATCCACTGTGCCGGCGGCGCGGTGACCTGGTGCGTGCACGCTCGACGGGTTGCCTGGCCCAGCCTCATACACCGCGAGCATTGCGGCGAGAGCCTCGGGGCGCAGCGGTGCGGTTGCGGCCGCGTCGAGGTAGCGCGAGTGTGGATC
This sequence comes from Leucobacter denitrificans, assembly GCA_040393365.1. Lineage (GTDB taxonomy): Bacteria > Actinomycetota > Actinomycetes > Actinomycetales > Microbacteriaceae > Leucobacter > Leucobacter denitrificans_A. The sequence continues at coordinate 38,280 of JBEBUJ010000013.1, forward strand.
GTGCGCGTTCACACAGCATCGAGCCCCAGGTCGAGTGCGCGGAACCCGTGGGTGAGGCGCCCGACCGAGATGACGTCGACGCCGGTGCGGGCGATGTCTGCGACGGTGTCGAGGTTCACCCCGCCGCTCGCCTCGGCGACCGCGCGGCCATCGATGCGGCGCACGCCTTCTGCGAGGTCTTCGAGCGAGAAGTTATCGAGCAGCACCCCGGTGACCCCCGCCGCGAGCACGGCATCGAGCTGGTCGAGGCGATCGACCTCAACGATGATCGACACGGTGTGACCGGCCTTGCGACGCAACTCTCGAAGCGCAGCGATGGTCGTCGCGTCGTCAACTGCTCCGAGCGCCGCGAGGTGGTTGTCTTTGATCATGATCGCGTCGGAGAGGCCGAAGCGGTGATTCGATCCACCGCCTGCCGCGACCGCGTGCTTTTCGAACGCGCGCAACCCCGGGGTGGTCTTGCGGGTGTCGGCGATCTGCGCGGGGGTGCCCGATACGGCGCGCACGTACTCGGCAGTGAGGGTCGCAATGCCGCTCATGCGCTGGCTGAAGTTCAGCGCGGTTCGCTCGGCGGTGAGCACACCGCGGGCCGGGCCCGAGACCCTCGCGAGCGTGTCGCCGGTTTCGAACACGGTGCCTTCGGGGGCGAGGCCTGTCACCTCGATGCGCGGGTCAACCTGGCGAAAGCACTCGGTAACGACATCGCCGCCCGCCCACACGCCGGGCTCGCGCGCGACGATCACCGCAGTGAGCTGGGCGCTTGCCGGAATCGCGAGTTCGGCGGTGAGGTCGCCCCAGGGCGCGTCCTCGGCAAGCGCTTCGCGCACGGTTCGTTCGATGGTGTTCGGGGTGAGCACGGGTGGGGCTCCTTCAGTGGGTGGTTGTGGGTTCGAGATTCGGGGTGGATCGCAGAGCTTCCAGCCGCTCCGCGGGACGCTGGTCATCAAACACCGCGCGCACTGAGCGTCTCGCGGCCTGTGACGGGTCGGTCTCGGGGTAGTCGCTGCGCTGGTGCGCGCCGCGGGACTCGATGCGGGCTTCGGCGGAGGCGAGGATGAGCGAGGCGAGCTGGGCCGAATGCCCAGTCGAGGTGGCAAACACCTCGGAGGCAGCCCGGAAGTCGTCGGCGTGCCGCACGATGCCGAGGCCGGTGCCGATCGCCTCCGAGACCCGTTGCAGGTCGGTGTCTGCGGCGCCTCGACTGGAACCCGCGCGATAAGTACCGGCGAGGCCCAATTCGGCGCTCGCGTGGGCGGGACCAGTAGCATCACCCGCGACTGCATTGCCCGTGACAGCGACGAGCAGTTGTTCGCGCTCGAGATCCACAAATGCGCTCGGCGTAAGCCAGTCAGCCGCGCGAGCATCCGCTCCAGCGCCCAGCCCGGCCGCGGCTTGCCCCGCCCGTGCACCAAAGACGAGGCCCTCGAGCAGCGAGTTCGACGCGAGTCGGTTTGCTCCGTGCACTCCGGTCGCGGCGACCTCGCCCGCGGCGAAGAGACGCGGAACGCTCGTGCGGCCGTGCAGGTCGGTGACGACGCCGCCCATCGAGTAGTGCGCGGCGGGCGACACCGGAATCGGTTCGCGCGCCCAGTCGAAGCCGTGCGCACGCGCCGCGGCGGTGATTGACGGGAAGCGCCGCTCGAGCGTCCCGTGGCCACCCTCCCGCTCGATGCCGGTGGCATCGAGCCACACGGCGTCATCGCCGCGCTCGCGCAACACGCGGTGGATCTCGCGCGACACGACATCGCGCGACGCGAGGTCGCCCTGCGGGTGAGCATGCTCCATGAACCGCTTCCCCGAGGTGTCGCGCAACACCGCCCCGGCTCCGCGCACCGCCTCGGAGACGAGTGATCCGGTGCCGTGAATGACGGTCGGATGAAATTGCACGAACTCGAGGTCGGCGAGCAAGGCACCTGCGCGGGCTGCAAGTAAGATCCCGTCGCCGCGTACCCCTTCGACGTTCGTGCTGCGAGGGTACAGGTCGGCATACCCGCCGGTCGCGAGCACGACCGAGTCGGCAGCGTGGGTGCGAACCGACCCATCGGCGGAGCGCAGCAGCGCGCCG
>JBEBUJ010000014.1:0-39127 GCA_040393365.1 Leucobacter denitrificans
TGTCCGATGCAACCAAAAACTCTCGTTACATTTCCGACCGTTCCCCATCTATCCGGTGAATAAAACGGACCCTGCACAGTAGTGTAGACAGCTCCTCCCACGGGGCCTCTTTGGAGTTGGGCCTTTATGTACCACGGTAGGTACTTCGTCGCGGGAGTCTTGTCGCATCTGATTTCAATGCCCCACTCAATAGTCCCGTTAATCCTTCTTGACCAGGGTACCCCTCCACAGGTCGCACCAGGGAGAATGGCATTTGCACCGACTTGACCAGGCTCTCGCGTAGAGTCGGTTGGGAGTTGAAAGGTTATGCCCTTCTCAGCGAACTCGACCTCCAGAGAATCGAGAGAAGTTGCGCTCAATTCTCGCTCAAGTTGAGATGCTGTAGGTATACCCGATTCTTCTGTTTCGTAATCTGCCGATGCTGAGGTAGGTATTAAAATTGTGAATACAAGTGCCACGGTAGCCATAGCAGCTATGATGATTGGATTTTTGTAGGGTTTCATTGCAATATTCCTTCGTTGGATTTGAAGATCCCCTACTTACGCAAAGCTCTCGAGTGCGATTGCTCTGCTGAGTTCAAGCTACCCTTTCTGCAGCGAAAGCGCTACTGTGACGCTGAACCCACACCGCCGCCACGATGCTAGTGCTCAGACACAACGTAGCGGGGGCGTGCACCACGGTATGTGATGCACGCCCCCGCTATCTAACTCCCTACACGCCGTAGTACAGCTCGAATTCGTACGGATGCGGCCGAACTGACATCGGGAAGAGTTCAAGCTCCTCCTTCAGCGAGATCCACGTCTCAATGAGTTCTTCGGTGAACACGCCACCTTCGAGCAAATAGTCGTGATCCTCCTTGAGCGCATCGAGCGCGGCCTCGAGGGAGGTCGGCACCTGAGGAATGTTCTTTGCTTCCTCCGGTGGGAGCTCGTACAGATCCTTATCGATCGGGTCTCCTGGCTCGATTCGATTTCGAATGCCGTCAAGACCAGCCATGAGCTGGGCTGCGAATGCCAGGTATGGATTGCCGGAGGCGTCTGGGGCGCGGAACTCGATCCGCTTCGCCTTCGGGTTCGAACCAGTGAGCGGGATTCGGATCGCTGCTGAACGATTACCGGCAGAGTATGCAAGGTTAATCGGAGCCTCGTACCCCTTCACCAGTCGACGGTAGCTGTTAATCGTCGGATTCGTGAACGCCAGTAGCGACGGCGCGTGGTGGAGGATACCGCCAATGAACCAGCGTGCGAGGTCTGAAAGACCCGCATAGCCGTTCTCATCGTAGAAGAGCGGCTCACCGTTTTGCCAGAGCGACATATGAGTGTGCATGCCGGAGCCGTTATCGCCAAAGATCGGCTTCGGCATAAACGTCGCGGTCTTGCCCCAAAGATCCGCGGTGTTCTTGACGATGTACTTGAACTTCAACACGTCATCAGCCGCATTGACGAGCGTGTCAAAACGGTAGTTAATCTCGGCTTGACCCGGAGCCCCGACCTCATGATGTGAACGCTCGAGGTGCAGGCCAGCCTCAATAAGACGAAGCGAAATGTCATCGCGAAGATCGGCCTGTTTGTCTACAGGGGAGACGGGGAAGTAGCCCCCCTTCACCGCAGTCGTGTTGCCCAGGTTTCCACCTTCGACTTTACGCGCCGAGTTCCAGTGCGCTTCCTCAGAATCGACCTCGAAGAACGTGCGGCGAGGAGTCGTCTCATAGCGAACTGAATCTAGGAGGTAGAACTCGGCCTCAGGAGCGAAAAACGCGGTATCGGCGATTCCGGTGGAGTTCAGGTAGCGCTCTGCCTTCTTGGCAATCTGGCGCGGATCCTTCGAGAAAATCTCGCCCGTGCGGGGGTTGAAGATATCGAAGATCATGATGAGGGTGCGCTCCGCGCGGAACTGATCGATGTACGCGGTGGTGACATCAGGAATAAGCTGCAGATCTGATTCTGCGATGCCAGTGAACCCCTTCACCGATGAGCCGTCGAACATCTGCCCGACCTCGAAGAAGTCGAGATCTACTGTTTCGGCAGGAATGTTGAAGTGCTGCTGCACTCCAGGCAGGTCGGTGAAACGAATGTCGAGAAACTTCACATCGGTTTCGCCGATATAGTCGATGACTTCCTGGGGAGTCTTGAACATCGGATCCTCACTCTCTATGGCGACGCATCGCCGCTTTGACTTCTTAGCCTACGGGGCACACGTTTCAAATACGTGCAATCACTGTTTCGAGAATGTTTCGTTTGAGTAAGCCTCCGATGATTGTCGAGTCGACGCGAGATCGCTACGACCGGATGAGTACCGTTCCAGCGATCTTGTCATGGAAGCCGCGCTGGTCTGAATCCCACACGAGGGGTGGGATGACGACGATGATGAGGAGGCTCCGCAACAGAGGTCGCCACACGCCAACCCAGCCTCCAGCAATAGGAACGACGTGCATTCCTGTAAAACGATGGCCGAGCGAACCGCCGATTGTTGGGATGAATACCGCTTGAAGCACGACAAAGATGATGGGATGCCACCACATCGCGAAATCGCCACCGATGAGCAGATAAGCGGGGATCGAAGCCAGGGCCCAGTCGATAGCGAGCGCTATGAGGCGGCGACCGATCCTTCCCACGGACCCCTGACCGTGCTCGGGTAGCCCGAGACGCTCTCCTGGGTACTCGCTTGGCGCGATCTCACCGAACTTCTGAGACATTGCTTAGCGGGGACGGGGAGCGCGTACGCGATTCGGATCGATGCCCTTTGGAATGCCGACAGGGCTCGCCTGGAGGGAGGAGAGTCGGTTGTACACCGCGGCAACTTCATTTCGATTCAGAGCCGATTTCAGCTTTTGCAGTTCGCGGGTCAACTTTGGAAGTGGAACCGCACCTTCGTCGGGCCCAACGTAGAGATGATGGATTGGAATATTGGAAATTGCCCGCCGCAGCTTGCGTTCTTCATCTTGCGAGATTCGGCGCGTGCGCGCGAGCGAACCCTCAGAAATAAGCACGACTCCCGCTCGACCGATGACTCTATACACCGCGTCTTGCTGACGCGTCATCGCAACAGGAACCTCGGAACCTCGCCAGCTTCGCCGAAGTGCACTCTGAATGATCGCGCCGACGGCCCCAGGGCGACCCTCAATTTGGGCATATGCCGTAGCCTCAGCTCGGCGACCGAGCACGATCATTGCGACAAGCAGTCCTGCCAGCACGCCCGTGAGCGGCCAGAGCACCCACGCGAACCAGTTGCCAGGCAGCAACCATGCGAGGAGCACCGCAACGAGAATCGGCCCGATAAACGAAAGAAGCATAAGAGGTGTAAGCAACCGGTCCGTTTGACGGGTGGTGTTGTACACCTGCACCATTTGCTTGATGCGGCCCGGTGACTTCGGGGTCTTCTGCTTCTCGTTCGCCATACCCTCTATCGTATCGCGTCGCAGTGACTTCACTCATTCAAGCCGCGAGGCGTTCACCAATGGCGAAGCCCGTGCACAGTTGCCTTTTCAGTCGCGCTTTCCACAAATACCCGCTGGTCATGAGTTCGCAAGGCGCGGACTCTCGTCAACGCGGATACTGAGATAAAGGAGGCTTACGTGGGAAATGAAACCGAGAACCTCGATGCTCGAGGCTGGGCATGGGTCGTGGCAGAGGTCGTGGATCTCGGTATTGCGCAACGCGAGAGAAACTCATGTCTTGGCGTTGAACTGAGAGCGTGGCTGTTCGCTCATCTTGGCAACAATTCTGAGTTGCGCAAGAAACACACCGTGACTCGTCGACACCTTCGAAAGGCGCTCAAGCACTCTCGGATCGGGCACGAGCCGGGATGTCAGGCGTTCGGCGTCTCGATTGTCGAAATAGAGAAACTGCTTCAGAGTCAGTCGCGTGTGCAGGTCGCGCCGCTCTTGTGTGAAGCACTCACGAGTGCTGCAGAAGAAATATTGGACGAGCAGCAGTGGAGCGCGGGGATCGCACGCGAGATTGTGGCAATTCACCTTGGGCGTCGAATTACCCTCCTAACTCCACAAAAAAATGAGGTGGGCTCCACACTCGCGTGTGGAGCCCACCTCATGCAATGGAACTTAGATCCCGAGATCCGCCTCGAAATTACCCTCTTCAAGACGTGACTTCATTTGCGTGAGGAACCGAGCCGCATCTGCCCCGTCGATCGTGCGGTGATCGTACGAGAGAGCAAGGTAGACGTATGACCGCACTCCGATCGAATCCCCGTCGGGAGTAGATACAACGCCTGGTTCCTTGATGACCGCTCCCGTGCCGAGAATCGCGGATTGCGGAAGGAACACGAGCGGGGTGTCGAACAATGCCCCTCGAGAACCGGTGTTCGTGAGGGTGAACGTACCACCGCTCAGCTCATCTGGGGTGAGCTTGTTGCTTCGAGTCCTATCGGCCAATTCAGCAATCTCCGTCGAGATCTGAGCAATGTTCTTCGAACCGGCGTCACGGAGTACGGGGGTAAGCAAACCCCGCTCCGTGTCCACTGCAATGCTCAGGTTCTCTACATCGGGGTAAACGATCGACTCGTCCTCGATTGTTGAGTTGATCACGGGGTATGCCTGGAGGGCTTCTACCGCCGCAATCGCGAAGAATGGAAGGAACGACAGCTTAGACCCGGTCTTTTCGAGGAAGGCGTCTTTCTTTGCCTGGCGAAGCTGCGCGACTCGAGTAACATCAACCTTCACCGTGGTGGTGAGCTGGGCGGTAGTTTGTAGCGAAGCAACCGCCCGCTCTGCCACAATCTTGCGCAGTCTGCTCATTTTCTGTGTGGTTCCGCGGAGCTCGGATACGACGCGTTCAGTTGGCTTCGGCGTGGTTGTCGGGGCGTCAGAGGTGGTTGGCGTCGCAGCGGTCGCCGCAGCAATAACATCTTCCTTGCGAATGCGACCCCCAACTCCCGTTCCGGAGACCTTGCTGAGATCTACTCCCCGTTCATTCGCGAGTTTGCGAACAATGGGGGTGACATAGCCCGAAGCACTCCCGTCCGACGGGCTGGACTCGGCCTGAGGCGCGGATTCTGGGGTAGATGCTGGCTGAGGAGGCTCCGGAGTCGCGGCGGGAGCCGGAGCAGGCTTCTCAGTAGGAGCTGCTGCAGGAGCTTCGCTGGCTGCAGGCGCGGGAGAAGCCTCTTCTGCGTCCGGTGAGCTTTCTTCCTCAGGCGACTCAACCGGAGCTACTGTGGCAGCACCACTGCCGATACGTGCGAGCACGCCACCGACTTCTACTGTCTCGTCTTCTCCGACGAGTACTTCTTGGAGCACACCCGCGATTGGCGACGGCACCTCAGTATCGACCTTGTCAGTTGAGACTTCGAGCAATGGCTCGTCAACCTCGACGGTATCGCCGACCTCTTTGAGCCAGCGGGTAACCGTGCCCTCGGTGATTGACTCTCCGAGCGAAGGAAGAAGCACGTCCTGCGCGTCGCCACTCGTTGCAGCCTGTGCGGGCTCTGCCGGCTCCGCTGGTGCTGCCGGTGCAGCAGCAGGTGCAGACTCGACCGGCTGCTCCTCTGCAGCAGGGGGAGCGCTTTCAGTCGAAGCACTTTCGTCAGGTGAGTCAGAAGACTGAGCACCGGTACCGTCACCAATTCGGGCAAGTACGGCACCTACTTCAGCAGTCTCGTCTTCCTGCACGAGGATCTCTTCGATCACACCGGCTATGGGCGAGGGAACTTCTGTATCGACCTTGTCAGTCGATACCTCAAGTAACGGCTCGTCAACCTCAACCGTGTCACCAACCTGCTTGAGCCAGCGGGTGACCGTGCCTTCGGTAACGCTCTCGCCCAGTGCGGGGAGGACAACCGATTCACTCATCGCGTTTCTCCTTCTGAATTCTTCTCGAATTACTCGTGCGGTCGCGACTAGATCGCGTGCAGTGGCTTTCCAGCGAGCTTCAACATTGCTTCACCGATCGTCTCGTTCTGGGTTGGGTGTCCGTGTACAAACGGAGCAACGTCTTCAGGAGACGCTTCCCAATTGACGATGAGCTGGGCTTCTCCAACGAGCTCACCAACGCGTGCTCCGATCATGTGCACTCCGACAACAGGACCGTTGTTTACGCGGACCGCCTTCACGCTCCCCGATGTGCCGAGGATCGAGCTCTTTGCATTGCCTGCAAGGTTGTACTCGTAGGAAGTCACGTTCTCAGCGCCGTACTTCTCTGCCGCCTTCGTCTCAGTGAGGCCAACCGAGGCGATCTCAGGGTCGCAGTAGGTGACCTTGGGAATATTCACGTCTTCAACTACGACAGGAGAGAGACCGGCAATTTCCTCTGCCACGAAGATGCCTTGCTGGTAGCCGCGGTGCGCAAGTTGCAGGCCAGGAACAATGTCGCCGACCGCGTAGACCCCAGAAACGTTCGTCGCGAGGCGCTCATTCGTGAGAACGAAGCCCCGATCCATCTCGATTCCGACCTCTTCGTACCCAAGACCCTGTGTGGCTGGCCCGCGACCGACGGCGACGAGCAGATAATCAGCCGAGAGCTCAGTTCCATCTTCGAGTGTGACGGTGACGCTCGCATCATCCTGCGTGACGCCTTGGAAGCGTACGCCAAGCTTGAAACCAATCCCTCGCTTCTTGAACGCGCGCTCAAGCTGCTTCGAGACAGACTCTTCCTCGTTCGGGACAAGGTGGGGCAGGCCTTCGATGATGGTGACGTCAGCACCGAATGAGCGCCATACACTCGCAAACTCAACGCCGATCACTCCGCCGCCGAGCACGAGAACCTTTGACGGAATCTCGGTGAGTTCGAGTGCGTGCTCACTCGTGATGACGCGGCCTGAGATATCGAGCCCGGGGAGCGAACGGGAGTAAGAGCCTGAGGCAAGAACGACGTTCTTGCCTACGAGCGTGTCTTCGCCGACTGTGACAGTATTGGCCGCCGTGAGTCGACCCTCTCCGGCGAAAACGGTGATGTTGTTTGCCTTGAGGAGGCCCTGAAGACCTTTGAACTTGCCAGCGACGAGCTTCTCGCGGAACCCGTTAACAGCTGCGATATCGATGCTTTCTACCGAGGAATTCACGCCATATGCAGCGCCTTCGCGTGCAACGTCAGCGATCTCTGCCGAGTGAAGGAGCGCCTTCGTTGGTACGCAGCCCCGATGCAGACAGGTGCCTCCGAGCTTGTCTTTTTCAACGATTGCTGCGGTCATCCCGAGCTGCGTCGCTCGGATTGCTGTTGCATATCCGGCGCTGCCGCCGCCCAAAACTACGATGTCAAACTGGTGCTCGGCCAAGTGGGGTCTCCCTCGGTTCAAAAATTTAATGCCTGTCCCGCGCGATGGTGCGGCGTGCATAATTTAGCCTACTACCTCAGTGAATTTGCGGGAGTGAAGTTGCCTGTGTTCGCTGTTCGCGCATTTCAGCCCGTTGTCTGATGGGCTTCGTAGAATGAGATTGTGACCGAATCATTATTCTCAGCTGTGCACGCAGAGCGCCGTGGGAGTGTTCCGAAGGGCATTCCACTTGTTGTCGTGCTTTCGGGGGCGAGTGATGCCGGTGGCGCAATCTCGCAACTCGATGAATATATGTGGGAGCGCACTGGGCCAGAGGAGATCATTCGCTTCGATGCGGATCAATTGTTGGACTATCGTTCGCGTAGGCCATTGATCACGTTCGACGAGGACCATTTTGTCGACTACAGCCCGGAGGAACTCACGCTCAGCCTTGCCAGGGACGAACTGGACGCGCCATTTCTCTTACTTTCGGGGTTTGAGCCAGATTTCCGCTGGGAAGCGTTTGTAGATGCAGTGCTGTTACTTACTCACGAGTTTGAGGTTTCGGTAACCACATGGACGCAGGCGATACCTATGCCGGTGCCGCACACCCGCGGCGTTGTGAGCACGGTGAGTGGATCACGGGACGATCTCATCGAACGCTCAATATGGCAGCCGAAAACTCGACTCTCCGCGAGTGTGGTTCACCTTCTTGAATACCGGCTTCACGGCGTCGGTGAAGAAGTGGTGGGATTCGCGCATCTTGTTCCGCACTATCTTTCTAACAACGAGTATCCGGAAGTTTTGTGCGCTGAACTTGACGGAATCATGGCGGCGACTGGCTTGCTTTTCGCGACCGACGATATGCGTGAGCGAGCACAGTCGTTCCGTCTCCAAGTCGATCGTCAGATTGCAGACAATGAAGAGTCTCGAGAGATGCTTGAGAATCTTGAACGGCGTTTCGACATGTATATGGAACAGCAAGATGAGCGCAGCTCACTCCTTGGTGAAGACCAAGCGATGCCGACTGCGGATCAGCTTGCGAGCGAGTTAGAACGCTTCTTGGCCGAGCGGCAACAGGGTCCTGAACAAACGGACGAGCCGGGCATGCAATAATAGACTCACGAACCCATTCAATCGCCGTGGGAATACGGCGGACTTGACATGGGTTTTCATGGTGTGCGCGTGTTTTCTACACTTCACGCGCACCGAGAGATCTGAGAGGCCTGTGCGTGGCAGCAACGACAACAAGCAAGAATCGCTCGGCGAAGACCGCCGATAGCGAGGAACAGACCGAAGCCGAAAAGCAGTCAGTGAAGAAAGCTGGCACTACGGCTACGGCCAAGAAGGCGGCGGCCGCTAAGCCCGCCAAGAAGAAGGACACTGCAAAAAAGTCCACACGCGCGAAGAAGACGGACGACCTGATTGACGACGAGTCGGAAGATGTAGTTGCTCAGGAGACAACTGAGGCTCCAGAAGAAGAGCAGTCGGCGCCGGAACATGCAGAACCACTTCCGACGGGTGCCATTGTTCTTAAGGCAGGGGATGAGGAAGATGTCCCCACCGTTACTACAGCAATTCCGGGTGCCACAGCTGACCCTGTGAAGGATTACCTCAAGCAGATCGGTAAGGTTGCCCTGCTGAACGCCGCTGAAGAGGTTGAGCTCGCCATGCGGATCGAGGCCGGTCTCTTTGCTGAGGAGAAACTCGCTACCGAAAGTGGGCTTCCGAAGAAGCTTGAGCGCGAGCTTAAGTGGGTTGCGCGTGACGGCCAGCGTGCGAAGAGCCACCTCCTCGGCGCGAACCTCCGTCTCGTTGTGTCACTCGCAAAGCGTTACACGGGCCGTGGCATGCAGTTCCTGGATCTCATTCAGGAAGGTAACCTCGGTCTGATCCGCGCCGTCGAGAAGTTCGATTACACCAAGGGATTCAAATTCTCGACCTATGCGACATGGTGGATCCGCCAGGCGATTACTCGCGCAATGGCAGACCAAGCGCGTACGATTCGCATTCCTGTGCACATGGTCGAGGTCATCAACAAGCTCGCACGCGTGCAGCGCCAGATGCTTCAGGATTTGGGGCGCGAACCAACTCCAGAGGAGTTGAGTCGCGAGCTCGACATGACGACTGAGAAGGTCATTGAAGTTCAGAAGTACGGACGCGAACCTATCTCGCTGCACACCCCTTTGGGTGAGGATGGCGACAGTGAGTTCGGTGACCTCATTGAGGATACCGAGGCAGTGGTTCCGGCGGATGCCGTGGGATTCACTATGCTGCAACAGCAGCTCGAGCAGCTCCTCGACTCGCTCTCCGACCGTGAAGCAGGCGTCATCAAGATGCGTTTCGGTCTTGGCGACGGCATGCCGAAGACTCTCGATCAGATTGGTGACACATTCGGTGTAACCCGTGAGCGAATTCGTCAGATTGAATCGAAGACAATGGCGAAACTTCGTCACCCGTCTCGCAGCCAGCAGCTGCGAGACTATCTCGAGTAAACGAATAAACAGATGTGGCCCCAACCAATCGGTTGGGGCCACATCTGTTTATCAGCGATTCAGAAGGTGAATGATCGGAACCTGAGCCTTACTCGGCACAGAGCATCTTATGCACTCAACTTGTGGCTCTCGTCGTACCAGCTATCTGCGATTGGACGAAGTTTGGTTTCGTGCTTCTTGGCGTGGTGAGCGCAGAACAACAGTTCACTCCCGCCCAGTTCGGCGCGTACGTAGGCTTGCGCTCCGCAGCTGTCGCAGCGGTCGAGTGCGCTCATCGGACGGTGTGCTCCGTTCACTTCCGTCACTTCGGCTGTTTGCTCTAATGTGCTCATATCTACCTCCCGGCAACTCAGGTGTAACCATCAAAACATGAGAAGTTGCAGGAATGGCCGAACTTCGGCACCGTTTCGCTCAGCGCGTAGGTCTCAGACCGTGGGGAGTGCCGGATATCACCACTCGCCGCCCTGCCTCGCCTGGGATGTCAGCGGTGTGGAATACAGTATGAGGGCACTGAAGAAAGTAGGTTCACTCCCGTGGCAGATTCGAGCTATTCGGCCAGACATCTCACCGTTCTTGAGGGCCTCGAGGCGGTTCGCAAGCGGCCAGGAATGTACATCGGCACGACTGACTCACGTGGACTCATGCACTGCTTGTGGGAGATCATCGACAATTCGGTCGACGAGGCGCTCGCGGGACATGGCACGAGCATTCGCATCACCCTGCACGACGACAACAGCGTCACAGTGGCAGACGATGGCCGCGGTGTGCCCGTAGACAGCGCGCCTCGGTGTGGCGTGAGGGGCTTTTAACGCGTCTTCACTAAATGGCATGCCGGCGGCATGTTGGGCGGGGGCGGCTACGCCTCCTCCGGCGGCCTGCACGGGGTGGGAGCCTCTGTGGTAAACGCCCTCTCATCACGCCTCGACGTTGAGGTGGATCGCGATGGAAAGACCTGGGGTATGTCTTTTCGTCACGGTGAGCCAGGTGTGTTCTCGGGCGAAGGGCCAGACAGCCCGTTCACTCCGTTTGAGCAATCCTCTGAACTCCGGGTCGTTGGGAAGGTCAAGAAAGGATTGAGCGGGACTCGCGTTCGGTACTGGGCTGATCCTCAGATTTTCCTTCCCACCGCGAGGTTTGAACCGGAGTCGCTCATTGCTCGTGCACGCCAGACAGCCTTCCTCGTACCGGGCCTCGGCATCGAGATACGAGACGAGCGGCCAGAGTCTTTAGATGAGTCTGGCAATGCCCCGATCCACACGTTCAACTTTGAGGGCGGACTTGCCGAGTTCGTGAATTTTCTCTCTGCAGATTCGCCCATCACCGACACCTGGCGAGTGACGGACTCTGGGAAGTTTACCGAAACCGTTCCGGTCATCGATGAGTCGACGGGCCATTTGGTCTCTCGTGAGGTGGAGCGAGAGTGCGAAGTCGACATCGCGCTCCGATGGGGCACAGGCTACGAGACGGAAATACAGAGCTTCGTCAATATCATTGCGACGCCGAAGGGCGGCACACACCTTGCGGGGTTCGAACAAGGCCTCACGAAGTTCTTTCGCAAGCAGATTGAGCAGAACTCTCGCAAGCTGAAGGCGGGCAGCGATAGACCTGATAAGGATGACATTCTTACCGGCCTCACCGCGATAGTCACGGTACGGGTCCCTGAACCTCAGTTTGAGGGGCAAACGAAGGAGGTCCTGGGTACCGCCGCAGTTCGCCAGATCGTCTCCAAGGCCGTGACCAGTGCCCTCAGCGCAAAGTTCGAGTCGGCGAAGAAGCACGACAAGCTCCAAACGAGCGCATTGCTCGAAAAAATGGTCTCTGAGATGAAGTCGCGCATTGCCATGCGTGCGCAACGCGATACAGCGCGGCGCAAGAGCTCACTCGAGAGTTCTTCACTGCCGGCGAAGCTCATCGACTGCCGCTCAAAAGATGTCGCCAACTCCGAGCTGTTTATCGTAGAGGGCGACAGCGCTCTCGGAACAGCACGGCCGGCACGCGATAGCGAATACCAGGCACTGCTGCCGATTCGAGGAAAGATTCTGAATGTGCAGAAGGCGTCTCTCGCCGAGATGCTTTCCAACACTGAGTGCGGAGCAATCATCAAGGTGATCGGGGCGGGCTCCGGAAGGGATTTCGACCTTGAGCTCGCGCGATACGGCAAGGTTATTCTCATGAGCGACGCCGATGTCGACGGTGCGCATATCCGCACGCTGTTGCTCACGCTGTTCTTTCGTTATATGCGCCCCATGCTCGAGGCCGGTCGTGTCTACGCCGCAGTGCCGCCCCTGCACAGAGTCATTGTGCAGAACTCGGGTCGAAAGCCGAATGACATCATCTACACCTATAGTGAGCGGGAACTTCAAGAGGTATTGAAGAACCTGCACAGGCGGGGCAAGAAATACGTCGAACCAATTCAGCGCTATAAAGGCCTCGGCGAGATGGATGCGGATCAACTCGCCGAGACGACAATGGATCGGGAGCACAGAACACTCCGACGTGTGAGACTCGAAGACGCTCATGCCGCGTCGCAAGTCTTCGAGTTGCTCATGGGGAACGAGGTCGCGCCACGCAAGGAATTCATCATCGAGAATGCCGATGATCTTGACAGAGAGCGGATCGACGCGTAACCAGGAGCGCGTTCCGAGAAAGCGCTTACGATACTGCTTCCACCTGCGGTCCCGCGTTTTCACCTGCAGGCGGAAGCTCTACGCAGTTTCACCAATGAAGGCTACCGAGCCGTCAAGGGGCAGGCCGGATCCGTCACGCTTGCTCAATGACTCGGGCAACTTCCGCGCCGTCCCGTCTGCCGAGAGTGCACGAGGTTGGGCAGTACCCACCCACGCCGCTGTGAGCCTGGATTCGCCCTTGAGGAACCGCTGCGCTCGCACTCCGCCGGTAGCCCGGCCCTTCGCCGGGAACTCCGACCAATCTGAGATCTTGCCCGAGGCGCTGCCTGTGCCGGGGAGCGCGTTCTCATCGGCGCTCTCTGCAACCGTCACCACGCTCGCTTCACCGTTTGTGTCGATAGCGGCGGCAAAGATAATCTTGGCGTCGGCGCTGAGCTTCATCCCCGCCATGCCTCCCGCGGCACGCCCCTGCGGCCGAACCGATGATGCGGCGAACCGGAGCAACTGCGCATCGCTAGCAACGGCAGCCAGCTCGCTTTCATCTGGAGCGGAGAACGCCGAAACGACCGTGTCCTGAGCTTTGAGCGTAATGACTTCGAACGAAGGTCGACTTGGCAGATCGGTGAGGATGACCCGTTTGACAACGCCCTGGGCCGTGAAGATTCCCACCGGGATCTCCGAATCGAGCGGCACGAGGCCGACCACTTTCAGCTTCTTATCGGTCAAACCGAGATAGTCGGTGAGACGAACTCCGGCTGAGAATGCGATGGACGCGGCAGGCACGAGCGGCAAGTCTACTGGAGTGAAGCGGTGTAGCGTTCCGTCGGAGAGGATCGCTCCGATTTCTCCGCGAGCGGACGTCTCAACCCTCGCACGAACTGCCCCGTGTTTCGTTGCACGGGAGGAAGCCTTCGGGCCATCAAGTGCCTCGGGATCCCGATCCACACGCAGGGCGCGCCCTGTGGCAGACAGCATGACCGTGCAGGGAGTGTCTGCGACCTGAAGCTCATCAGCTGAAACTGCGGAACGTGCTGGTTTGGCTACAGCGCCGGTAAGCAAGGTACGGCGAGGTGTGCCATAGGCGACAGAAGCTGCGTCGAGTTCTTGCGTCACGACAGCCATGAGTCGTTCCTGGCTGCCAAGGATCTCGAGGAGACGCTGGATCTCGGCCTCAAGCTCATCGCGCTCTGCTTCAAGCTCGACACGTGAAAACTTGGTCAGCCTGCGAAGACGAAGCTCGAGGATATATTCCGACTGCTGCTCGGAAAGGTCAAACACCTGCATGAGTCGCCGACGCGCCTCATCGGCATCGTCACTTGTGCGAATAACCTGAATAACCTCGTCAATGTCGAGTATCGCAATGAGGAGCCCCTCAACGAGATGCAATCGGTCTTTACGCTTGCGAAGCCTAAACTCGCTACGGCGAGTGATGACGGAGAGGCGGTGGTCAAGGAAAACCCGCAACATCTCGCGGAGCCCGAGGGTCTGTGGTTGCCCGTCGACAAGCGCCACAGAGTTGATGCTGAAAGAATCTTCGAGCGGTGTGTACCGATACAGCTGAGCGAGCACGGCATCGGGGGAGAAACCGGTCTTCAACGTGATCACCAGCTTCAAACCATTCTTGCGGTCCGTCAGATCGACGACATCAGTGATGCCAGAGAGCTTCTTTGCCTCCACTCCCTGCTTGATCTTCTCGATGACGCGTTCTGGTCCGACAAGGTAGGGGAGCTCGGTGACGACGAGACCGGTTCGCCGAGCCGTGAGTTGTTCGATCGAAACCTTGGCGCGGGTGCGAAATGCTCCACGTCCGGTGCGATAGGCATCTTTCACCCCATCGAGACCGACGATAGTGCCACCGCCCGGCAAATCGGGCCCCGGAATGAACTCCATGAGGTCGTCGACCGTTGCATCGGGGTTGTACAGCAGGTGCTTCGCACCCTCGACGACCTCGATGAGGTTGTGCGGCGCGAGGTTCGTTGCCATACCCACAGCAATGCCACTCGCACCATTGACGAGAAGGTTAGGCACGGCAGAGGGCAACACATCAGGTTGCATGATCTGGTTATCGTAGTTCGGAACAAAGTCGACGACATCTTCGTCGAGCGACTCGGTCATACCAAGTGCCGCTCCCGCTAGCCTCGCTTCGGTGTATCGAGATGCAGCTGGACCGTCGTCAAGTGAGCCGAAGTTTCCGTGACCGTCGATAAGCGGGAGGCGCATCGCGAAGCCTTGTGCGAGCCGAACAAGTGCATCGTAAATAGATGAATCACCGTGTGGGTGAAGTTTGCCCATCACCTCGCCGACGACGCGGGCAGACTTCACATGGCCCTTGTCGGGGCGCAGACCCATGTCGGTCATCATGTACAGAATGCGCCGCTGCACGGGCTTGAGCCCATCACGCGCATCGGGAAGTGCGCGTGAGTAAATTACAGAGTACGCATATTCGAGGAACGACCCCTCCATCTCTTGCGAGATGTCGATGTCTTCAATGCGTTCGCCGTGTGCCTCGTGCGCAGTAGTGGAGTCAAGTTCAGTGACATCGGCCATAATGGACTACATGCTACCGACTGCCACAGACAACGGCGGAAGGCTTGCCGCACTTCTCCCAACTGGGTTACTCGCGTTAGCCCAATCGCTGAGCGAAGATTCTCGGGAAGTGCTCGAAGATGTTCTCGCAGCCTCAATAGGTCACGACTCGCTCAGTCTCCTCCGTAGGAGGCTCCCGCCACTGCGCTCGTTGGTGATCATCATGGTGGACGGGCTCGGAACGGCGAATCTCAAGTCGCGTTCCTTCCGCGCCCCCACGCTCGCCTCTCTCCCGCAACGCCGCATAACGACCGTGACGCCTTCCACAACGTCGGCAGCAATCACGTCCCTCACGACAGGCAAGCTGCCCGGTGAGCACGGTCACGTCGGATATAAGATCCGTCACCCGGAACTCGGAATCATCACGAGCCTTCGCGATTGGGATCACATTCCAGACGCTCGGTCTTGGCAGCTCGCTCCGACGCTTTTTGAGCTTGCGTCCACTGCTGGCATTCGTTCGTCGGCATTCGGGCGTCCCGCGCATGCCGAAAGCGGGTTCTCGCGGGCGGTACTTACTGGCGCAACCTATGCGAGTGGATCTCGAATTGCCGATCGGTTTGCAGCGGCCAAAAGCTTCATCGACACCACGGAAGCTTCACTCGCGTATGTCTACATTGATGAACTTGATCGGGCTGGCCATAACGAAGGTTGGCAAAGTGAGAGTTGGGCTCGGCGTCTCGAGCAATTGGATGCCGCGCTCGCGGATTTCCTTGCGCGTCTTCCTCCGCGCACAGGGGTCGTGCTGACCGCCGACCACGGCATGGTCGACGTCGCGCCACACCAACAAGTGGTGTTCGATCGTGATTCGCGTGAGTTTACAGATGTGGTTGAAGTTGGAGGTGAGCCTCGGTTTAGAAGTTTCTACTTGCGCGAAGGCTCGGATCCACACCCATTCGCCGAATGGTTGCAGGACACCGAAGGGAAGCGGGCTTGGGTAGCGACCAGGGAGCAAGTATTCGCGTCGGGCGTGTTCGGAAGCACCATCGGATCAGGCGTACCAGATCGGGTGGGCGATGTTGTACTCGCAGCACGGGGCGTGTGCGCCTACTACATGACCGATGACGATCCGCAGTCATTCAACATGGTGGGCCAGCACGGTTCGTGGACGGATGAAGAGCGTGGGATTCCGCTCATCCTCGCCGGTGAGTTCGAGGGCAGCGGGTACGCGAAAGCGGTCGAACTGTATGCGCAGGCGCGCAGCACGTTCGACAAGGAAATCTCGCGGGAGTAAGACCTATGCGGGGTCGTCGTCGCTCCGAGTGCCAAACAGAATGTCGTCCCAGCTCGGGATCGAGGATCTTCCGCGCCGAGACTGCTTCGAGTCACGCTTTGCCGTTTCCAACCCCGTGATGGGCAACGCATTCTCATCATCTGGCCCAGCGAGCTCTTCTGGCCCGTCGACCGCTCGAATCGTGGATCTGCTCGTGCTCTCTGCGCCCTCTGCACTGTCGTCAGTGGACGTACCCGAGACGCCTGCCGTTCCCCAGATGTTCGCAGCGGCGCCAGTTCGTTCTGTGGGAGCGGAGTCGTTCTGCGCCGCGCGTTCACCCCGCCGACGGCGAAGCGCATCGAGCAGATCAGCTGTCTCGCTCAATTCTTCGCCGCTCATGTCGGTAGTTTTCACCGCAAGATGATCGATCTCACGACGACGCTCGTACTCTTCATCGTCGTCCGGCTTGGAGGCCGCGATCTCCGTCTCGTTGCCCGAAGTGTCTTGGCGCTCGTCAAGATCGTCGCGGTTCAGGAGCGCGTCGGGATCAAACGCATCAGAATCGAAGCGCTCGCGCTGATCGTTGTCGACCGCGCGGAGCTTAGGAATCAATCGGTCGCCAACCTCACCCGCTTTTGAGAGATTCGAAGCATCAGGAGAAAGGGGGTTGAGCACTCGCTTTCGATGATCGAAGCCCCAAATCGCATCGTGGTCGCCGTCGCGCGTGTCGAACGTCAGGCCGATCATCCAACCGGCGTTCTCGTCGCGCCAGGAGCGCCAGGTGCTGTGTCGGTTCCCGAGCCCGATTAAGCGCTCTGCGATGACCTCGCCGAAGCGTTGCTCGTCGCCGCGCTCGTTCGCGTCAGAGACCGGATCAGTCCTCACGGGAACCGCGTGAGCGAGATCCAGCATGTAGCGCTGCTCCGCGCGAACGGGTTCTTCGAAGCGTTCGACATCGCTCTCTTCGAGTCCTGTCTCGGACGCGACTTCGTTGCGAGTCTTGCCTGAGCGCAGCAAGGCCTGGATCTCACGCGGTCGAACCGAGAGCGTGCCCATAGATTTCTTGCTCAGTTGTCGGACCTCGTTAGCCGCTAACTCGTCAACAACGAATCGAAACTCCTCGCCGAGTTCGTTGGCGAGGATGAGTGCGTTGTCTTCGCGCCGTACTACGCGCAGTTCATCCATTGCAGATCCCTTCGGTGTTCGCTCAAGCGTGTCATAGCAATGGCCTCCGACCCTGTATTGACCTGGGCGAGTGCGTGGAACTTTTCATTTCGAGGATGTTCACAGCTTGTACAGTTTGCGTTCGGGCGAACATTCAGGCAGACTATGGCCGCTCCCTTAGGCCAGAAGCAAGAAATTAGCAGGAGAACATGGCAACTGATTACGACGCACCACGCAAGAACGACGACGAAGCTGCTGAGTCGATCGAGGCGTTAAAAGAACGCGGTCCGTCGAAGGGCAGCTCGTCGATTGACTCTGAAGATGCGGACAACCCGAGCTTTGATCTTGGCGGGTCCGACCTGTCTGATGTGGAACTCGACGTGGTTGTTCTCCCGCAGCAGGCAGACGAGTTCACCTGCGTGAATTGCTTCTTGGTGCGTCACCGTTCCCAGCACTCACGGGACACGGATCTCGGACCCATCTGCGTGGAGTGCGACGCCTAATAAGAAGACGCATCGCGTTTTCTCAGGCGTCGGTGCCGCCCACGGCGGCAGCCCACGGAGCGTAGCGCGGGGTGGACGCCTGACAAGAAAACGCATCGCGTTCTCGTAGGCGTCGGTGCCGCCCACGGAGCGGACACCTCACACGCTAGCTTTTCGGGTGAATTGCCTCTGCAAGCGCAAGTGGTTTGCGGCTCGTGATGATCCAGAACGGCGTCGGATCGGTCTCATCCGTGATCTCAAGCTTTAGCCCCATGTGGATCCAGCCTCGAACGAGCAGGTAATTTCGCGCGTCGGCGTCTTGGCCGATCGACTTTCGCAAGGGCTCGGAACCGAGTGGTTCGATCGTGCCGATGAGTTCGAGTGGGATACTCGCTCGACCTGCGTGGAGCTCACCACCACGCACTTCGATGACTGGACTGAGCGCGAAGAAAATGATCGCAATGATGACGTACATCACAATCGCGGTGGGGATTGCCGCCTGCGCATTGATCGGCATCATGATGAGGGCGACCGCGGGAATCACCAGCAACCATGCTACAAAAAACCCGAACCCTGGCACGAGGCGCTCTCGATAATGCGCGTTGCTTGTCTCAGCAGTCATGATCCCATTATCTCGGTAACCCTCGCGTCATATCTGTGCACCCGTGGAGCGGTGATTCACAAGAGGATTCGGCTCTGATCCGGTAGCCTGAGTGGGTGACTGACCTCGTAGAGATTCCAATAGTTGCGGATCACGTTCCGCAGTACGCGCACGCCGATGATGCAGGAGCTGACCTTTGTGCCGCGGAGGCGCTCATAATCGCGCCGGGCGAACGTGCGCTTGTTTCGACTGGGGTGGCTATTGCGCTACCGGAGGGTTATGCGGCGTTCGTGGTGCCGAGGAGTGGACTTGCGGCCAAACGGGGAATTACAGTTCTCAATTCACCGGGCACTGTTGATGCGGGATACCGGGGAGAAATCAAGGTCACCCTACTGAATACAGACCACTCGCAGCCATTTGAGGTGGCCGTGGGGGATCGCATCGCACAGATGATTGTGACCCCTGTGAGTCGGGCGGTCTTCGTTCCGGTGTCTGAGTTATCAGATAGCGTTCGCGGCACAGGGGGCTTTGGCTCTACAGGTGTGAGCGTACACGCGTAGGCCGGTGCCGACGATAGGTTTTGAGGAGACACACATGAGTGATGAAGAATTGAATGAGAACCCCGACGTTGAAGAGACCACTGAGGAGGCTGCCGTTCAGGACCCAAGTCCTGAGAAATCTGCCCCCGAGAATCGTGAGACGGTCGGCCCGTTTGATATCGCCGAAGTTCCCGCGATGCGTCCATACGTCGATCTCGGCGGCCTGAAAATTGCTCCGCGAGAAGGCTTGCAGATGCGGCTCGAGGTTGACGAGCGCGCCAAGCGAGTTGTTGCCGTCTCACTCGAGTATTCGGGGTCGTTGCTTCAGGTGCAGGCGTTTTCTGCCCCAAAGACAAGCGGGCTCTGGAACAAAATTCGAGTTGACCTGACGACCCAGCTCGAGCAGCAGGGCGCTGAGGTGCGCGAGGAAAGCGGAAGCCTGGGGCCCGAAGTTGTGACGACCACGACTCTGCCAGAGGAGCAGGGTGGCGGTACCCGAGTGGTGCGTTTCATTGGGGTCGACGGCCCGCGTTGGACGCTGCGCGGAGTAGTAATGGGTGCTGCGGCGCTTGAAGAGGAAGCGCGCGAGAACATGTTTGAGCTCTTCCGCGAAATCGTCGTGGTTCGCGGCGACTCGCCGATGCCTCCTGGTGATCTTCTCCCCATGCGAGTTCCAGCGGGTGTTCAGGCCGGTCAGCAGGTTGCACCGCAGAATGGCGACTCGGCACAAGCGTGAGCGATCCACACCCCGAACCCACGCCCGACGAATCTGAGTTCTCGGACTTAGAACAGAGCACGCCAAGACTTGGTGCTGGCGCGCTGAATGGCGGAATCGCGCGGGCAGTTCGCGCTGGAGCCGAAGGCCAGGAACTCACCGCCGCTGGCGTACTCGACGCCGTTGGGGGAGTGCGGGGAATACTTGAGGCAGTCGTGCCGAGCCTCATATTTATCGTGCTATACGTGTTTACCCAGGATGCGCGTCTCTCCGCTCTGGTTCCGGGCGGAATGGCCGTACTCCTCGTACTCTTCCGCCTCATTCGTCGTGAGACAGTGGTCTCTGCGCTCTCTGGAATGCTCGGCGTCGGTATTGCCGTGCTTATCACGCTGATTACCGGGCGAGGAGTTGATTATTTCCTCTCGGGATTCATTACCAATATCGCCTGGGCGGTCGCGTTAGTGATTTCGATACTCATCGGGCGGCCAATCATCGGGCTGATCGCGGGCTTCATTGATGGGGACACGAAGAAGTGGCGGATCGAGCCGAAGCTGCGCCTGGCTGCGACTTGGCTGACCGTGATGTGGCTCGCACTATTTGTCGCACGTCTTGCGGTGCAGCTGCCGATGTACCTCTCTGAGCAGGTAGGTCCGCTCGGTGTGGCCCGCGTCGTGATGGGGATACCGCTTTTCGCGATCTTACTTATTGCTACGTGGTTTGGAATTCGCAAATGCCGAACTTCATCAGATGATTCGACCGGTGAAAATGGCGTAATCTCGGGAGAGAACACCCCCTCGAAGTGAAACACAATGCTCCGTGACGGTGTAAGATTTATCTTGACATCGAGAGACTTTGGAGGAACCTCATGGCATCGGTCAATAGTTTCGGCGCGAAAACTACACTCGCGGTCGGAAACGCAACCTACGAGTATTTTGAGATCGGAAAGGTTCCGGGAAGCGCCCGGCTTCCGTACAGCTTGAAGGTGCTTCTTGAGAATCTTTTGCGCACCGAAGATGGTGCAAATGTAACGAAGCAGCACATCGAAGCGCTCGGCAACTGGGACGCAAATGCTGAGCCAGACACTGAGATCCAGTTCACGCCTGCGCGAGTCATCATGCAGGACTTCACGGGCGTTCCCTGTGTCGTCGATCTCGCCACCATGCGTGAAGCTGTCACCGATCTCGGCGGCGACCCAAACAAGATCAACCCGCTTGCCCCCGCCGAGCTTGTGATCGACCACTCGGTGATCTCTGATGTCTTTGGAACACCAGACGCCTACAAGAAGAACGTCGAGATCGAGTACCAGCGCAACGGCGAGCGTTATCAGTTTCTTCGGTGGGGCCAGGGTGCCTTTGACGACTTCAAGGTAGTTCCTCCGGGGACCGGCATTGTTCACCAGGTCAACATCGAACACCTTGCGCGCGTCACCTTCACCCGTGAGGTTGACGGAGTGCTGCAGGCCTACCCAGACACTTCCGTCGGTACTGACTCGCACACTACGATGCAGAACGGTCTCGGAGTGCTCGGATGGGGCGTTGGCGGCATTGAGGCAGAAGCCGCAATGCTCGGTCAGCCTATTTCGATGCTCATCCCACGCGTCGTCGGATTTAAGCTTTCCGGCAAGATTCCCGCTGGCGTCACCGCAACCGATGTTGTGCTCACCATTACGCAGATGCTTCGTCAGCACGGCGTGGTGGGCAAGTTCGTTGAGTTTTACGGCGCAGGTGTCGGGTCTGTTCCCCTCGCCAACCGTGCAACGATCGGCAACATGAGCCCGGAGTTTGGTTCGACAGCAGCGATGTTCCCGGTCGACGACGTCACGCTTGACTACATGCGACTCACCGGCCGCGATGAGGCGCAGGTTGAGCTGGTAAAGGCGTACACGCAGGCACAGGGTATGTGGCATGATCCTGCAAACGAGCCTGAGTTCTCGGAGTACCTTGAGCTCGATCTCGGAACCGTTGTCTCGTCGATTGCGGGCCCCAAGCGTCCGCAGGACCGCATCGAGCTGTCGAACTCGAAGAACCAGTTTGAGATGGACCTGAAGAACTACGCTCAGGCCTCGAACCCCGCGAAGGTGAAGGACGCAGTCGGCAACGAGTTCGCTCTCGATCACGGTGCGGTCACCCTCGCATCAATCACGTCGTGCACCAACACATCGAACCCTTCGGTGATGCTCGCTGCCGGTGTGCTCGCGCGAAATGCGGTTGCAAAGGGACTCAAGGCGAAGCCTTGGGTGAAGACCACGCTTGCCCCGGGGTCGAAGGTCGTCACCGACTACTACGAGAAGTCGGGTCTTCGCGATGATCTTGAGGCGCTTGGTTTCTACCTGGTCGGCTACGGTTGCATGACCTGCATCGGTAACTCCGGCCCGCTGAACGATGAAATCTCGCAGGCTGTGAACGATAACGATCTCGCTGTTACGGCTGTGCTCTCGGGTAACCGCAACTTCGAAGGTCGTATTAACCCAGACATCAAGATGAACTATCTTGCAAGCCCGCCACTTGTTGTGGCGTACTCGCTTGCAGGCAGCATGGACTTCGACTTCGAGTCTGAGTCCCTCGGTCAGGATTCAGAGGGCAACGAGGTATTCCTTCGCGATATCTGGCCAGATCCGACCGAGGTCCAGCAGATTGCTGACGCTTCGATCGATTCCGATATGTTCCGCGAGAAGTACGCGACTGTGTTCGACGGTGACGAGCTCTGGACCTCGCTGCCGACACCGGAGGGCAACATCTTCGAGTGGGACGAAAAGTCAACCTATGTTCGCAAGGCTCCCTACTTCGACGGGATGCAGCTCGAGCCCGCGCCAGTGCAAGACATCACGGGCGCTCGCGTGCTCGCCAAGCTCGGCGACTCGGTCACGACCGACCACATTAGCCCGGCGGGTAGCTTCAAGGCCGAAACCCCTGCGGGACGGTATCTCGTTGAGAATGGTATCGCTCCAAAGGATTTCAATACCTACGGTTCGAGGCGCGGTAACCACGAAGTCATGATTCGTGGTACGTTCGCGAACATTCGCCTGCGCAATCAGCTGCTCGACGATGTCGAGGGTGGGTTCACCCGCGACTTCACGCAAGACGGCGGGCCACAGTCCTACATCTACGATGCGTCGCAGAACTACCAGGCTGCGGGAATCCCGCTCGTGGTGCTCGGCGGCAAGGAATACGGCTCGGGTTCATCGCGTGACTGGGCGGCAAAGGGAACGAGCCTGCTCGGCGTTCACGCAGTGATCGCCGAAAGCTTCGAGCGCATCCACCGGTCGAACCTCATCGGTATGGGCGTGCTTCCCCTTCAGTTCCCCGCTGGTAAGAGCGCTGACGATCTCGGTCTCGACGGTACGGAAACCTTCGATATTACCGGTATCACTGAACTGAACGGTGGATCGACGCCGAAGACAGTAGCTGTGAAGGCCGTGAAAGCAGACGGAACCGCGGTCGAGTTCGACGCTGTCGTTCGTATTGACACCCCGGGTGAAGCAGACTACTACCGCAACGGCGGAATTCTGCAGTACGTGCTCCGTTCACTCGTCTAATACGCACGCGGGAAAACCCCAGCCAGTCTGAACAGGCTCACTGGGGTTTTCCCGTCTTCAGGCTGCGAAGCGGAACCAGGCAGACTGAGTAGAATGAAATGATGCTTGAGCGAATCAACGGACCGCGTGATCTTGACGCGTTGAGTTTAGAAGAATGCACTGAGCTTGCCGCAGAAATTCGCCAGTTTCTCATTTCAGAAGTGTCAAAAACCGGCGGTCACCTTGGACCAAACCTCGGCGTCGTCGAGCTCACGATTGCGATCCACCGCGTCTTCGACTCACCGGGTGACCCCATCATTTTCGATACCGGCCATCAAAGCTATGTGCATAAACTCCTGACGGGTCGTAAGGACTTCTCGCGCCTGAGAATGAAGGACGGGCTGGCCGGATACCCACAGCGGGCGGAAAGCCCACACGATGTCGTCGAGAGCTCGCACGCGTCGAGTTCACTGAGTTGGGCAGACGGGATCTCTCGGGCCTTTACACGCACGGGACGCCAGAATCGACACGTCATAGCCGTCGTTGGAGATGGCGCACTCACCGGTGGAATGACCTGGGAAGCGCTGAACAACATCACCGACGACAACGATCGCAACCTGGTGATCGTCGTGAACGACAATGGACGCTCATACGCGCCGACAATCGGCGGGTTCGCGCGATTCCTGAACGGCGTTCGAGTCACCGATAGCTATCGAGACCTCCAGGAAGGCAGTGAACGGCTCTTTGATCGCTTAGGCGCCCCGGGTCGCACCGTGTACCGGGCAGCGAGAGGTGCCATTCGCGGACTCGTGAGTCGTGCATCCGGCAACCAAGATCTGTATAGCAATCTCGATATCAAGTATGTCGGCCCAATTCACGGACACGATCTCGAGGCTGTTGAACGCGCACTCAAGCAGGCGAAAGCATACGGCCGACCAACGATTGTTCACGTGATCACCGAGAAAGGGCATGGCTACGCACCCGCAGAGAACGATCAGGCCGATCAGTTTCACGCGATCGGGCAGATCAACCCAGAGAATGGAGCATCGCTAGACGCATCCTCTGGAAGAAGCTGGACCTCGGTGTTTCGTGAGCGAATTCTTGAACTCGCGCATCAGGACGAACGGATCGTGGGGATCACCGGCGCGATGCTGAACCCCACCGGGCTTGATGCGTTCGCCCGGGCATATCCTCGGCGCGTTTACGACGTGGGAATTGCAGAACAGCATGCCGTAACCTCGGCCGCTGGCCTCGCCTACGGAGGTCTGCACCCGGTTGTGGCGATCTACGCAACGTTCATGAACCGAGCTTTCGACCAGTTGCTCATGGATGTCGCACTCCATCGCGCGGGCGTTACCTTTGTGCTCGATCGCGCGGGAATTACGGGGCCCGATGGTGCGAGTCACAATGGAGTGTGGGATCTTGCGACGTTGCAGGTGATTCCTGGAATCCAGATCGCTGCGCCGCGCGATGAGGCAACACTTCGAGAAGTCCTCGGGGAGGCCATTGCAATCGACGATGCACCGACCGTGATCAGGTATCCAAAAGGTAACGTCGGTGAACCGATCCCGGCGCTGCGGCGCTCGCACGACGGCGTTGACACGCTTCTCGAAAGCGCTGACCTTCAGGACGCGGATGTGTTGTTTGTTGCGGTCGGGCCGATGGCAAGGATTGCTCTCAAGGCAGCAGCACTCCTCGAACAACAGGGCATTACATCGACCGTCGTTGATCCGCGCTGGGTGATTCCCGTGCAACGTTCGATCGTGGATCTCGCGCGGACCCATAGGCTCGTCGTTGCCATCGAAGACGGAATCAGAGTTGGGGGAGTGGGCACCACGATCCGCCAAACGTTGCGTGAAGGGGGAGTCGATACCGCAGTCAGCGAGCTCGGAACTCCGTACGAGTTCCTCGCACACGCTTCACGGAGCGAGCTGCTGGAGTATTCGGGCCTGACTGCCGAACACATCGCTTCAGACGTCGTTGAGCAGGTGCAAGGAAAGAGACTCCCCATCGCACGTCCCGAGTGACGAAACGGCGGGCAGAAGGTAGCACCTAGCACCTACCCTCTGCCCGCCTTCAGATCGCCTAGTTCTCTACACTTGCAATCTTTGGCGCGTGGAACGTGCCTCCAAACGCACGTTCTGATGCGCCTACGCGATCCAGATATGGAGTCGCGCCGCCAGCCTGGAAGGGCCATCCAGCACCGAGAATGAGACCAAGATCGATGTCTTCGGCGGCGTGCACCACGCCCTCATCGAGCATAATCTTGATCTCGTTCGCGAGCTCATCTTCAACACGTCGGAGTATCACATCTGCGGTGACCGGAGACTTGCCGAAGCTGAGAGCCTTCTTGGCCTCCTTTGAAAGATCTTCAACCTTGCCGAGCTTCGTTTTCACCAGCGGATCGGTGATCTCAGCGAGGGCGTGCAAATTCGGAGACGCGTAGAACCGCTCGGGGAATGCCTGCACCATTGTGTCCTGCACGTGCGCCGCGACCTTCCAGCCCACGAGATCAATGAGCTCAAATGGTCCCATTGGCAGTCCGATCGGTGCGAGCGCCTGCTCTACTACGGGCATCGGGGTTCCTTCGTCAAGCGCACGGGCGGCTTCACCCATGACCTTTGCGAGGAGACGGTTAACGACGAAACCAGGACGATCCGCAGTAATGATCGCGCTCTTACCGAGTTGCTTCGCAATCACCATCGCGGTCGAGAGCGTGGAGTCATTTGTTGCAGGCGTATTCACAACTTCAATGAGCGGCATCACCGCAACCGGATTAAAGAAGTGGAATCCGACAAGTCGCTCTGGGTGAGAGAGGTTCGCACCGATCTCTTCAACGGAAAGGGAGGACGTGTTCGTCGCGAGTATTGCGTCCTCAGCGATGATTGGTTCGATCTCAGCAAAGACCTGCTGCTTCACCGAGAGCTCTTCAAAGACCGCCTCGATCACCCAATCGCAATCGGCAAACTGAGACTTGTCTGTCGTGCCTGTGACGAGCCCCTTCACCTGATTCGCATCGTCGGAAGAGAGACGCCCCTTTTCGAGCATCTTGTCGACCTCGTTATGGATGTACTTGACGCCCTTGTCGACGCGATCTTGATCGAGATCTGTGATGGTAACGGGCACACGAAGCTTGCGTGCGAAAAGCAGGGCGAACTGGCTCGCCATGAGGCCGGCGCCAATGATTCCAACCTTTTCCACTTTCTTTGCGAGCTGCTTATCTGGGGCTCCGGCGGGACGCTTCGCGCGCTTTTGCACGAGATCAAATGCGTAGATCGAGGCTGCGAACTGGTCGCCCGAGATGAGCTCGGAAAGCGCATCGTCCTCCCGCTCAAATCCGCGAACCAGGTCATTGTCCTTGGCGGCGCTCAGCAGATCGAGTGCAATATACGGTGACTTGGCCGCGGTGCCAATCCTCGCACGCAACGTATCGCGCGCAATCTTGATTGCTACCGGCCACTTGGTGAGACGCTCAAGCTTGCCGGGCTCGTTCGGGCGTGACACCTTCACTTGCTCGGTCAATACGGCATCCGCCCAGGTGATCGACTGCTCGAGAAAGCTTGCTGATCCAAACATCTCATCGAAGAGACCAAGTTCTTTCGCCTGCTTCGGCTTCAGCATGCGATTGTTCTTGAGCGGATTCGACACGATGATCTCGATCGCGTTCTCGATGCCAATGAGATTTGGAACGATCGTCGCCCCGCCCCATCCGGGAATAATGCCAAGGAATACCTCTGGGAATGCGAGAGCGGCCGTCGACGAATCGAGTGTGCGGTAGTCGCAGTGAAGCGCAATCTCCATCGCACCACCGAGCGCGAGTCCGTTGACAAACGCGAACGACGGCACACCGAGGGTGCCGAGCTTGCCAAGTACATGGTGACCGTACTGCGCCATAAGTCGCGCGTTTTCGCGGGTGGCAAGCGTTGACACCTTTGAGAGGTCTGCCCCTGCAGCAAAGATGAACTGTTTGCCGGTAATTGCAACGGCCTGAATGTCGCCGGTAATCGCCCGGGCGGCGAGTGAATCGAGCGCCCGGTCAAGCGACGCTAGCGAGCGTGGTCCGAGAGTGTTCGGTCGAGTGTAATCGCGACCGTTGTCGAGCGTGATGAGTGCGAGGGTACCCCCGAATGGAAGCTTGATATCTCGCACAAACGACTCGGTCACTACTTCGTCTGCGGAGGCCTCGATGAGGGGAGAGAAGTCGATCTTGGTGTAATCGGTCATTTGCGCTTACTTGCCCTTCTTACCGTTGAAGTGAGGATTCTCCCAGATAACAGTGCCGCCTTGTCCGAGGCCAACACACATCGCTGTGACTCCGAAGCGAACGTCAGGACGCTGTTCGAACTGCCGTGCGAGTTGCAGCATCAAACGCACCCCTGATGCTGCAAGCGGGTGGCCGATTGCTATCGCGCCACCCCATGGATTCACTCGGGGATCGTCGTCGGCGATGCCAAAGTGATCGGTGAACGACAGCACTTGTACAGCGAATGCCTCGTTGAGTTCGAAGAGGCCGATATCTTCAATCTTGAGGCCGGCCTTCTTCAGTGCCTTCTCGGTTGACGGTACAGGCCCAAGCCCCATCACCTCTGGCTCGACGCCAGCGAACGCAAAAGAAACCATACGCATTTTCGCTGTGAGCCCGAGCTCCCTGGCCGTGTCGCCTCCCGCGAGTAACGACATCGTAGCGCCATCTGTGAGCGGAGACGATGTACCGGCAGTAACACGACCGTGGGTCCTGAATGGTGTCTTCAGGCCAGCAAGGTCCTCCATGGTCGTGCCCGGGCGTCGTCCTTCATCCTCAGTGGCGAGCCCCCAACCCTCAGTCGTCTGATACGCGACCGGAACCAGGTCGGCCTGTATGTCGCCTCGGTCGTAGGCTGCCTGGACTTTATGCTGGCTGAGCATTCCGAACCTGTCGGCGCGCTCCTTCGTGAGTTCCGGAAACCGGTCGTGCAGTCGCTCCGCAGTGACACCCATGTTCAGCGCGTCCGGACTCACAAGCTTCTCTGCCACAAAGCGAGGGTTCGGGTCCGCGTCCAGCCCGATTGGATGGCGCCCCATATGCTCGACACCGCCGGCGATCGCCAGGTCATACTGGCCGGAACCGATCGCACCTCCCATGAGCGCGGTGACGGTCATGGCCCCAGCGCACATGCGATCGAGCGCAAAGCCTGGCACGGTCGTAGGCAGCCCTGCGAGGATCGAGACGGTACGGCCGAGAGTCAGCCCCTGGTCGCCCCGTTGCGTTGTTGCTGCGATCCCGACATCATCGACGCGGTCGAGCGGAAGTTCGGGGTTACGGTTCACAAGCCCCTGCAAAGCCTTCACGGCGAGATCGTCTGCACGTGTGCCCGCATACATACCTTTGTCGCTTGCGCGTCCGAACGGGGTACGCACCCCATCAACGAACACGACTTCTCTCATTGTGGCCACTATGCCTCCATTAATGTGGTGTGTCAGTTGTCTCTCATCTTAGGAACCCGAGATGATCAGTGGGGAACTGGTGCATGGTTTGCCCGAGAAGGCGCGTGTTCGATTCGACCTTGTTTAGTTGTTTTCTACAAATACGGTGCATAAAATTGGTGCAACTATTCCAATTTGCCACGGGCGAGCTCCGAGTTCGCGTAGCCGATCCGCCACCGCTTCCGGCGTTGCTTCCTCAGGGGGCTCCCACGCTAACTCGCGCAGCACGCTCGGGGGGATCAAATTTTCGGCGGGTATCTGTTGGCGTTCCGACTCAGCACTGGTCACGGCGCGAAGCTCGCTCAGTCGCTCAGCCGCGTCTGGAAATCGTTGCGGCCAGGCGCGATGGCTCGGGATCGCATTCGGTAGTCGAGTAAGGGGACCGGGAAGTTGCGCAGTCGTCTTTCCGCGCAAGATCGCCTTCCACCAGCGGTCGAGCTCTGTCCTACTTGCTCGCCCCCGAAATGTCTTGAGTGCTGCGAGATCTCCGGCCGACCGAGGGTTTGCTAACACCGCGGCGGCAATTGAAGCGTCTGGAATGAGTCGACCAGGCGCGATGTCCCTGCGCTGCGCAAGCGCATCTCTGGCCACCCACAGTTCGCGCACCATCGCAAGTTGACGAGGTGATCTGAGTTTGTTTCCGGCGACTTTGCGCCACGGCTCTTCGAGCTTGGGTTTCGGTGCTTTGCGAAGCACGGCATCAAACTCTTGAGCTGCGTAACCCAGCTTTCCCTGTTCATCGAGAGCCCGCGCAACCGCATCACGAAGATCTGGGAGCAGTGCGACATCGAGCGCAGCGTACTCGAGCCATGGTTCTGGAAGCGGCCTGGTCGACCAGTCGGCCGCCGAGTGCGCCTTCTCGAGCGTGACATCGAGGAGCTCTGCGGTGACGTACCCGAGCCCGACCCGATCGAGGCCCAAAAGCCTCGAACCTAGTTCCGTATCAAACAGTGAATGCGGATCCAGCCCGAGCTCCCGAAGGCTTGGGAGATCCTGATCCGCCGCATGGAGCACCCACTCATCGCCGGTGAGCGCGCTCGCGAGCGGAGAGAAATCTGAGATGCCGGTCGGGTCGAAGAGAAAGGTGCCCGCCCCTCGACGATAGACCTGCACGAGGTACGCGCGATTGCTATACCGGTAGCCGGAAGCACGTTCGGTGTCGACTCCGAATGGACCCTCCCCTTGAGCGATGAGACGACTCGCGTCGAGGAGTTCGTCTTGATCAGTTACAAGGATCCAGCGTTCAGCGCTCATGAGATGTTGTGGGACGTTTCGACTTCGTTCGATGATGGACAAGCGAGGCGACACCTTCTTGATGCGGGAATCCCGCGAGCAGACACAACAACTCTGACCATGCCTCAAAATGAGCACGTAAGTCGTCACTTTGAGGTGTCCAAGATGCACGCAGCTCGATCTGAGAGCTATCGCCACGTGCCTCTAGCGTACCGAAGCTACTTGACAAGACTTTTGTCGCAGTTCCAGACAGAAATGAATATGAGGCCTTGCGAAGTGAAAGCGCATCCACGAGCCACGACCAGGCAACGTCAGAGATGAACGGATCCACTCCGATCTCGAGTTCGAGCGGGGCCTGTGCGTAACAGACGACGCGAAATGGTCCTCCCCACTCATCTGAGGAGTCAGGGTCGTACATCAACACGAATCGGCCCGCGCCAGCAGGGGAGTCGAGCACTGCTTCGTTCTCCGCCGCGTTTCCTTCCCGAACACCCGCTGCGAACGCGACCGAATGAGCCGCGATCCGATCCGGCGCAGGAATCTCACGCACGACAAGTTCGCTGCGGAGCGAAGTGCTACGCAGTTGCTCGGCTGCTGCAGTGAATGCGGCCGGAGCCGGCGTTGGCGTAGAAGACACATAGGAAGACTAGAGTTTGCTGTACGGCTCCTCGGCCTCCCACGCCGGGTGAGACTAAAATGCGGGAGCGATGCGGGCGCGAGGGAGAGACGAACTCATGAAGTGTTGGAGCAAAGTCGCTATCGCTGCCTGGGCAACCACACTTACCGGCTTCGCTGCCGGGGCCGCAGTATTCGGCGCGAGCGCACATTTTGCACGGTCGGCTGTTCGAGTCGCTGAACACTCTGAACGATCTGTGCGGGTTCTCAGAGTCGTCTCCTCTGGCGACGTCACTCGCGTCTGGCTCGCGGGCGAAGGCATCGATGCAATCGGGCGCCAATCCCTCTTGTTTGACACACCTCACGCACGCGGCAGTGACCCTGAGGGCCGCGAGCCATCAGGCCACGCCAGGCTCGGGCCGGTCATCACGCGCAGCGGTATCTCTGTGTTGCGCGAGGTCGAACAGGTGGATCACGGAACGCTTGCGCCTGGAGCCGAAGGCCGAATGGTGGGTTGGTGGTACACGAGCCCGGAAGAGCTTGGGCATCACGTCGAGCACACAACTTTTGACTCGGAAGTTGGCCAGCTGGATGCATGGATCGTGTATCCGAGGTTGCCGCGCAAGCGGCGCTGGGCGGTACATGTGCACGGGAGAGGCGCGAAACCAGAGGAGACCCTTCGCGGCGTCGCACCACTCGCGCGGGCCGGGGTGACGAGTCTCATCATCTACTATCGCAACGACGAACGCCAGCCATCCGGTCGTAGCTCACGCTACGGATTAGGTGTCTCTGAGAGCCGCGATGTCGAGGCTGCTGTCGGCAAAACACTCAAACTTGGTGCTGAACGCGTCACACTCGTCGGATGGTCGATGGGCGGGACCGCGAGCCTACTCGCCGCTGCGAACGGGGTGCACCGTCATCACATCGACGGGCTTGTACTTGATTCGCCGGGAGTGGATTGGCCTGGGATCTTGCGATGGCACACAACGCTCAAGCGCGCCCCGCTGTGGATCGCGAACCTTGGCATGCGCATGCTTCGTACGGGCATCATTTCCTCGGGTGAAGCGGGTGGGACTGATGTTTGGTCGCTCACGCCGGAATCCCTCTCGCGCGGAATCAGCGTGCCGACACTCATCCTGGCGAGCCCAGACGACCGGTATGTCCCTTGGGAAGGCGCTCGAAGCCTTGCGAAACTCTGCCCGCAGTTCGTTCAGTTGGTCGTGGTGCCGGGCGCGCGCCACGTTCGGTTATGGAACGTCGATCCAGAGCGATGGGAACAGGCGGTGCTCGACTTCGTCACTGCTTTACCCAGGCCAGGCTGGCGAGGGCAGTAGACTAGTTCGGATGTCTGCTACTGAAACCCACAGTTTTGCCCGCCTGGTTGATCGGCACCCGAGTATCACCGGAACCGAGCTTGTGGCAACGTTGGTTCCACCTCCTCAGTTCAGTGGTGCAACTTTTGAGTCATATATTCCCGACGCCGATTATGAGTCACAGGCGCGGGCGCGCGATCTCTTGCGTGCGTTCGTGACGCCAGAGCCTCCTGTGTCTCGCGGCGGCTTCTTCGGGCTTGGCCGCAAGAAGGCTCCGGCCGAATCGGGAAATTCGTCACCTTCTCGACCGGGCGTGTATTTGGACGGCGGGTTCGGCGTTGGAAAGACACACCTGTTGGCTGCGTCGTGGCACGCAATGCACGGTCGCAAGTATTTCGGAACGTTCATTGAATACACCGCGCTCGTCGGGGCGCTTGGCTACAACGGTGCAGTCAGTGTGCTGAAGGGCGCACAACTCATTTGTATCGATGAGTTCGAGCTTGATGACCCGGGTGACACGATGCTGATGACGCGCTTGATTAGCGACCTCACCTCGAGCGGATCAAAATTCATCGCCACATCGAATACGCCCCCGAATGCACTCGGTGAGGGACGGTTCGCTGCCGCAGACTTCATGCGCGAGATACAGGCAATGTCGGATCGGTTCGAGACCATTCGCATCGACGGTGTGGACTACAGGCAGCGTGCGCTCGAGGGTGATGCGATCTCACTCAGTGAAGACGCGTATCGTTTCGCCCTCGCAGATGTCGCAGCATCAGGCCAGCGAATGACCGACGACGACTTCGATAGCCTGCTCGGCCACCTCGCCACCGTCCACCCCTCGAGCTATGCGGGCCTCATACAGGGAGCACAGTCAATCGGAATCCGCGACGTTCACGAGATAACTGACCAGTCTGCTGCACTGCGTTTTGTCGCCTTTATTGACCGTGTGTACGACGCACAGGTGCCGGTTCGCGCCACGGGCACCTCACTCACGAAAATCTTCGGCGGAGGAATGCTCGAAGGCGGCTACCAGAAGAAGTACCTTCGCTGCATGTCACGCCTCAACGCGCTCACTTCAAGCGAGATCGAGTAGATCCATGGCGGGCGCCTGGTACGAAGTCGGTCGTGCATTGCGTGCACTCATTCTCGGTTCACGCAACAAAGATTCAACTGGGCGAGCAACGCTCAAAGCTTCGAGCACTCATCAACCGGTTCAGGATCCACAAGCGAGCCCAGGGCAATACGGCGAGGGCCGAACCCGCGACCTCGAGGTTGCCGAGTTTCGCAAGATTCGTCTTGAGTATTCGCCACACCCCGATGGGGATCCGGATCCCGGTGAAGTGGTGTGGACGTGGGTTCCCTACGTAGAGAACGATGGTCGCGGCAAGGATCGTCCTGTACTGATCATCGGCAGGATCGACGCATCCACAGTTGTGGGATGCTATTTGAGCACCAAGCAACACCGTGACTTCATACCGATTGGATCGGGATCGTGGGATTCCCAAGGCCGACAAAGCTTCCTCTCGCCCGAGCGACTCTTACGAGTCACACACTCAGGAATGCGACGCGAAAGCGCGCAGGTCGATCGTCAGGGATTTGAGCGGGCCGTGGCAGGGATTCGCGCCTATTACGGACTCGCCTAGGACTTCTAGTTCAGTTCCAACTGTTTGAGTACAGACCGCACGGCAATTCGGTCTTCATCGTCCAGGCCCCGAAGGGGGAGAGGGAGCGCGGACCGCTGCACGAGTCCAGCCTCCTCAGCGAGTGCAGCGATCGCCCTGAAGCTACCGTGCCTCTGAAATAGGTCCCACACAGGTGTGAGCCGGTCAGCGGCAGCGGAGAGCTCACTTGGTTCACCAGACTGCGCTACGCGCAGGAGGCTGAGGGCACTCTGCGGAAACGTACCGCCAATGACCGAGTACCAGGTTTCACAACCAGCGGAGAGCATCTCTGCCGCCGATGCATCGCCAGAGATTCCGACGGAGATCTCCGGCCCCACGAACGAGCGGATTTCTGCGAGGCGAGCCCGAGCCTGATCACCGCGCTCTAATGCACCAGGAATCTTGATTGCTGCGATATTTGGGATGCTTGCCAATCTCGCATACAGGTCATAGGTGAACGTGAAGTGAGTGGTACCAGGATTGTCATACACGATCATCGGAAGCTCGGTGACGCCTGCTACAGCCTCAAAAAGGCCGATGACGTCACCCTCAGTAAGCGGTTGATAGCTCACGGGGGCGAGCAGGAGAGCTTTCGCGCCGGCACCCTCCGCCTCCTGCGCGTTCTTGAGAACTTGGGACGTACGGAGCGCTCCGATGCCAGCAAACACCGGCACTTGCTGTGCGTGTGTGACCGCGGTTCTCACCACTTGAGCGCGTTCGTTGCCATCGAGATAGGCGTATGCCCCGGTCGAGCCAAGCACGGTGACTGAGTCGACCTGCGCCTCCACCAACCGCGTAATGAGGTTCACAAACCGTGGTTCGTCTACTGCGTCCTGAGAGAGGGGCGTCAAGGGAAATGCGTTGAGTCCGTGAAACATACTTCTCCTGTCGCAGTTTCAAGCGTGTGAGTTCCAGTGTGCCAGGAAGTGGCGAAGGTTGTCGTCTCACTGTTCAGTGTGGATAATCGAAACAGCGCCGCTTCGCGGTGCCTACCTGAAAGGAAATGACCATGGCGATTGAGGATCTGAGTAAGAAGGCGAAAGATTTTCTCGGCGAGAATTCCGACAAGGTACAGGAGGCGCTGAAGAGTGAGCAAGCTGAATCGATCAGCGATAAGGTGCTCGACGGACTCGCCGATGTCGCGAACAAAGTGACGGGCGGAAAGCACAGCGACAAAATCGAAGACATGAAGACCAAGCTCGATGGTCAGATTGGCAACGAATAGCGTCCTCACTTGTTCCTGAGGGTGCGCCCTTCTTTGACCTCAGTTGATGGAATGGAAAAGAGTGGAGGTGCTGCGCCTGCAGGATTGCGATCAATATTTCAATACAATGATGTTGACGCAGCACCTCGACTCATCTGAAGTAGCTACAACTCAACCTCCGTTATTGAGTTGCTGCCGCCTGTACTGCTTGGTTCATCTCGAATCCAGCGTGCGGGTGACTTCTCACGCACATCGACTGTGAGTTGAAAGATGTCAGGGCGATTGTAATGTCCCGTCGCATCGAAAGCTAGCTGCTCTTCGGCAACCCGATCAAGGTCGATCTCTCCATACACTATGGCTTCTTTCCCCGCGACGGGTCCGCTCACCCACTGACCGTCCGGACCGATGATCCCCGAGCCTCCTGGAAGCAGAACATCATCTCCACCTCCGAAGTCGCCGCCAGCCTTCATTGCTTCACGCTGAATAAAGCTCTCCGGGATATCTTCCAATGTCATATAGGATCCGACGCAAATTACGAAGCATCGGCCTTCGAATGCATAGTGCCGACTCGCCAGCTGGTGGATATCGGTCACTTCGGGCCAGGTCGCCACGTGGACTTGTTCGCCTTGCGCATGCATCGCATAGCGGGTGAGGGGCATCCAGTGCTCCCAGCATACAAGGCCGCCAACTTTGCCTATATTGGTGTCAAACACGTGCAGACCACTGCCATCTCCTTGCCCCCAAAGCAGACGCTCCGCGTGGGTCGGAATGAGTTTCCTATGAACCCCAAGCAACTCACCCTGATCAGAAATGTAGATCATCGAGTTATAGATAGTCCCACCCGAAAAATCAGAGTCTCTCTCGTTCGCTCCGATGACCACCATGGCCTGGTGCTCCCGAGCCGCTTTGCATAAGCGATCGACTTCCGGCCCGGGAACCTTGATGGAGTTCTCCATGAGTTCCCGATGCGCAATCTTCGCGTCTTTGTCGTCCCATTCGGCAGCCCCATACATGTAGGTCGGGTAACCCGGAATCCACGTTTCGGGAAAAGCGATGAGACGAGCGCCGCCCGCGGCTGCCTCGGCAATGAGCTTGACTGCTTTATCTATGGTTCCTTCCAAGTCAAACCAAACGGGAGTTGCCTGAACCGCAGCAGCAATGTACTTCTTCTCAGCCACTTTCGTTCCTTTCAAAGTCTGAATTGTGTGGTTACTTGTTCTTCGCAGACTCTAGTTCCATCTCCTCCTCTGAAGCTTCTAGTTCCCATCCCACTTCTGGGCGGAGCACGGAGACGATGGGTCCCAAAGCGAATGCGGCGATGAGGGAGATTACGACCGCAGCAGCCACGATCGCGCTTCCCCCGACCAGCGATAGGAGATTGGAGAGGATTAACGCCAGTGCGACGAGCAGACCAATTAAGGCGAGTGCCGGCGCAATGAGTCCAGTCCATGCGCTTACAGTTTTGTTCTTACGGAAGAAGGCTAGGACAGAGATGGTTGTGACGATAAGGAGCAGCACATAGCCCAAAGAAGCAAGACCTACGAGCCATGTGTAGAACTCGTTGATTGCATCGAGTTGGAACACTACTCCCAGAAGGATCGCACCGAGCGTGACTGCTCCTACAGTGAGCCCTGCCGTGCGCGGTGACCCATGTTTGGGATGCACATCTCGGAAAGTCTTCGGAAGCACGCCACGGTTCGAAAGAGAGAATACATATCTAGCCGAAACGTTATGGAACGTGAGGAGACAGGCGATAATACTCGTAACGAAGAGAACACGCATGATGTCTACGAAGACCATTCCTGCGTACTGCTCTGTTAGTTTGAAGATCAGGTCATCTGGCGCTTTTGCCGCAATTTCAACAATGGAGTCATCACCAACGCCACTGACCATGAGCCAGCTTGTTAGCGCGTAGAACGCGCTAATGAAGATTACGGCGACGTAGGTAGCTCTAGGAACAGTCTTTACTGGATCCTTGGCTTCATCACGGAAGACTGCAGTAGCCTCGATGCCGATGAACCCGAGAACTGCGAAGAGAAACGCGACGCCAGGGGCACCTGAGAAGACCACGGTCGGGTCAAGGAATCCTGTTGAAAGGCCCCGACCTTGAGCCCCAGTGAACAGGATGGTTGCATCAAGGACCATTACGATGGCGACTTCCGCGATCAGGAGGACCGCGAGCACCTTCCCGGACAAGTCGATGTTGAAGTAACCGACTGTGGTGATTGCGATCAAGGCCAAGGAGGACCAAATCCACCACGGTAAGCTTGGCCCGCCAGCTGCGGTTACAAGGTTATCAATAGCTGGCCCCAGTAGGCCGAAAACACCGATGTAAAGGGAGAGGTAGGAGAGCAACGCTGCGTAACCGGTACCGATTCCCACGCGCTTCCCAAGCCCGATTAACGAGTAAGAATAGAAAGCTCCAGCTGAAGGTACGAATCGGCTCATTGCTGTGTAACCAACGGCAAAGAGCACCAGTACGACGCCAGTGAGGATGAACATCATGGGAACACCGGCACCGTTGCCGGTCGCAAAAGCGATTGGGACGGGACCACCGACAACAGTCAGCGGTGCGGCGGCAGCGACGACCATGAAGACGATGCTTGCAAGGCCTAAACGGCCCTTTAAACGGTTAGCCGCTGGCCGGGTTTCAACGCTACTTTTCGTAGACATTGCTTTCTCCTCCTTTGGAGTATCAATGCGAGAGATTTTCTAAGCTCTTTCATTTGAAAAATGCTCAATTGACTGATCGATCGAACAATATTTGTTTGATCGATCGATCAATCCCACTGACTATATGTGCATGATGCAATATTGTCAACGGTCCGACTCTGGCTTCGTATAGCCCTGTGGAATGTGCTCCTGGGAACGAAGCGAATCCAGTGTCAGCGTGTAACATCAGGTCTGGTGGAATGCTGAACCGGAAAGCGCAGATCAAATGTCAATTGTGAACGTAGAGCCCCCGGCCACTCATGGCTCAATAGTGTCACCAGAAGCACGGGAGCTGCCGGATAAAGCCCTAGAATTGCTCGACGCTGCACGCCAAATATTGGACCGCGATGGGGCGGATGGTCTCACTTTGAGGGCACTTGCAGTAGAGGGCGGAGTGCCCTCTTCTCTCGCCATCTACTATTTCGGCTCCATGGCAAGGTTGGAAGCTCAGTTGCTCGACTCAATCTGGCGCGACGAGGTAGCACAGCACATTCGTGATCTGGAAGAGCTTCCGCCATCAATTGCAGAACGTGTCGACATACTCATCAATTTCCATTCGACAATCGCGAGAGATCTCGACGGCTTTCGAGCGTATTGCGAGCTCATTACACATGTCATTCGTGACGATATAACTAGATCGAATGTGGCCCGGCTATATGAAGGCTACCGGGTAGACTTAAACTATCCATTCCTGGTTACAGGTCGGCTTTCTCAAGCCCGGAGTCAAGCAAACGCAGCCGTAATGCTAGCTGCAGGCGAGGGTCTGCCACTTGGTCGACTGCTTGGCGTGTCCGAGGCATCAATGCTAGCCGGCTTCGATCTTCTTTCTTCCTTATTTAAGCGCGAGCTACTAGGCGAATGGGAAGGGACAGAACCTGGAACCAAGCCAAACCTGGGAGACGACGTGCTGCATTTCGATGTGGTACCCCTGCGCGCTAATACTCACGATAACAATTTAACTTCAAGTCGCCTGCTTGCTGGAGGCAAACGCCTCTTGCACAAGGGCGGAATTAGAGAACTCACATATGGCAATATTGCAACTGAAACTGGGGAATCCAAGAGTCTGATCAGCTACTATTTCAAGAGCAAAAAGGGTTATCTCGAAGCTCTCGTCAGGGTGCTTATCCAGGAGTGGTCGGAAAGCGTCACGCGCGCGCTCATAGACCAGGAACATATTAGCCCTGCTTCTCTGGAACGAGAGCTCTTCGGGGCTAATTCCCCCTTGGTCTCATTGATACTGTTGCAACCTGTTCTGAGGCGTGAACGCGATCTTCAGCACATTGCAAAATCTGCTTATCTTCATACGATCGCGGTGCTGTCCGATCGTTTCAAGCAGCGCGACTCGGCTGATTATTCGTCTACCATAGCCGCGTCCCTGTTCATTGCAACTCTGAATGGTCTTGCTCTTCAATCCCTCTATGACCCCAAGGGATTCAAGATCAAATCGGCGCTACAGGCCCTAATGCGGCTGTTGCCTCTGAGCTAGGGAGGAGAAATGGGGCCGGGCCGGTAAGCATCAATAGAAAGTTCCGTCGGCCTAGCTACACTCGCCGCGGGGCCGAACTATCTGCGAGGTGTGTACCTTCTTTTGGGAGTGAACGCCATCCGCACCTCTCAGAGTCGGGTAAGCCATCTCCATGGCACCGATCGCGACCCGCCGTCCGAGTCCTCGGAAGCAACGATCGACCCATTAAACAGTGCAAAACCCCTGCGTTACCAGGGGTTTTATCTGTGCGCGATACTGGGATCGAACCAGTGACCTCTTCCGTGTCAGGGAAGCGCGC
>JBEBUJ010000015.1:0-39037 GCA_040393365.1 Leucobacter denitrificans
CGAGATATACACTGTTCCAAGCACACTCTTTCCCTACACGACGCTCTTCCGATCTCCAAGCCCCTCAGACCATGAACGAGATATTGACTGTGCATCCGACTGCGTACCGCGATGCTCAGGTCATCGCTGAGAGTTTCCGTGAGGGCATTCCCGTCATCATGAATCTCTCACGCATGAGCGAGGACGAGGCGAAGCGACTCATCGACTTCTCGAGCGGGCTCACACTCGGTCTGGGTGGACGCATTGAGCGCGTGACAAGCAAGGTCTTCCTCCTTTCACCCGAGCACATTGAGATCGGAAGCGACGAACCCGAAGCACCTGCAGAGGGCTCATTCTTCGTCGCGCCTAGCGCGTAGTGGAGATCGTCTGGGCCATAGGCACTGTTATCCGAATCGCCCTGAGGCTGTTTATCTTTCTGCTTTGGGTCAGGTTTGTCCTCGACTGGATCACCGTGCTCGCAAGAAATTTCAGACCTCGCGGCTTTCTTGCGATCCTCATAGAGGCCGTCTTCACCATTACCGACCCTCCAATACGCATGTTCCGCAAGATCTTGCCGCCCATCCGCCTCGGACAGGTGGCAATCGACCTCGGCTGGTTCCTCACCATGATCGCCTGCATTATTTTGCTTTCATTGGTGCCAGGCGGGTTCTAATCACCGTATATTTGCCGAGAGTTTGCTAGCGTTATTGAGATGATTGCGTAAGCGATCCTTCCGACAGAAAGAGAATGAACGATGGCCTTGACTCCTGAAGAAGTCGTGAATCAGAAGTTCACGATCACGAAGTTCCGTGACGGCTACGATCTCGACCAGGTTGATGACTTTCTTGACACAATCGTTGAGGAACTGCGTGAGCGCGAAGCGGAGAAAGCGGAGCTCCAGGCCAAGATCGACGAATTGACCGAGCAGCTCGAAGCAGCACAGAGCGGGAGCGGCGCCGCCGTGCACCCCTCGGCGGAGACGATCGTTGTCGACGTTCCCACACAGGAGCCTCAGGCTCAGCCAGAAGAAGCCGCGGGTACTGACGAGACCGCCCAGCGTCCAGACGCGCTGAAGTCGAGCGCCATGTTGCAAATGGCACTCGAGCTCCATGACAAGTACGTCAGTGAGGGCGAAGCGACGCGAGACAAGCTCATCACAGACGCGGAGTCTAAGAGCACTCAGATGATCGAAGATGCTGAGCGCACCGCACACGAGCTTGTTGATGAGGCGCAGCGCCGTCGTACAGAGGATCTCAAGGCGCACGCTGAGGAGATGGAGGGTCTTCAGGAGACCGTCGCCGAGCTTCGCGGCTTTGAAAACGAGTATCGATCAACGCTCCGTTCGTACATTCAGTCACAGCTCAAAGACCTCGACAGCTCGCCAGAGCCGCTCACGAGGCCTGACAGCCTCGGTTGATTCAGGGTGGATCAAGAACCAACTGCTGCAGCGGTACCGAGCACTCGTCGGAGAGTGTTGGTGCCGCTGTTGCTGTTTGCTATCGCGCTCGTCATCTACGCAGCCGATCAACTCA
Source organism: Leucobacter denitrificans (assembly GCA_040393365.1). Lineage (GTDB taxonomy): Bacteria > Actinomycetota > Actinomycetes > Actinomycetales > Microbacteriaceae > Leucobacter > Leucobacter denitrificans_A. Next base: position 1,512 of record JBEBUJ010000015.1, read on the forward strand.
GCAAGAACTGGGTAGAAGCGAACCTCCCGTACGGCGAAACCGTCGAAGTGCTTGGCGGATTCCTGCAGTGGCACTTCGTACGAAACCCCGGGGCAGCATTCTCAATGGCAACCGGACAAACCTGGATCTTCACGATCCTTGCTGCGGTCGTTGCCGGCGTTATTCTCTGGCAAATACGCAAACTGAGGTCGGTGCCGTGGGCCGTCTTCCTCGGGCTGCTCCTCGGGGGAGTGCTCGGGAATCTCACCGACCGACTCACTCGCGAACCCGGGTTTCCTGAGGGCCACGTGGTCGACTTCATCCTGACGCCTTGGATGTGGTTGGGCTTCAATCCAGCGATCTATAACGTGGCGGATATCGGCATCGTCGGTGGCATGCTGCTGTTCATCGCGGTCACGCTCTTCGGTTTCAAGATCGAGGGTGGGAGACACCCTCGCCACTCCGCATCTGATGATCTTGAGCATCCTGAAGCGCTTGAGACATCCGGTGAAGCGAACGACGAAGCGAGTGACGAAGCACGCGACCCCGAGAATAATGATGACCCGCGGAGCTCCGATGGAACACCGTAGTCTGCCTGTTCCAGATGGATTGGCCGGGGAGCGCACAGACGCTGCACTCGCAAAACTTCTGGGTTTCTCTCGGAGCTTTGCCCAGGAAGTCATTGCCGCTGGAGGTGTGCTTCTCGATGGTGGAGTGCTCGGGAAATCGGACCGGTTGCACGCCGGAGCGCTGCTCGAGGTGAACTGGGAGGAGAAGACGGGACCTGAGGTGGTGCCCGTGCAACTCCCAGACTTCGGCATCGTGTACGACGACGAAGATCTCGTCGTCGTCGACAAACCTGCGGGAGTCGCAGCACACCCGTCTCAGGGATGGACGGGCCCAACAGTGCTCGGAGCTCTTGCCGGCACCGGTTATCGCATTGCGACTTCGGGGCCACCCGAGCGGCAGGGAATCGTGCACCGTCTCGACGCGGGCACGAGTGGCCTCATGGTGGTAGCGAAAAGCGAGCGGGCATATAGCCTCTTGAAGCGAGCGTTTAAGGCGAGGGATGTCGACAAGATCTACCACACAGTTGTGCAGGGCCACCCCGATCCCTTCTCGGGAACCATCGAGGGGAATATCGGTCGGCATCCCGGCCACGAGTGGAAATTCGCGGTGACGACAAGCGGTAAGCCTTCGGTCACCCATTACACGACGCTCGAAGCGTTTCCATTTGCGACACTGCTTGAAGTTGAACTCGAGACCGGAAGAACCCATCAGATTCGTGTGCACATGTCGGCGCAGCGGCACCCGTGTGTCGGCGACACAATGTACGGGGCGGATCCTGTGCTCTCAGAACGGCTGGGCCTCACGAGGCAGTGGCTACACGCCATGCGTCTTGGTTTTCGCCATCCGGGTAATGGTGAACCGGTCGAGTTTGAGTCAGAGTACCCGCCCGACCTGCAACACGCCATCGACGTGCTCTCGGGGGCCGAGTCCTGAAGCTGATTCTGAGCTTCTCGGTGCCCGCACTCGTTTAGGCGGGGTAGTCTTGGAAGGCGATCACGGAAGGGGCTCGGGTGTCTGAAACCGACGGATTCGTACATCTTCACACGCACAGCGAGTATTCAATGCTCGACGGAGCGGCTCGGGTGAAGCCGCTCGTAACGGCGGTGGCGGAGCAGGGGATGCCAGCGATCGCGATTACTGATCACGGAAACACCTACGGCGCGTTTGATTTCTGGCGCGCCGCAAACGATGTCGGCGTGAAACCCATCATTGGTATTGAGGCATATCTGACGCCAGGCACGCATCGCTCAGACCGCACACGGATACGCTGGGGCGACGGTGGCGGTGACGACGTTTCAGGTGCCGGCGCATACACGCACATGACGATGCTTTCTGAATCGACCGAGGGGATGCACAACCTCTTCCGGCTTTCGAGCTACTCCTCGCTCGAGGGGTACTACTTCAAGCCGCGCATGGACCGAGAGCTGCTGCAGAAGTACGCAACGGGCATCATTGCGACCACCGGGTGCCCCTCTGGGGAGATCCACACTAGGCTGCGCCTCGGGCAGGTGAAGGAAGCCCGCGAAGCCGCTGCTGAATTCCAAGACATTTTCGGCAAGGAGAATTTCTTCTGCGAGATAATGGACCACGGCCTCGAGATTGAGCGTCGGGTGCAGACTGAGTTGCTTGCCATTGCAAAGGACCTTGGCATTCCGCTGCTCGCCACGAATGACCTGCACTACGTTCACGAGCACGATGCGGAGTCGCACTCGGCGTTGCTCTGCGTGCAATCGGGTTCACGGCTCGACGACCCGAACAGATTCCAGTTCAGCGGCTCTGGCTACTACCTCAAGAGTGCGGCCGAAATGCGCCATATTTTCCGTGAGCTTCCAGAGGCCTGCGACAACACCCTCCGTATTGCCGAACGCTGTGAGGTGAGCTTCAATACGTCTGCGAACTACATGCCAAACTATCCGGTGCCTGAGGGGGAGACCGAGGAAAGCTGGTTCGTCAAAGAGGTCGAGAACGGGCTGAACTATCGATACCCGAACGGAATTCCCGATGACGTTCGCAAGCAGGCGGAGTACGAAACCAGTGTGATTACCCAGATGGGCTTCCCCGGGTACTTCCTAGTGGTTGCCGACTTCATCAACTGGGCGAAAGATAATGGCATTCGCGTGGGTCCCGGACGTGGATCTGGCGCGGGATCGATGGCCGCATATGCGATGCGAATCACAGACCTTGATCCACTGCAGCACGGGCTCATCTTTGAGCGCTTCCTTAATCCAGACCGCGTATCGATGCCCGACTTCGATGTCGACTTCGATGATCGCAGGCGGGGCGAAGTGATCCGCTATGTCACCGAAAAGTACGGCGATGAGCGTGTGGCGCAGATCGTGACATACGGCACGATTAAGTCGAAGCAAGCGCTCAAGGACTCATCTCGCGTACTTGGATTCCCGTTCGGTATGGGCGAGAAACTCACGAAAGCTATGCCACCAGCCGTGATGGCAAAAGACATCCCTCTCGCCGGAATTACGGACCCCGAGCACCCACGGTACAAAGAGGCATCAGAGTTTCGTGCTGTACTGCAGGAAGACCCCGACGCGAAGCGTGTGTACGAGACTGCGCTCGGGCTCGAAGGACTCAAGCGGCAGTGGGGCGTGCACGCGGCCGGTGTGATCATGTCGAGCGATCCGCTGATAGACATCATTCCGCTGCAGAAGCGCGAACAAGATGGCCAAATAGTCACCCAGTTCGACTATCCGACCTGCGAGACCTTGGGTCTCATTAAGATGGACTTCCTCGGGCTGCGTAACCTCACGATCATTTCTGACGCGCTCGAGAATATTCAGCTGAACAGGGGCGAAGAACTCGATCTCGAGCGACTCGAACTCGATGATCAGCCCTCCTACGAACTGCTCGCTCGCGGCGATACGCTCGGGGTATTCCAGCTCGACGGCGGCCCGATGCGCGGGCTGCTGCGCCTGATGAAACCAGACAACTTCGAGGATATCTCCGCGGTGCTCGCGCTGTATCGGCCGGGGCCGATGGGGGCCGACTCACACACCAACTACGCGCTCCGAAAGAATGGGCTTCAAGAGATCACGCCGATCCACCCAGAGCTCGAGGAACCGCTGAAGGACATTCTCGAAACGACCTACGGACTCATCATCTACCAGGAACAGGTGATGTCAATTGCCCAGCGTGTGGCGGGCTTCTCGCTCGGTCAAGCAGACATTTTGCGCCGGGCGATGGGGAAGAAGAAAAAGGAAGAACTCGACAAACAATACGAGGGTTTCGCAGGTGGCATGCGGGAGCGCGGCTACTCTGACGCAGCGGTGAAGGCGCTCTGGGACATTCTGCTGCCATTCTCTGATTACGCATTCAACAAGGCTCACTCCGCAGCGTACGGTGTGGTGAGTTACTGGACCGCGTACCTCAAGGCGCATTACCCGGCTGAGTACATGGCCGCGCTGCTCACGAGTGTCGGCGACTCGAAAGACAAGCTCGCGATTTACCTGAATGAGTGCCGCAGAATGGGCATTCAGGTGCTCCCGCCCGCGGTCAACGATTCATTCGCCAACTTCGCCGCCGTCGGTGATGACATTCGTTTCGGTCTCGGCGCGGTGCGAAACGTGGGCTGGAATGTTGTCGAAGCGATTCGCGAAGCTCGCGAGTCGAAGGGGAGTTTCGAATCGTTCCACGATCTCCTCAAGAAGGTCGCGTTACCCGCTCTCAATAAGCGCACGATCGAGTCACTCATTAAAGCTGGCGCGTTCGATGGACTCGGAGGCACCCGCCGAGCGCTGCTCGAAATTCACGAGAGTGCCGTCGAGAGCGCGGTGAAGGAGAAGCGGGCAGAGGAGAACGGCGACGTCGGATTCGATTTCGACAGCCTGTTTGCCGAGGCCGCCGAAGCGTCGGGCGCGGGCTCTGCGCCGGTCTCACACGTGCCAGACAGGCCCGAATGGACGAAGAAAGACAAACTCGCGTTTGAACGTGAGATGCTCGGTCTCTACGTGTCAGACCACCCGCTGCGAGGGCTTGAGACAACGCTCGCCAAAGAAGCCTCGGTAACCGTCGAACAAGCAACGAACCCAGACGCGAACTTCGACGGAGAGACCGTCGTCATTGCGGGCCTGCTCACCAGCGTGCAACACCGCACGGCGAAGTCCGGAAACCTCTACGGCATGGTGACGATTGAAGACTTCACGGGCGAGATTCAGGCCCTGTTCATGGGGAAGTCGTATCAAGAGTTCGGTTCTCTCTTGCAACCGGACACTATCGTGGCACTTCGAGGAAAGCTCAATTCGCGAGATGACGGTATGTCAATGCACGCATACGGTGTGCGGGGTATCGACGCTGCAGTGCAAGACGACTCACAGTCGATCTCTATCACGATGAATGACAGCCGGGCCACGGAGGAAGTGCTTGGCGAACTGAAGCAGACGCTTGATCGACACCGTGGAGATAGTGAGATCCGTTTGAACCTTGCGACTCAGCATGCGGTCCGAGTCTTCGAACTGCCACAGCGTGTGCGAGTGTCAAGTGAACTATTCGGGGAACTCAAGGGACTGCTCGGGCCCAGGTGCCTCCAAGGAATTGAGGAGTTGGTTTCATGAGTACAGCACAGCAGCGCATCATCAGTGAACTGGGAGTCAACCCGGTGATCGACCCGAAGCAGGAGATCGAACGCAGGGTCGAGTTCCTTGCCGCATATGCGCAGAGCATTCCGGGTGTCCGCGGGTTCGTACTCGGGATTTCTGGCGGCCAGGATTCTTCGCTCGCCGGAAGACTCGCGCAGCTTGCGGCTGAGCGGATGCGAGATCGAGGACATGATGCGCAATTTTGGGCAATGCGATTGCCGTACGCTGTGCAGCGAGATGAAGACGATGCGCAACTCGCGCTCTCATTCATTCAGCCGGATCATTCGGTCGCGGTCAACATCGCTCCAGCGGTAGATGGAATGACGTCTGAGCTATCTGCGGCGCTCGGCGAAGACGTCACTGACTTCAATAAGGGCAACATCAAAGCCAGAGCGCGTATGGTGGCGCAATATGGGCTCGCCGGAGACCACGGTTTGCTCGTGCTCGGCACTGATCACGCTGCCGAAGCGCTCACCGGATTCTTCACAAAGTTTGGAGATGGCGCAGCCGACATCACCCCCTTGCAGGGGCTCACGAAAAGTCAGGGCGCCTCGCTACTCGTTGAGCTCGGGGCACCTGAGCGCCTGTGGAAGAAAGAGCCGACCGCAGATCTGCTCGACGGAGAACCAGGCCAGTCGGATGAATCGAGCCTCGGGGTGACCTATGACGAGATCGATGCGTACCTTCGTGGCGAACGGATCGCAGAGTCTTCTGCGGCCAATCTTGAGCGCCGCTACCTCGCCACGCGACATAAGCGGCAGTTGCCGGTCACGCCGGACGATGAATGGTGGAAATCGTAGGAGGTTTCATTATGGCGACAACGTTTGTACTCGCGGGTGGATGCTATTGGTGTCTCGATGCGGCATATCGGGTGCTGCGAGGTATCACTCACGTGCATTCGTGCTTCACCGGAGGAACGACGCCGAATCCGAGTTACGAGCTTGTGTGCACGGGTACCACCGGACATGCTGAAGCGGTGGAGGTGACCTTTGATGAGTCAGTCATTCCCGCCGAGGTTGTTCTTGACGCGTTCTTCACCATGCACGATCCCAGGCAACTCAACCGGCAGGGCCACGACGTCGGAACACAGTACCGCTCGGCGATGTTCTACGCAGACGAAGCCCAACGCGAGGCGTTCGAGGCCGCGAAGCATCGTGCCAACGACTACTGGGGTGGCGGGGTAGTGACTGAAATTAGTCCGCTGACCACGGTGTACCCCGGACCCGAGGAGCACCAGGATTTCTTTGCCAAGAACCCCACTCAGGGATACTGTCTCGCAGTGGCAGTGCCAAAGGTGAACAAAGTTCGCGCGGGGTTTGCTGAATATCTCCTATGATTTGTGTATGAGCGAAGGTGCACTAGTCTCACGCACGCGTGCAGAGAGAGTCTGGGATTCCGGTGCGCTGGTGCTGCGAACGGTTGCGCTCCCATTTCGATGTCTCGCACTGGTGCTCATTGCATTCGGGATTGTTCGTATTACCGGAATCTTCAGCGATGCGCCGAGCCCGAGAGCTTGGTTGTTCTACACCGTGCTGAGCAACGCCCTCTGCTTGGTGTGGGTGCTACTGTCGGTGATTTCTACGATTCGGGATCTCACGGCATTTGGCGTGCGAGGCCATTCCACACCGTCGGCGCGATGGAGTGCTGCCATCATGATGGCTATTACGGTCACGATGCTCGTGTACCTCCTCGTGCTCGTGCCTTCGGCGTTCGTGCAGGCCGGAGACTACGAGGCGTTCTCTCTCACGGATAATTTGATCCATATCGTGACCCCTCTGCTCATCTTCGTCGACTGGTTGCTGTTCGTTCCGAAGGGACAGATGAGAGCCGCCGATCCTCTGCGGTGGGCCCTTATTCCGTTCAGTTATCTCGTACTGGCATTCATATACGGTGCTCTAGGCGGAGAGTTCTTGGAGGGTTCGAGGTATCCCTACCCGTTCATGAATGTTGCCGTGTATGGAATCGGAGGCGTCGCGCTTTGGATCGGCGGACTCTCGGTCGGACTCGTGCTGATTGGATACGTGTTCTTCGCGCTTGATCGGCTGATAGCGGCAATCTCAGGTCGAACTGCGTAGTAAGTCGCAGATGTTAGAACGGCGCACCAGCGAACTCGGGCTCGCGCTCTGTGTCAATGGGGTCTGTGCCACTGGGCTCTGTGCCACTGGGGTCTGTGCTCTCGGGCTCGCCGCTCCCGGGTGCAGCGACACCGAGTTCGCCGCTCCCGGGCTCAGCCTGGCCAGCCCCGGTTTCGCGTGGTGAGTCAATGTGATCGTTCTGTTGCTTCGTGAACGTTGAAACACCCCAGCGCACATCATGACCGATGCCATCGACATCGATCTCAACCGAATTGCCCTTCTTCTCGTCGGTCTCCCATTGACGAACTCTGAGCCGTCCGGTTACGACCACCCGGTCGCCCTTCGAGAAGGACGCACTCGCATGAACTGCGAGGCTGCGAAAGGAGTTCACGGTGAACCAGTTGGTATCTCCATCGATCCACTCTTTGCGCCCAGCGTCGAATCGACGCTCTGTGCTCGCCAGGCGAAACGTGCAAAACTGCACGCCTCCTGACGGCGTGTACAGTTTCGGTTCAGTTGCGACTTGGCCTACCGCACTGACGTGTTGAGACATTTCAAACTCCTACCTGCTGATTCGGGAACTGGGTGGTGTTGCGAGTGGGTATCCCGGACCCAGATCGCACCTTAAGCTTCAACGATTGTCCGCAGTTGCGTGCTCGGAGGGATCAAGATTGTGGATAAAGAGCCGAGCTTTCGCGCGAAAGCGATCTTGTGGAGAGCGATTATCACTGGGCATTCACTCAGGAATTCCCGGAGCACTCAATACACTTGAAGCATGGTGGTAATTCGAGCAAGGCGCATGGCCGCAGTCGTTGCGAGCGGGGCTGTGCTCTCGCTCGGACTCAGTTCGTGCGCCCTCCTTGAGGGGCCCACGCCAGAGGTGCCCGAACGGACGGCACGAGTGACGCCGAGCAATCCCTCCGGCGAAGGGTCGCAAACACAAGCTCCCCCAGAGGGTTCCGCAGAAGCGAGGTTTCTTGAGTTCACGGCCGCGCTTGAGGACTTTGCGAGCGGCACTGAGGCTGTGCGTGGGCAGCCGATCGTGGACTCGCTTGTGAGCGCGGGGTTTGAGAAATCGGATATGCAGGTGTCGTTCGACGCCTCTCGAACGAACCTGGTTGCCGACAGCATGTTTGTTTCCGTGCGAATTGATGAACTCTGCCTCCTCGGGCAGATCACCACAGAGTCGCGAGAGCTCGTAACTGATCTCGCTCCGGCAGTGGGGCCAGATCAAGATATTTGCCTCATCGGAAAAACTCGCCCGATCGATTGGTGAGGCACACAGAGCTGCTGTTCACGAACCCGGTAGAGTAGCAGGCGTTAGATTCCACCTCGTACAGCAGGGAGCTCAGGCGCACAGCGCCCGAAAAACATATGGCTGAGTACATTTACCAGATGGTTCGTGCCCGCAAGTCGGTCGGCGACAAGCTTATTCTCGATGACGTGACGATGGCATTCTTGCCTGGTGCAAAGATCGGCATGGTCGGTCCGAACGGCGCGGGCAAGTCGACGATTCTGAAGATCATGGCTGGGCTCGATACCCCCTCGAACGGCGAAGCCACACTTTCGCCGGGCTACACGGTAGGCATCCTCATGCAGGAGCCCGAGCTTGATGAATCCAAGACAGTGCTTGAGAACATTCAAGACGGCATTGCGATCAAGAAGAAGGTCGACCGTTTCAATGAGATCTCGGCGCTCATGGCCGAGCCCGATGCCGACTTCGATACATTGCTCGCTGAAATGGGTACGCTTCAAGAGGAGATCGACGCGGCCGACGGCTGGGATCTCGACAATCAGCTCGAGCAGGCGATGGATGCGCTTCGTACGCCACAGGGTGACGCAAACATTCAGAACCTCTCAGGAGGCGAGAAGCGCCGCGTCGCACTCACGAAACTGCTGCTGCAAAAACCAGACCTGCTGCTCCTTGACGAGCCTACGAACCACCTCGATGCCGAAAGTGTGCTCTGGCTCGAGCAGCATTTGCAGAAGTACCCGGGTGCAGTGATTGCGATTACCCACGACCGGTACTTCCTAGACAATGTCGCAGAGTGGATCGCAGAGGTTGACCGGGGGCGGCTGTATCCCTACGAGGGGAACTACTCGACCTACCTCGAGAAGAAGGCTGAACGCCTCGATATTCAGGGGAAGAAAGACGCGAAACTCGCGAAGCGCTTGAAAGAGGAACTCGAATGGGTTCGGTCGAACACAAAGGGCCGTCAAGCGAAGTCGAAGGCTCGTCTTGCTCGCTATGAGGAGATGGCAACAGAGGCCGAGCGGACCCGGAAGTTGGACTTTGAAGAGATTCAGATCCCTGTTGGCCCCCGCCTCGGCAATGTGGTGATTGAAGCCAAGGATCTGGTGAAGGGCTTTGGCGAGCGCAAACTCATCGACGGACTTTCATTCTCGCTCCCACCTAACGGGATCGTTGGCGTCATTGGTCCGAATGGCGTTGGTAAGACGACTCTCTTCAAGACGATTGTCGGACTCGAGCCACTTGATGGCGGTGAGCTGAAGATCGGTGAGACCGTGCAGATTTCATATGTGGATCAGAACCGCGCGAACATCGATCCCGATAAGAATCTCTGGGAGGTCGTGTCCGATGGCTTAGACATCATCACGGTAGGAAAGACAGAAATTCCCTCGCGCGCGTACGTGTCAAAGTTTGGGTTTAAGGGACCTGACCAGCAAAAGAAGGCCGGCGTGCTGTCGGGCGGCGAGCGCAACCGCCTGAACCTTGCTCTCACGCTCAAGCAGGGCGGTAATCTGCTCCTCCTTGACGAGCCGACGAACGACCTTGATGTCGAAACACTGCAGTCGCTCGAAAACGCACTGCTCGAATTCCCGGGCTGCGCCGTGGTCATCACGCACGACCGGTGGTTCCTCGATCGAATCGCGACACACATCCTGGCCTATGAGGGTACCGAAGAGAACCCCGCTGAGTGGCACTGGTTTGAGGGGAACTTCGAGGCGTACGAGACAAACAAGATCGAGCGGCTTGGGCCTGAGGCGGCGAAACCTTCGCGGAGTCACTACCGCAAGCTCACCCGCGACTAGCGATGGCTCGGACACACGTAGATCTAGAGCTCCGCTGGGGAGACCTCGATGCGTATGGCCACGTGAACAATGTCGCGTATGCGCGCTTTCTGGAGGAGGCGCGCGTACGCACATTCTGGCTGGGCTCTGGACGCGAGCCCACTGGCATGGAGCGGTACTTCCGCGGTGATGATCCCGCTGGCCCCAAGATGCTCGTCGCGAATCAGCAGATCGAGTTCCTTAGTGTGCTCGAATACACGGAACATCCGATCACCGTCGAATTATGGATCGGGAAGCTCGGCGGATCGAGTCTCGAGGTTCACTACGAGATCGTCGACGGAGCGCAGTCGGAGCGCACTGTGGCCGCTCGCGCAGTCTCGACCATCGTGATTGTTGACGGGACAACGATGCGGCCGATGCACCTTGACGATCACGGGCGCGCTTCAGTGCTTCCGTGGATGGACGAGCCGCTGAGGCTTCGGCGCAGCTAGGCTCAGTCGCGTTTCAGTCAGTCGCCCTGTTCTGGGAGCCGAATCATCGTCTCCTGGGACACGCTCGCGATAAGCGATCCGTCTCGGTTGTAGAACCGGCCGTGGGCGAGACCTCGGCCCCCCTGCGCTGTGGGCGACTCAAGCTCGTAGAGCAACCAGTCGTCGATTTGGAACGGGCGATGAAACCACATGGCGTGGTCGAGACTTGCCCCGCGCAATCCCGGTGTGGCCCAGGGGATCCCGTGCTTGCGCGCGACGGGCTCGAGCAGGAGATAGTCACTTGCGAAGGCGAGGGCGGCTGATTGCATAAGACCGTCGCCTTCGAGTTGATCTCGCGATCGAAGCCACACGTGCTGCTTATTCGTACGTTCTTCGACGCTCAGAATCGTGTCAGACTCAACGTAGCGGAAGTCGAACGGGCGGTTGAGTACCCATGAGGCCCGACCGTCGCTCGACAGATGACCGTACTTCTCCCACACCGAGGGTAGGTCTTCCGGCTGGGCAATCGACGTGATGTCGAAGCGTTCCTCGTGTTCAATGCCCTCGTCTGATTCCTGGAACGACGCAATGAGTGACATGAGCACTTCGCCCTCTTGATATGCCTGCACTCGGCGCGTTGAGAACGATCGGCCGTCGCGCAGACGTGCCGTTTCAAAGGTCATCTGTTCGTCACTCTGCCCGGGCCGCACAAAGTAACCGTGCATCGAGTGGATCACTCGCCCCTCGGGCACGGTCTCACCCGCTGAAATGAGTGCTTGAGCGAGCACGTGACCGCCGAAGGCGCGCCCGTGCGGGGTCGGCATTGCCGGGCCAGTAAAGATGTCGTACTGGGTGCGCGCGCCTGCGTTCACTACTGAAAGCATCGATTCCAGGTCTGGCGTGGGTGCTTGGGGCATGGTGCCTCCTTCGAACTGCGAATGTTCTTCAGTCTATTGGGGGAGCGTACCCTTCCGGAGGTAGGCTTGCGGCGATGACCGTGACTGCTCCCTCGATTCAACTTGCCGATCAGGCGACCCGCGACGACCTGCGAAGTTTCCTCGCTCGGCTGGTGCGCGTGGGGGAGAGTGAGGTTCGCATTCAGCGTCGAGGCGGGGTGCTCGGCGTCTTCGGTTGCACTCAGGCTCCCATCGGCATCCTCGATACCGATCCAGTTGTACTCGTCATGCGCGGCTTCGCGCTGGCAGGTGAGCAGCGAGGCGAGATTGATGAGGTATTTGAGGCTCGCGCCTTTCTCGATCGACTTGCGCGATTAGGTGCTGACGAGCTTTCGTTATCCCTTCCCGACACTACTGCCACCGCTGCTTGGGCAGGGGTGCTGCCTCCGCACGCGGGCTGGGAGGGGTACGGCACGATTGATGCTGCGTCACTCGCCGCCGTTGCGAAGGAGGGGATGAGCCGCGTGGCTGGCTCCGTGCCCGCGGACGCGGGCGATCCCGTGGTTCAGAAGATTCGGCGCTCCGTGTGGGGCACCGAAATCGCACCTGGCATCCCCGCCTCGGCTGCGTTTGCGGCCGAGAGCATGGGCTTCCTCGCTCGGGCGGATCGGCTCGTGCTCAGCCGATCTCATCATTGGATTCGGCTCGGCAGTCCGAACGGTTACGTCATCTTGAGGTTCGGTGCGGGCTTCGTGCGTTAGAATGGTCGCTGACTTACATATGAGGAGAACTAACATGGCGAATGTCAACGGCATCATCGATCCACCCATCGACGACCTGCTCGAAAAGGTGGACTCGAAGTACGCACTGGTTGTCTTCGCTTCGCAGCGCGCACGTCAGATCAACGAGTACTACACAGACCTGCACGACGGAAATCTGTTTGACAACGTCGGCCCGCTCGTAGACTCCTCGGTAGACGACAAGCCGCTCTCGATTGCGCTGCATGAGATCGTTGAAGGCAAGCTTCAGATGGTGCGGCGGGCGTAACCGCACGCAATGTCGGTGGCGTCGGATACCTTTTCGGTACCGGCGCCACACCCATTTACAGCCGCAATTTTCAGCACCAAGGAGTTTTCATGCTGCGACAGTTCACCTCTGAGTCGGTCACCGAGGGGCACCCAGACAAGATCTGCGATCGCATTTCCGATTCCATTCTCGACGCAATGCTTGAGCAAGATCCGGGTGCGCGGGTTGCGGTAGAAACCTTGGTCACGACGGGCCTCGTACACGTCGCGGGTGAGGTGTCGACAACCGGCTACGTCGAGATTCCGCAACTTGTTCGTGACACCATTCGAGAGATTGGGTACACGAGTTCTGAAATGGGGTTTGACGCATCTTCGTGTGGCGTGTCGGTATCAATTGGGCAGCAATCACCCGATATCGCTGGTGGCGTTGATGTGTCGCTTGAGGTGCGCGAGAGTGGAAACGAAGATGCGCTGAGTGCCCAAGGTGCTGGAGACCAGGGCATCATGTTTGGATTCGCGACAGATGAGACGCCAGAACTCCACCCCTTGCCGAGTTGGATTTCCCATCGGCTTGCCGAGCGCCTCACCGAGGTGCGTAAATCAGGCATCATTCCTGAGCTCCGGCCCGACGGCAAGACCCAGGTGACTATTGGCTATGACGGTGACAGGCCCGCCTCAGTCGAGGCCATTGTGTTGTCGACGCAGCACGCTGGCAGCCTGTCGGTTCCGGCACTGCGTGACGTGGTCGAGCGTGAAGTGATTCGCCCGGTGCTTGAGCGAGTTGAGCTGCCAAGCTCAAACGTCGAACTCTTCATCAATCCTGCTGGCAAGTTTGTGATCGGTGGCCCCATGGGTGATGCCGGCCTGACGGGACGCAAGATCATCATTGACACATACGGCGGTGCGAGCCGACATGGCGGAGGTGCGTTCAGCGGAAAAGATCCGTCAAAGGTTGACCGCTCTGCCGCCTATGCGATGCGGTGGGTGGCAAAGCATGTGGTGCGCGCGGGCCTTGCCCGTCGTGCGGAACTGCAAGTCGCGTACGCAATCGGCCGCGCGACACCGGTCGGACTCTATGTAGAAACGTTTGGCACTGAAACGGTGCCTGCTGAGCGAATCGAAGCTGCCGTTCGCGAGGTGTTTGACCTGCGACCGCTCGCAATCATCCGTGACCTTGATCTCCTCCGCCCGATTTATCGGCAGACCAGTGCCTACGGTCATTTCGGCAGAGAGCTTCCCGACTTCCTCTGGGAGGCGACCCCCCGGGTAGACGAACTGCGCGCTGCAGCGGGCCTGTAGCGTCGTTTCGTCGAGTGCCGCTATGGATCTAGAGTTGCTATGAGTTGCAGTTGCTTAGGCGCGGAGGCGCCCGAGGGTCGCCCGGTCGCGCAGGTGCTCCTCGACTCCGCGCTTCCGCAACTCGACCACCTCTTTGATTACTCGATTCCCGAAGAGCTCGCAGATTCCCTCCGCGTGGGCCACCGGGTGAAAGTTCCGTTTCGGTCGCAGCAGCGCAAGTCGTTCGGATACGTCGTCGGCTTCGCTTCGCGAAGTGACTTCGCTGGTGAGCTGTCGCCAATCGCTGAAATCGTGGGCTCAGTTCCGCAACTCAGACCACAGGTGTGGCAACTCGCGAGAGCCGTTGCAGACAGGGCCGGAGGTTCTGCCGGAGATATTCTTCGGCTCGCGATACCCACACGCCAGATCCGGGTCGAGAAACAGCACCTCCAGGCCGCGATGGACCAAGCTGTACCCGCTGAGGCTCCACACGAGGTCTCTCATGCCCGCAACGAAGGCACATCAAGCGTCCAAGAACTCGAGGCCGAGTCTGCGGAAGACATAGCTCATGCAATCGCGAGACGCCTCATTTCGGGCAGGCGGCTTGGCTTCAATGCTTCCCATTCCCCGGTGCGATTACCGACTGGAGAATGGGTGGGGGGTTGGGCCGAAGGCCTTGCGAAGCTCGCGATCGCGGTGCACGAGCAGCGGCGCAGCGTCATCGTCGTGCTCCCCGACTACCGAGACGAGGACCAAGTGCTTGATGCGCTTTCTGCCTTGGGCCATGCCGATGCAGTTCGGGTCGACTCCAGGCAGTCGAATGCTGAACGATACTCTGCGTTCCTTCGGGCACTCGACCGGGAACCTCGAATCATCGTAGGAAACCGATCCGCTGTCTACGCACCCGCGCATGAGCTAGGCGCGATACTTATGTGGGACGATGGTGACCCCGTTCTCGCAGAGCCGCTGGCCCCGTACGTGCACGCGAGAGACGCCGCGTTGGTGCGAGCAGAGCTCGAGGGCGCCGGGCTGTTCTTTGCGGCGCACGCGAGAAGTGCCGAGGTCGGGCGTCTGGTGATGATCGGCTATGTCGATGACCAGGTGAATCCTCCTCGTCGAACCAGAATGTTACACGCAGACGCATCAATCGCGCCCGATGCATTTGCGGGTCGGGTACCCGAGTTCGCCGCTCGCACGATACGCGAGGGCCTCCGCACAGGGCCCGTGCTCGTCCAAGTGGCAACCCCGGGGTACGCGCCAGTCTCGGTCTGTGGTGATTGCGGAGATCTTGCAAGGTGTGCGGCCTGTGGCGGGCCTATCGGCTTTCGGGTTGCCGGGAGGGCGGCTTGCCGTTGGTGTGGAGAACACGCGAACCCATGGTCATGCCCAGGTTGCGGCGCGCACCAACTCGTCGAGCGAGGGATGGGTTCGGCGCGCACAGTCGAACAGTTCGAGCGGCAATTTCGCGGAGTTCGAGTGCTGCTCTCCGATGGCGATCATCCGAGGGAACGCGTCGATTCCCGCCCAGCTCTCGTCGTCGCAACGCGCGGGGCCGAGCCGATTGCGGCGGGAGGGTATCGTGCGGTGGTGCTGCTCGACGCCGAGCGCCTACTCAGTCTCGAACACCTGCGTGCCGGCGAAGACTGTATTCGATGGTGGGAGAATGCCGCGGCTCTCGCGGCCGAAGACGGTGTGTGCATGATGGCATCTGGGGGAGGCCCGGTGGTGCAGGCGTTTGTCACCGGTCGCACCGACGAATGGCTACGCGGGGAACTCCGAGACAGGCAGGCGCTGCGCTACCCTCCGGCGGTGCGAGTCGCGAGCGTCACGGGAGGTCTCGCCGAGGTGGATCGCGCGATCGCTGCGCTGACGTCGCCCGACGTGCTGCCTGGGGTTGAGACACTGGGTCCCACTCCGATTACGGAACGGGATTCAGCGCCGCAGGATCCGCAACTCATGCGCGCCATCGTCAGGTTCGAATACGCTCGTGGATCCGATGTCGCGAAGAGACTACGCGGAGCGCTCGTTGCAGACGCCGCTGGTGCGCAGTCCAGGCAGAGGGGCAGGGCCCCAGGGCGTGCTCGCCCCGAGGCCCTGCGACTGCGGTTTGACGACCGCGGTGTCTTCGACGGTTAGTTTCCTGCAGCCAAGCGCTCGGCAACAAAATCCACGTCTTTATCGCCGCGACCCGACAGGTTCACGATGATGATCTCTTCAGAAGACAGGGTCGGAGCGAGCTTCACAGCTTGCGCAAGTGCGTGCGATGACTCGAGCGCTGGAATAATGCCCTCCGTGCGCGACAGCAGCATGAATGCCTGAAGCGTTTCCTCGTCGGTCACTGACTCGTACTGCACGCGTCCCATTTCGCTGAGGTGCACGTGCTGGGGTCCGACTCCCGGGTAATCCAATCCCGACGCAATGGAGTGCACGGGTGCAGGATCTCCACCTTCTGTCTGGAGCACTCGCGTACGCATACCGTGGAGCACTCCGGGGGATCCCAGCGTCATGGTCGCGGCGTGTCGGTCTCCTTCAAGTCCCTCGCCCGCCGGCTCAACGCCCATGATCTTCACCGCATCATCTTCCAAGAACGCGGAAAACAGGCCGAGCGCGTTCGATCCACCTCCAACGCACGCGATGAGATAGTCAGGCAGCCGGCCTTCGGCCTCAAGGATCTGAGCGCGTGCCTCACGCCCCACGACCGACTGAAAATCACGGACCATCGAGGGGAACGGATGCGGACCCACGACTGAACCGATCGCGAAGAAATACTCGTCGGGATTTGCCGCGTAGACACCAAAAGCCGAGTCGACAGCCTCTTTGAGCGATCGACCGCCCTCCTCGACCGCAACAACCGTCGCGCCGAGCAGTTCCATGCGAACGACGTTGGGGTGCTGTTTAGCGACGTCGATCGCTCCCATGTGCACTTCGCACTTCAGGCCGGTAAGTGCGGCAGCGGTTGCGAGGGCAACCCCGTGCTGACCGGCGCCCGTCTCGGCGATGAGCGTCTGCTTGCCCATGCGCTTTGCGAGCAGAGCCTCACCGAGTGTGTGATTGATCTTGTGGGCGCCGGTGTGGTTCAGATCCTCCCGCTTGAGATAGATCTTCGCGCCGCCCAGGTGCTGCGTCAGGTTCTCGGCAAAGTACAGTAGCGACGGCCTACCGACATACTTTGAAAGGAGTGCTTGGTACTCGGCCTGGTACTCGGCGTCTTGAGAAGCCTCATCGTATGCGCGAGCAACCTCAGCCATTGGCTCGACAAGGTGGGGTGGGAGTTCGGCGCCGCCGTAGGGGCCGAAGAAGCCCTGCTCGTCTGCCGCATACAGGGATGTGGTGGTCATTGGATTCTCCTTGAGTGAATGGAGCGGTGCGAGCACCGGTACGAAAACACCGCCCGAGTGCGAGCACTGCTAGGCGGTGTGAATGGGTTCTGCGTATGAACGTGGGCCGCCTTTAGGCGATCCACCAACCAAACATCTGAATTTTCGTACGCATGCAGTGATAGTACACCAGAATCTGCGGCCTCTGAGCCTGAGACAATAGACGCTATGCGCATCGTGTTTGCCGGAACCCCCGAGTTTGCCGTACCGAGCCTCAAAGCATTGCACGCCGAGGGGCACGAGATACTCGGCGTCATCACCCGAGAAGATGCGCCGCTTGGTCGCAAACGAATCCTCACTCCGTCTGCGGTTGCGCAAGCGGCCACAGAGCTCGGCCTCCCGGTGTTGAAGGCAAACCGACTCGGCGACGATGCGGCGGCGTGGGTGGCGGAGCTCGGTGCGGACCTCGGTGTGATTGTCGCCTACGGAGGCCTCATACGCGAGCCCCTCCTCACACTCCCGTCTCACGGGTGGATCAATTTGCACTTCTCCGACCTGCCCAGGTGGCGAGGCGCGGCCCCGGTACAACGCGCACTCATGGCGGGAGAACAGCGGCTCGGTCTCACAGTATTTCGGCTCGTCGAAGCGCTCGATGCGGGAGACGTCCTCACCCGAGATGCGCGAGAGGTCGCCCCGGGAACCTCGGCGGGAGAGGTGCTCAGTGAGCTCTCGCAGTACGGGACCCGTGCGCTGCTTCGAGCAGTTGAGGTTATCGCAGCGGATCCGAACGCTGGGGCGCCGCAAGAGGGCGACCACACCTATGCCCACAAACTCACTCGAGAGGACGGGCGTATTGATCCACGCACTACAACCGCTGTCGCAGCGCTCGCACACTGGGCCGGCGTGACTCCCGAGCCGGGCGCATATGCGCTGCTCGGCGAGCAACCCCTCAAGCTCACGAGACTCGAAGCTGTTCACGATGACTTACGGGGAGACCTCGCGCCCGGCGAAGCGCGGATCGTCGGGAAGCGCGCGCTCCTCGGCGTTCGGGGCGGAGCAGTGGAGCTTGCACGCGTGCAGCCAGCAGGAAAGCCAGCAATGGACGGCATCGCGTGGTTGCGCGGTCGCGACGGAAAGGCAACGCTCTCATGAATGGGAGACGATCACAGCACCCCAAAGACGGTCAGCCTCGAGATAACCGACCGCGAAACGGTCAGCCTCGAAGCCTCCAGTCTCGGGGCAACCAGCAACGCAAGCCGCGGGCTCGTATCTCAGGGGCACGGATCGTTGCGTACGACGTCTTGCGGGACGTGATCGAGCGAGACGCCTACGCAAATCTTGCGCTTGCCTCACGCATTCGCGAAGCGAGACTTGACGGTCGCGATGCGGCACTTGCGACTGAGCTCGCAGCTGGCACTCTCAGAGGGATGGGGCGACTCGACCGCATCATCGAGCTTGCCGCCGATCGCAAGGTCACAGACATCGACGAACGCACACTCAATGTGTTGCGGCTCGGCGCCCACCAACTGCTCTCAATGCGCACAGCCACCCACGCCGCGGTGAACGAGAGTGTAGAACTCCAGCGCCGTGTGGCAAACGAACGAGCGGCAGGGTTCGTGAACGGTGTGCTCCGCGAGATCTCGCGATCCACACCCGAGCAGTGGGACCGTGAGATCGAGGCTACAGCGGGCTCGCCAGACGAAGCACTCGCGGCCTCCGCCTCCCACCCATCGTGGGTTGTCCGAGCTCTGCGCGACGCGCTGCGGGCCGAGGGGCGAGACGGGGAACTCACTGAGCTCCTCGCGGCAGACAATGTCGCACCGAGAGTGAATCTCGCTCTGTTGTCGGGTTCTGGCATTACGCCGGATGAACTCGCGGCGGTGGAGCCGGATTCGCTCGAGGTGTCGGGCGTATCACCACTTGGCCTGGAGCTCGTGGGCGGGGACCCCGCGCGAGTCATCGCGACCGCCGAGCGCGAAGCCGGAATTCCGCAGGGGCTGCTGCGCGTGCAGGACCAGGGATCGCAACTCGCAGCACTCTCGCTCGTGCGCGCCGCTCCCATCGCGCGGGGAGAACGCTGGCTCGATCTCTGCGCTGGGCCGGGAGGAAAGTCGGCCGTACTCGCGGCAGAGGCAGTGATTGAGGGTGCGTCGGTGCGGGCGAACGAAGTGTCACCGCACAGGGCAGAGCTCGTGCGAACCTCGCTTGCCGGGGTCGCTGAGATCGCTTCTCCCGAGGCCATCGAGGTGGTGTCCCACGACGGCAGGTCGCATGATGCCTTCGGGTGCGGCGGTGACTCGCATGAGTTCTTCGATCGCATCCTTGTCGATGCTCCGTGCTCCGGACTAGGTGCACTTCGCCGCAGGCCCGAGGCGCGCTGGCGCAAGCAGCCGTCTGATCTTCCAGAGCTTACGGCGTTGCAGGGAGCATTGCTTGATGCTGCGGTGGAGCATCTCGCTCCCGGTGGCGTGCTCGCCTACGTTACCTGCTCGCCGCACTTGGCAGAGACACGAGTCGTTGTGGATCGCCTGCTCAAGCGCCACCCCGGCGTTCGCGAACTCGATGCCAAATCCGCGGCACGAGCGGCATCCCGCGACGGGCAGTCACTGGACCTCGCTGGGGAGCATTTGAGCGCCCAGTTATGGCCGCACCGTCAGGGCACTGATGCGATGTTTATCGCATTGCTCTCACACGACTGAGCTGCCTCAGAAATCGCGACCATGTGAGCGCATGTGACGCTGCAAATACCGAGAAAATGAGTGCGACCATACCCGCATCGGCGTACGCTCCTAACTATGAGCGAACGCCGCCTCGATCCACCGAGCAGTGAAGCCTTGCATGCCTCGGGGTGGGGCAAGTTTCTTCATCTGCTCGTGAACACTGCTGTGGCGAGCCTCACATCGAACTTCCTCTGGTTTGCGCTTGTGTTTTGGGTGTATCTCGAGACCCGAAGCATCCTTGCAACTGGAGTGCTCGGGGGCATCTACATGCTGCTGCTCGCGATGAGCTCGATGTACTTCGGCAGTCTGGTGGATCGCTACCGCAAGCTCGTGGTGATGCGCGCCTCTGCATGGATCACGCTCTCGACGTTTGTGCTTGCGACGATCATGTTTTTTACGGTGCCACATGATGCGTTGCTCACCATTTCCGGGCTGTGGTTCTGGGTCTTCTCGCTCGTGATACTTGCGGGATGCGTGGTGGAACAGATGCGCAATCTTGCACTCGCAACGACCGTCACTCTACTCATTGATGAGCCGCGCCGAGCCAATGCGAACGGTCTCGTCGGAACAGTCCAGGGAATCACGTTTCTTGTGACGAGTGTGTTCAGCGGGCTCTCCGTGGGGCTCTTGGGAATGGGGCCGACGATACTCATTGCAATGGTGTGCACGATCGCGCCCATGATCCACCTCTATATTTTGCGAGTGAACGAGCCAGAGATCGTGCGTGACCCCGAGTATCGCGCGATCGATTTTCGCGGTGGATGGCGGGCAATTCTCGGGGTACCCGGTCTGTTCGCGCTGGTGTTGTTCAGCACGTTCAACAATCTCACGGGCGGCGTGTTCATGGCATTGCTCGACCCGTATGGACTCACCCTGTTCGAGGTCGAGATCTGGGGGCTGGTACTCGGGCTCACATCAGTGGGCATGATTCTCGGCGGGCTCATTGTCGCTCGAGTAGGGCTTGGAAAGAACCCGATTCGAACGCTGCTTCTGCTCGTCGCGTTGACGGGTGGCATTGGGATCGTCTTTGGACTTCGTGAATCGCCCTGGTTGCTCATCGGTGGCATTTTCTTGTTCATGATGGTGATTCCCGCAATCGAGGCTGCTGAGCAGACAGTCATTCAAAAGGTCGTACCGTTTGACCGGCAGGGCCGGGTCTTTGGATTTGCGGCGACGTTTGAAGCGGCGACAGCGCCGATCACAGCGTTCATCATCGCACCAATCGCAGAGTTCATCGTGGTGCCCTACATGCGTAGCCCCGCTGGGGCTGCTCAGTGGCAGTGGCTGCTCGGAACGGGGGAAGCGCGCGGCATGGCGCTCATATTTGTCGCAGCCGGACTGGTGTCGCTCTTTCTCGCGCTCGGAGCGATGCTCACGCGAAGCTACCGCAGGCTTTCGAGGAGTTATGCGAGCGCCGTGTCTACGCATCCCGTAGGCTCGTAGCGTGACAGCGCAACGCATTAATCCCAGCATTCTTTCCGCCGACTTCGTCAACCTGCAGACCGAGCTCGAAGCCATCAAGAGTGCCGATCTCGTGCACGTCGATGTGATGGACAATCATTTTGTGCCGAACCTCACGATGGGGCCGCCGATTGTTGAGCGCATTCAGGCCGTTTCGCCGGTGCCGCTCGACGTACACCTCATGATTGCTGATGCTGACAGGTGGGCTCCCGGCTATGCCGAACTCGGAGCGTACTCGGTGACGTTCCACGCTGAGGCAGCGGCGGATCCCGTCTCTCTCGCCCGCAAGCTTCGTTCAATGGGCGCTCGAGCTGGCATCGCACTCAAGCCCGGAACAGCAGCGGACGGGTATCTCGAACTCCTGCCCGAGTTCGATCAGGTACTCATCATGACGGTCGAGCCAGGGTTTGGCGGCCAGCCGTTCATGGCAGACATGATGCCGAAGCTTCGCCAGTTTGCTGAAGCGCGTGCGAAGCACGGGCTCGACGTGTGGCTTCAGGTCGACGGAGGGATCACGGCCCAAACGATTGGTATCGCTGCCGAAGCAGGCGCTGACACGTTCGTAGCAGGATCTGCAGTGTATGGTGGCGTGCCAGAAGAGCGGATCGCCGAGTTGCGAGCGGCCGCAGCTTTCCACTCGCACGCATGAGCACTGATAGTCTGGAGCGGTGAAAACCTTCGATACGCTCTTTGCCGAGCTCGCCGAGAAGGCCGAGGCCCGGCCTGAAGGCAGCGACACCGTCGCCCGGCTGGATGCTGGAGTGCATTCGATCGGCAAGAAGATCGTTGAGGAAGCCGCTGAGGTGTGGATGGCGGCTGAGTACGAGTCGCAGGCTGAGTGCGCTGAAGAGATTAGTCAGTTGCTCTACCATCTGCAGGTGCTCATGCTCGCAAAGGGTATGACGCTCGACGACGTATACGCGCATCTCTAGCGCCGGCGTACGGCCTTTGGCTGTCGTCGGCGCGTTCAGCTGATGTCAATTCACTCGGCCGATCCGTAAGGGGTGGCCATTACGGAAGGATTTCCTCCAATGCTGCGAATCGCAGTTCCAAATAAGGGTTCGCTATCTGAGACCGCCGCGGAGATGCTTGCTGAGGCTGGCTACTCTGGCCGTAAAGACAGCCGCAAGCTCGTGCATGCTGACGTCAAGAATGACGTTGAGTTCTTCTATCTGCGACCTCGCGACATCGCGACGTATGTCGGGTCGGGGGCGCTTGATGTCGGGATTACCGGTCGCGACCTATTGCTCGATTCGGGTTCGGATGCCCACGAGATCACTCACCTTGATTTTGCCGATTCGACCTTTCGTTTTGCTGCCCCGGCCGGTGGAGAGATCTCAGAGATTGAGCACCTCGCTGGCAAACGGGTTGCTACGAGCTACCCGACACTGGTTGATGGTTTTCTCAGGCAGCGTGGCGTGGAAGCTCACACGGTGAAACTCGATGGTGCAGTGGAGTCGGCCGTGCAGTTAGGCGTCGCCGACGCGGTCGCTGACGTCGTTTCGACCGGGGCGACGCTCCGGGCCGCTGGTCTCGAGATCTTTGGTCCGGTGATCCTTGAATCGACTGCGGTGCTCATCGGCGCGCCGACAAAGCACGAGGGTATTGAACGCCTCATTCGGAGGCTCAGGGGGGTACTCGTAGCTCGCAAGTTCGTCATCATGGATTACGATCTGCCAGCCGAGCAGTTGGAGGCAGCGATTGCCGTTGCCGGCGGGATTGAGTCGCCGACGGTCTCGCCGCTTCGCGACGAGGATTGGGTCGCAGTTCGCGTGATGGTGCCCTCGGATGACGCGAACACCATCATGGACAGGCTGTACGAGCTCGGTGCCCGGGCAATCCTCGTCACTGCGATCCACGCAGCCAGGCTTTAGGGAGACGCGAAGATGTCAGTGGCAATACGTGTGATTCCGTGTCTCGACGTAGCTGGTGGGCGAGTGGTCAAGGGGGTCAACTTCCTGAATCTCCAAGATGCGGGTGATCCTGTTGAACTTGCGGCGAAGTATGCCGAGCAGGGTGCCGACGAGCTCACCTTTCTCGATGTCACCGCAACCGTCGATGGGCGTGCGACGACGTATGATGTCGTGCGTCGCACGGCTGAGCAGGTGTTTGTTCCGCTCACGGTGGGTGGGGGAGTTCGAGAGGTCGATGACGTTGCGAAGCTGCTCGCGGTAGGTGCTGACAAGGTCGGCATCAACAGCGGCGCGATCGCGCGCCCCGAGGTTATCGGCGAGATTGCGGATCGATTTGGCGCCCAGGTGCTTGTGCTCTCACTCGACGTACGGCGAAGCGACAAGCAACCGTCGGGGTTCGTCGTGACGACGCACGGCGGCAAGCATGAGAGCGATCTCGACGCATTGGCTTGGTGCAAGGAAGCTGTTGATCGCGGCGCCGGTGAATTGCTCGTGAACTCTATGGACGCGGATGGTACTCAGAACGGGTTCGATCTCGAACTCATTTCGCAGGTTCGTGCGATTGCTGACGTTCCGGTTATCGCCTCGGGCGGTGCTGGTGAACTCGAACACTTTCCACCCGCGGTGAGTGCTGGCGCAGATGCTGTGCTCGCGGCCTCAGTGTTTCACTACGGCAAGTTCACTGTTGGGGATGTCAAGCAGGCTTTGCACAGCGCGGGACACGAGGTGCGCCTTGGGAATATTACGGAGGAGGCGCGATGAGTGTCGAGCAGGCGATCTCCGAGCTCCAGTTCGGGTCTGACGGTCTCTTGCCCGCCATCGTGCAAGAGGTAGACACCGACCGCGTGCTCATGCTCGCTTGGATGGACGCTGAGGCAGTGCGACGAACGCTTACCTCAGGACGCGTAACTTACTGGTCTCGCTCTCGAAACGAGTACTGGCGAAAGGGCGACACGTCAGGCCATCGGCAGTATGTTCGGGGAGTGGAAATGGACTGCGACGGCGACACGCTCCTTGTGCGTGTTATTCAGGTCGGTGCGGCATGTCACACGGGAACTCACAGCTGCTTTGATGGCCGCGACCTTGCCGCAGCCGTCGGTGATCCACGAGAGATAGGCTGAACCGGTGAGCACCACCACGACCCGTGAAGAATTTGAGGCCGCACGTGCGGAGAGCGCCGTCGTACCGGTCTGTCGCGAGATCTTTGCCGATGCCGACACCCCGGTGAGCATTTATCGCAAGGTCGCGGGCTCACGGAACGGAACATTCCTGCTCGAGTCTGCCGAACAGGGCGGTGTATGGACGAGGTTCAGTTTTGTCGGGGCAGGGAGTTTCGGGGTTCTCGGTGAACAGGGCGGCAATGCGAAATGGACTCCGAGTGGAAACGTCGTCAGCGAAGATCGACTACTTCCCGGAGGAGTGTCGCATCTCCAGCCCGTAGAGGCCCTACGCGCAGTGTTTGAGCGTTGGAAGGCCCCTCAGGTGCCCGGTATTCCTCCACTCGCGAGCGGGTTCGTCGGATATTTGGGTTGGGAGACCGTTCGCCAGTTCGAGCGGCTCGAGCACCAACCCGCCGAAGGCACGGGGCTCCCCACACAGGGCCTGAGTCTCGTTTCAGAGCTCGTGGTCATTGACCACCGCGAAGGCTCGGTGGTGTTGATTGCGAATGTGCTCAACGACGTTGTGCATGACTCATCTCATGACAGCGAACCCGGCGACCTATGGGAAGACGCGCAACGCAGGCTTGATGCGTTACAGGCGGCTCTCGCATCACCTGAACCTTCACCACTTGGGGTGCTCGATCGAGAGGCCCTACCAGATGCGCGGAGGCTGACGACCTCGCCCGAGTTCATGGCCACAGTTGACATTGCCAAGCAGTACATTGTCGACGGAGATGTCTTTCAGGTCGTGCCATCGCAGCGCTTCGATCAGCAGTGCACTGCGGATCCGCTCGACGTGTATCGCGTCTTGCGTCACCTGAACCCAAGCCCGTTTCTCTACCTCGTGCAGCTTGAAGACAACGATGGTATCCCGTTCACGATCGTCGGTTCGAGCCCCGAGGCGCTCGTTACGGTGCAGGAGAGCGGGCACGTGATGACGCATCCGATCGCGGGTTCGAGGCCCCGCGGTGCAACGGTGGATCAGGATCAGCAGTTCGAACGCGACCTCTTGGCTGACGAGAAGGAACGTGCTGAGCACTTGATGCTTGTCGATCTCGCCCGCAACGACCTCCTGCGTGTGTGCAAGCCCGGCAGCGTTGAAGTGACCGAGTTTATGCGAATCGAACGATTCAGCCACATCATGCATATTGTGTCGTCGGTTGAGGGGCATGTGCGAGACGGGATGAACCCCATTGACGTATTCCGGGCGACCTTCCCGGCCGGAACGCTGAGCGGTGCGCCGAAGCCGAGAGCGCTACAGATCATCGATGAGCTTGAGCCTGTGCAACGTGGTGTCTACGGGGGAGTAGTGGGTTACTTCGGTCTCGGCGGAGCCGCAGACCTCGCGATCGCAATTCGAACCGCGACGATTCGCGATGGCGTCGCGATGATTCAGGCGGGCGCTGGCATCGTTGCAGACTCGGTGCCTGAAACCGAAGACGCAGAGTGTCAAAGTAAGGCTGCTGCGCCGCTGCGAGCCGTCGCAATCGCAAACTCACTGAGCCGCGTGGAGACGAATGTCTGAGGCTCGAGCACGCAAGCTGAGTAGCAAAGCTCTGCTCATCTTGCTCATCGTGGCCATGGGCGGCCTCGGGCTACTCGCGTCCGTGCAGACGTGGATCCAGGTCGAGTTTCTGCCGGGTGTGTCTGCTGTTGAACGTATTGAGGTCACAGGGCAACAGGCGAGCCCAGCGATTACGCTCATCTCGCTCGCTGCACTCGCTGCGGCACTGGTGCTCACGATTGCCGGTCCGGCTTTCCGACGAGTTATTGGATTGCTCGTGTGCGCACTTGGCATGGGGCTCGCGGCGGTGGGAACGAGCATCGCGCTTACGCCCATCGACGGTGCCCGCAGTCAGGTTGCGGAGTCAACGGGAATCTCGGGGGACTCTTACGAACTTCTCGTCGAGTTAGTCTCGGCATCCGTCTGGCCCGTCGTCACCGCAGTGATCGGCGTGCTGCTCGCGGTCATCGGCATCTGTGTACTCGTGTTGAGTGGCCGTTGGAAGGCCGCCGGCCGCAAATATGACGCCGGAACCGAAGGATTGAAGAAGCAGCCGCGCGCAACCGAACCCGGTGATCGCATTTCCGAGTGGGATGCGCTCACAGACGGTGACGATCCCACAGATCGGTGAGGTGCCGCGCCACTCGAACAGCATTCGCGGAATACTGTGAGTTCCCGGTAAGCTTTGCAGTGAGTAAAGTGTGTTCGTTTGGCAGAGGAGATTCATGAGCAACCACCACGAAGAACCAGGTCACGGTGATTCACCGGCGGCTTGGACGGCAGTCGTAGTGATGTTGATCGGTATTGCCGCAGGCACCGTGTTCTTCTTCCTTCATATGGCAGTGCTCGTCTGGGTCTGCGCCGGTGTAGTTGCCTTCGGTGCACTTCTTGGTTTCATTCTCGCGAAGGCCGGCTATGGCGTGAATGGCCCGCGTTACGCTCCGAAATCTCACGAATAACAGTGCTTGACCAGCTCCTCCAGGGTTCTCTCGAGGACGCGAAGTCCCGGAGACAGATTCGACCGTACGCCACTGTTGAGGCCGACGCTCTTGCGCGCCCAGCTGCACTCGATGCGCTCGAGTTCCTCGCCCCGAGTGACCGGATTCGCGTCATCGCTGAGGTGAAGCGCGCGAGTCCTTCGCGCGGTGATCTCGCCGATATCCCTGAGCCGCAAGCCCTCGCGAGCCAGTATGAGGCAGGGGGCGCAAGCGCCGTCAGCGTGCTCACCGAAGAACGCAAGTTTAAGGGCTCGCTCGCCGATCTTGAGGCAGTGCGCAAGGCTGTCAGCATCCCGGTGCTTCGCAAGGAGTTCATCGGCGAGGAGTATCAGATCCTCGAGGCTCGTGCTGCGGGCGCAGATCTTGTGTTGCTCATTGTGGCTGCCCTGCCACAAGAAACGCTCGAGCGACTCTACGCGTTCACCCTTGAACTTGGCATGACTCCGCTCGTCGAAGCGCACTCTGCTGATGAGGTGGCGCGGGCAGTTGATTTGGGCTCACGGCTCATCGGCGTCAACGCGCGAGACCTCAAGACCTTCGAACTCGATCGAGACCTCTTCGGCCTGGTTGCAGATCAAATCCCAGCAGGGGTGATTCGCGTCGCTGAATCTGCAGTCTTAGGCGTTGACGATGTCATTCGCTATCGTGAGGCCGGTGCAGACGCTGTGCTCGTCGGCGAAGCTCTCGTTACGAACGACCCAATTGCGACGCTTGCGTCGTTCCTCAACGTGTAACTGAGAGGCGAACATGTCACACGACAGTACAGTCACGAATCTTCGTGACCAGCACGGCCCCTTTTTCGGTGAGTTCGGCGGCCGGTTCATGCCTGAGTCCCTGATTGCTGCGATCGACGAGCTCGTCGCTGCCTACGATTCCGCGAAGGCTGATCCCGAGTTTCATGCAGAACTCAGTGGGTTGCTCAGGGATTACGCCGGGAGGCCCTCACCATTAACGGAGGTTCCTCGATTTGCCGAGCACGCAGGCGGCGCACGGATTTTCTTGAAGCGTGAGGACTTGAATCACACTGGGTCTCACAAAATCAATAATGTGCTCGGCCAGGCGCTACTGACAAAGCGGCTCGGAAAGACCCGTGTCATTGCAGAAACCGGAGCGGGGCAGCACGGTGTCGCAACGGCAACGGCAGCGGCGCTCCTCGGGCTCGAGTGTGTTGTGTATATGGGCGAGGTCGACACCGAACGGCAAGCTCTGAACGTGGCTCGTATGCGATTGCTGGGTGCGGAGGTTGTTTCCGTCAAGACGGGATCGCGCACACTAAAAGACGCGATCAACGAGGCGTACCGTGATTGGGTGTCGACCGTCGAGCGCACCAACTATATCTTCGGCACCGCTGCTGGCCCGCACCCCTTCCCGGCTATGGTGCGCGATTTCCAGAAGATCATCTCTGAAGAGGCGCGTGCTCAATTGCTCGAGAAGACGGGCCGACTGCCAGATGCCGTTGTCGCCTGCGTCGGCGGTGGATCGAACGCCATCGGCATGTTCGACGCATTTCTCGACGACGCTGAGGTTCGCCTCTACGGAGTTGAAGCTGCTGGTGACGGGGTTGACACCGAACGGCACGCAGCGTCGATTGAGCGTGGCAGGCCCGGCATACTGCATGGCTCCCGCACGTACGTGCTTCAGGACGAGGATGGGCAGACAATTGAGTCTCATTCGATTTCGGCGGGCCTTGATTACCCGGGCGTGGGCCCTGAGCACGCCTGGCTGTCTGACATTGGCCGGGCGTCATATATTCCCGCAACTGATGACGAGGCGATGCAGGCCCTTCGCTTGCTGAGTCAGACTGAAGGCATTATTCCCGCAATAGAGTCAGCGCACGCACTCGCTGGCGCGATCCGCATCGGGAAAGAGCTCGGACCAGAAGCAATTATTGCCGTGAACCTTTCTGGTCGTGGAGACAAAGACATGGCAACCGCAGGTCGCTATTTCGGTCTCTTTGACGGCACTGAGCTCGAGGGGTACGAGTCATGAGCGAATCGCGTGTGGAACAGGCGATCCGCGCTGCTAAAGCGCACAGGAAGGGTGCGTTAGTTGGATATTTACCCGCATCGTTTCCTGATCTCGACACGAGCGTGGAGGCTGCAATTGCGCTCGCACGGAATGGCGCCGATGTGCTTGAGATCGGCGTTCCGTATTCGGATCCCGTCATGGACGGTCTCGTCATTCAACAGGCGACTCAGACTGCTCTCGCTGGCGGCTTCAAACTTGCGCATCTCTTTGAGGTGGTTCGGCGCATCTCGTCGGCTGTCGACACGCCGGTACTCGTGATGACCTATTGGAACCCTGTTGCCCAGTACGGGGTGGAGCGATTCGCAGAAGACCTCGCGGCAGCCGGTGGCGCAGGGATTATCACCCCGGATATCACTCCCGATGCTGCGTCCGAGTGGATTGAAGTAAGCAAACGGGTCGGACTTGACAGGGTCTTTCTCGCGGCTCCGACGTCGACACCTGAACGACTTCGGATGATTTCCGAGAATAGCACCGGGTTTGTGTACACGGTTTCTACGATGGGAATCACCGGCGAGCGGACAGAACTCGACGCCGCAGCACGAGGCCTTACCCAGAGGTTGCGCGAGGCAGGATCAACGCTCGCCTGCGTCGGAATCGGCATCTCGAACGCAGAGCACGTCTCCACCACACTTGACTATGCTGACGGTGCAATCGTCGGCACCGCATTCGTCAAAGCGCTCCGCGACGGTGGGGTAGAGCAGCTCTCCCAGGTGGTTCGCGAAATCGCCGCAGGCACGAACAGATAGAATTGACCCCGTCGCCGCCGTGAACGGTGGCGCGCGCAGCAGAAGTCGGCGGCGTCGCCGCAAGTGAAAGAGGAGTGAATGATTCTCCCGCTCAGTATTCCGAGTCCCTCGTTCCAGTTTTTCCAAATTGGACCCCTCACGATCCACCTGTACGCACTGTGGATCATATTGGGGATCGTGCTCGCGGCGATTTGGACATCGCGGCGATTGACACGTCGTGGAGGTGAGAGCGGCGTCGTCTTTGACTTTGTGGTCTGGTCGGTGCTTCTTGGCATCATCGGTGCGCGGTTGTACCACGTGGTGACTCACTGGGGCGATTACTTTGTGCCGGGCAAGCAATGGTGGAATCCGTTTGAAGAGAACGCAATCTGGAACATCTGGGATGGCGGAATCGCGATCTTCGGTGCGCTGCTCGGCGGCGCCATCGGTGTGCTCATTGCGTCACGCCTCACCGGTGTGCGATTCCTGTCATTTGCCGATGCACTCGTACCGGGTCTCATGCTCGCCCAGGCCTTCGGCCGGCTCGGCAACTACTTCAACCACGAATTGTTCGGTGGGCCGACGACACTGCCGTGGGGGCTCGAAATTGAGTCTTCGAATCCGGCATTCCCCATTGGGCTTCCACCCGAGACGCTGTTCCATCCGACATTCCTGTACGAGATCATTTGGAGCCTCGCTGGAATCGTCCTGCTGCTCGCTCTCGAGAAGAAGTTGCAGCTGCGCTGGGGTCGGCTCTTTGCGCTATACCTCATCTGGTACGGCATCGGTCGCGCAATCATTGAGTCTATGCGGGTCGATCCGAGCCTGTTGTTCCTTGGGCTCCGAACCAACGTTCTCGCGGCATTGCTCGCCATTGTGCTGGGTGTCATCATCTACATCGTTCAGACCAAACGGCACGTCGGTCGCGAGATCTCCGTCTATCTTCCTGGGCGCCGCAACCCCATCGATTCAGTGTTGGAAGACACGGCAGACCCTGAGGTGTACCACCACATCGTTTCACGCGAACCCGCGCCGTAATCCCCACTGAGTGTTAGAGGAGTTCGAACCATGCGTCACGCAAAGATCGTTGCTACTTGGGGGCCTGCGGTCTCGAGCTACGACCACACACTCGAACTCATCGAAGCGGGTGTCAATGTCGCCCGCATGAACATGTCGCACGGTACCTACAACGTGCACGAGGGCATCTATCGAAATATCCGCCGTGCTGAGGTTCAGGTGGGAAGGCCGATAGCCGTCCTCGCAGATCTTCAGGGTCCGAAGATTCGCCTCGGGAAGTTCGAAAGTGGCCCATACTCGCTCGAGATAGGTGACGAGTTTGCGATAACGACTCGGGATGTGCTCGGAACTCAGCACATCGCAGGGACGACTCACAAGGGCCTTCCGGGCGATGTGAGCGTGGGTGATCCACTGCTCATCGACGATGGGAAGGTGACGCTGCGGGCCACACGAGTGACTGGCGACACGGTGCACACGATCGTTGAGGTGCCCGGCCTCGTCTCGAATAACAAGGGCATCAACCTCCCGGGTGTCGCGGTGAATGTTCCCGCACTCTCTGACAAAGACGAGGAAGACCTGCGGTGGGCGCTGAAGCTCGGCGTTGATTACATTGCACTTTCATTCGTGCGGGACGCCGCTGATATCGATCGCGTACACGAGATCATGGCAGAAGAAGGAATCACCCTGCCAGTCATCGCGAAAATTGAAAAGCCTCAGGCGGTCGAACACCTTGAGGAGATTGTCGACGCGTTTGACGGCATCATGGTGGCTCGAGGCGACCTCGGTGTTGAGTTACCACTTGAGAGAGTTCCGCTCGTGCAGACCGAGGCGATCGACCTGGCGAGACGAAACGCGAAGCCAGTGATCGTGGCCACGCAAGTCCTCGAGTCGATGATCGAGAACCCGAGGCCAACTCGCGCAGAGGCCTCAGACTGTGCGAACGCGGTGCTCGACGGAGCAGACGCCGTGATGCTCTCTGGCGAAACGAGTGTTGGCGCCTACCCGGTCGAGGCAGTGAAGACGATGGCTCGAATCATTGAGGCGACTGAGGATCACGCTCTTGATCGCATCGAACCACTCAACACAATCCCGCACACTCAGGGCGGTGTGCTCACGCACGCTGCGGCCGAGGTCGCGAAATTTATCGGTGCCCGCTATATCTGCGTGTTTACTGAATCGGGCGACACGGTGCGACGCATCTCGAGGTTGAGGCTTCCCATACCGATCATTGGGTTTACGCCCGAGCTATCTACTCGCCGACGCATGGAACTCACCTGGGGTGCGCGAAGCATTCAGGTTCCACGTGTCGGCAGTACAGACGAAATGTTCGTGCAGGTAGACACGACCTTGCTTCCCAGACCGAATATCACTGCGGGGGAGAAAGTGCTTATTATCGCCGGTTCCCCTCCCGGCATCGTCGGCACAACAAACACTCTGAGGATTCACCGAATGGGAGAGACGACCGGTGATCTCGAGGAGGCGAAGCCGCGAAAGCACACGCTCACCGAGAGCTGAGTTCCACTCGATTTTTTGAGTCGAGTTTCAGGCACTAGGCTGGAACTCTCAGCCGGATTGGTGGAATTGGCAGACACGGCGCACTCAAAATGCGCTGCCGAAAGGTGTGCGGGTTCGAGTCCCGCATCCGGCACCACACAAGTAGCCTCATACTCGCCTAGAAAACATTGGCGAGTACGGGGTTTACTGTTCCCGTCTTGATGGGCTTTTGCCCGTACTTAGAAAACGCGGGTATGAGTACTCGCCACGGGCCTGTATGGTTCTGCAATGTTTTCTCCGACACCCTCCAAATGGGGTGGTTACCAAGCCTGGTGTCGTAAGCTTGAGGTGTGAATGAGCAGAGTGCAACACCTACACCAGCGAGGCGTGTCGTCGTCGCTGAAGACGAGTCCCTGATTCGCCTCGACATTGTTGAGACGCTTCGAGATAACGGTTTTGATGTTGTCGGTGAGGCAGGTGACGGGGAGACCGCAGTTGCACTCGTCAAAGAGCTGCGCCCCGACCTCGTGGTCATGGATGTGAAGATGCCTCAGCTTGATGGCATCTCGGCCGCCGAGCAGATCAATAAAGATCACATTGCTCCCGTCGTGCTGCTCACCGCGTTCAGCCAGCGTGAGCTGGTTGAACGCGCAACCGAGGCAGGGGCGCTCGCCTACGTCGTAAAGCCGTTCACCCCCGCGGACCTCATTCCGGCTATTGAGATCGCGCTCTCTCGGTTCCAGCAGATCATCACGCTCGAGAACGAGGTCGCAGATCTTGCCGAGCGCTTTGAAACCCGCAAGCTCGTCGACCGTGCCAAGGGCATTTTGAACGACAAGATGGGTCTCAGTGAGCCTGATGCCTTCCGCTGGATTCAGAAGGCTTCGATGGATCGACGTCTCACAATGCAAGACGTCGCAAAGACCATCATCGACCAGCTCGGTCCGAAAAAGGATTGATCTTACGCGTCGCTACGCGCGCGGTGCGTCCTTGTAGAAATTCGTGATCCGCACCGTCGAGCAGCGGCGCCCTGAATCATTCGTGATGACGATTTCGTGAACCGTCATCGTTCGCCCAATGTGGATCGGCGTACACACGCCGGTGACGCGGCCCGAGGTAGCGGATCCGGTGTGTGTTGCGTTGATATCAACTCCCACAGGCACCTTTCCCTGAGGCGCGAGAAATCCGGCGTGCAGAGAGCCGAGTGTCTCACCGAGTACTGCGTACGCTCCACCGTGGAGGAGCCCGAACGGCTGCGTGTTTTCTTCAACAGGCATCGTGGCGACCGCCTCGTCCGGCGTGAACGAGACAAACTCGATTCCCATCTTCACAGCGAGCGCACCGGGTCCGACTTGCTCGAGAAACGTTCGGGCCGCAGCATCGAGTCCTACGGCCTGGAATTCTTCTGTCATGCCACTCTTTCAATGTCGGACCAGCCTTGTAGGCTGGGTGCGTGTCGAATAACACTCAGCAGCCTACCCTCATGGTCATCGATGGCCATTCACTTGCATTCCGTGCCTTCTATGCGTTGCCGGTAGACAGTTTTCAAACTCAAACCGGGCAGCACACGAATGCGATCCACGGCTTTATATCAATGCTCATCAACCTATTGAGCAACGAACAGCCTGACTCGATTGCCATTGCCTTCGATATTTCTCGGCATTCGTTTCGTACCGAGGAGTACCCCGAGTACAAGGGCACACGCAGTGAGACGCCGCCAGAATTCAAGGGCCAGATTCCGCTCTTGCAAGAAGCGCTGCATGCGATGGGAATCACTACCATCGAGAAGGAAAACTTTGAGGCGGACGACATCCTCGCGACTCTGGCGACCCGCGGGCCATCCGAGGGGTATCGGGTCCTCGTGGTGAGTGGTGACCGTGACACGATTCAGCTTGTCGATGACAACGTGACACTGCTGTACCCCTCTAAGCAGGGCGTAAGTGAGCTCACTCGATACGATGCCGAGCGAGTCATGGAGCGATACGGTGTGCGTCCTGAGCAATATCCCGAGATCGCCGCCCTGGTCGGGGAGACGAGCGATAATCTGCCCGGTGTTCCACGGGTCGGCGAAAAAACAGCCGTGAAATGGATCAACCAGTTTGGCTCACTTGACGAGATCTTGAAGCGTCAGGATGAGATCGGTGGCAAGGTTGGCGAGAGCTTACGCGAGCATGCGCACCTCGCAGTTCGCAACCGCAAGCTCAACCGTCTGGTACGTGACGTAGAACTTCCGCTAGCGATCAGCGATCTCAGACGGGGTGACGTTGATATGACTGCCGTGCAGCAAGTGTTCGCGAAGCTTGAGTTTCGCACGCTCCTGCAGCGAGTCGCGAAACTTGCGGGGGCCGAGGTGCCGACAGGCACACCGACTTCGGCCACGAATGGCAGCACGCTTCCCGAGGCAAAACTCCTCATCGACGAGGAACTTGGCGACTGGCTTTCGAAGGTCGACCGGCCAGCCATCCACTTTGTCGAGCATGGCGATATCATTCAGGTCGGTCTTGCGACACGGGCGAGCACCGTCACGCTCGACTGGCGACCCGGTGGCCGCGACTATGCTCAGTTTGAGGCATGGCTCGCCTCTGATGCGCCAAAGGTCTTCTTCGACGCCAAATCGCAGATCGCCATTGCTCGCTCAGTGGGCGTAGAGGTCAGTGGAATCGCAGGCGACGCACTGCTCGCCGCGTGGATGTTCCGCCCGGTTGCGCCTGAGAAGACCATCGCGGAGGCCGTCTTCCGATACCTCGGTGAGGAAGTTCCCGAGGGGGACCCGAACCAACTCGTTCCGGAGGAAGGTTCGATTGCAACACCCGAACAGCTTGCCTGGTTCATTGTTCGCGTACATGCAGCGATTGTCGAGCGTTTTGAAGGAAGAACGCTCGACGTGTATCAGAACATCGAGCTGCCGCTGCTGCCGATACTTTCCGCGCTCGAGTCGAGAGGAGTGGCGATAGATCTTCCGCTGCTCGAAGCACACGATGCGGAGCTCAAAGAACGCGTCGCTGGGTTTGCGCAGCTCGCGTTCGACGCGATCGGGCACGAGGTAAACCTCTCGTCGCCGAAACAGTTGCAACAGGTGCTCTTCGAAGAGCTCGATATGCCAAAGACGAGAAAGACCCGCACTGGGTATACGACAGACGCTGCAGCACTCTCCGATCTGCAGCAGAAGAGCCCTCATCCATTTCTTGATGCCCTGCTTGCGCACCGTGATGCGAACAAACTTCGTCAGATCGTGGAGACGCTCATCAAGGCCGTGCAGCCTGAAGAGCAGCGCATTCACACGACTCTCGTGCAGATCGGTGCCAGCACGGGCAGACTGGCGTCTACCGACCCGAATTTGCAGAACATTCCGGTACGGTCGGAAGAGGGGCGGCGCATTCGCGAAGCGTTCGTTCACGCGCCTGAGTACGAAACGCTGCTCACCGCTGATTACTCTCAGATTGAGATGCGGATCATGGCGCACCTTTCTGGTGACGCAGGGCTCATTGAGGCCTTCAACCAGGGTGAGGACTTGCATAGATTTGTCGGCTCGCGCATTTTTGGAGTCGAGCCGTCTGAGGTCACGAGTGAAATGCGCTCGAAAGTCAAGGCGATGTCGTACGGGCTCGCGTATGGCCTTTCAGCATTCGGTCTCTCAAAACAACTCACCATTTCTGCCGCCGAGGCAAGGCAGCTTATGGAGGACTATTTTGAGCGTTTCGGGGGAGTGCGTGACTACCTTCGCTCCGTCGTGGAGCAGGCGAAGCGCGACACGTTCACCGAAACGATTTTTGGCAGACGCAGGCCCTTCCCAGACCTCGCGAGTCCGAACCGAGTCCTTCGCGAGAATGCCGAGCGGGCAGCGCTGAACGCACCAATCCAAGGGTCGGCTGCCGACATCATCAAGCTTGCGATGATTCAGGTGGAGCAACGTATGGGAGAGGCCGGCATGAAGTCTCGCATGCTGCTCCAGATCCACGATGAGCTCATGTTCGAGGTTGCCGCCGGTGAGAATGAACAACTCGAGGCAATCGTCCACGAAAGCATGTCGGGTGCTGCGACGCTTCAAGTCCCGCTCGAAGTTCAGTTTGGGTACGGCCCGAATTGGAACGCTGCGGCTCACTGATCGTGCGGAAGCTCGGGCTGCAAGGGGAGCAGACGCCGACTTGTGAAGGCTCGGGCTGATCCGTCGACCGGATCCACGAACGCTAGTTCGCTTGCGAGCAACTGCAACGGGGTAGAAAAGTCGTCAATTTCTGACCCCGTCGGAACCGGATAGAGCGGATCGCCGACGATCGGGATACCGAGACTGTTCATGTGAAGCCTGAGCTGATGAGTGCGCCCGGTGGTGGGTGTGAGGCGGTAGATGCCAAAGCCCTCTTCGAGGTGTGATTCGAGCTCAACGAGGGTGCTTGCGTTGGGGCGCGCGCCTGGGACGATCTCGGCCTGCATCACACCATGCTCCTTGGCGATGTGATTCTCGACATGCAGCGGCAGTGCGAGATCGGGATGAAGTGGGGCCACTGCGCGGTACACCTTGGAGATCTGCTGGTCTTGGAAGAGCGACTGATAGGCGCCACGCCAACGTCGCTCGGTCGTGAGGACGAGCAATCCGGAAGTTACACGATCGAGTCTGTGCGCGGGGGTGAGTTCGGGAATGCCGAGTTCTCTTCGCATCCTTACGACGACGCTTTGCAAGACATGTCGTCCGCGCGGGATCGACGACAGAAACGGCGGCTTGTCAATGACGACGATACGTTCATCGCGGTGCATCACATGGATCGTTCCCGGCACCGTGGCCTCTTCCCGGAGATCACGGTGGAACCACACAAACGTGTGCGGGACGTATGGATCGTCTCGCTTGAGTGCAGATCCGTCTTCGTATACGAAGCGCGAGTCGGAGATCATCTGATCCACCTTCGCTTCACGCGGGATCCTCGAATGGAGCCAGTCACGCATGGACTCCCACCGAGTCGATTCATCCCGAACCCGGTTCGGCGTGCGCAGCCACGCGGGGTCGAGACCATTGCGTTGCGGAAGAGGGGAGCGAGGGGGCACGCGAATAGCCTAGCCATGACGCACAAAGGCTATGAATTCGGGTTGAGAATGTGGCGAATCTAGAGGTAGACTGGGGTGTCACATTTGTGGCGACTCAACCATGTCCACGTGTGGGGCGTTTCTCGGAGTCGAACCATTCGAATCCTGTGAATCGGTACGCACCCACCTGAATACCATGTCCATTCTGGAGACCAATTTCATGACGAACACAACGACCGAGAGCAAGCAGGTCGCGAT